>VBPC01000155.1 GCA_005887895.1 Candidatus Rokuibacteriota bacterium
CGGGCGCAGGAGGTGCTCACCGGAACGGTTCAGCAAGTGGAAGAGCGATCGGGTGTGATCCTGTTCGACGACGGTCGTCAGGTGCAAACCACCAGCCGCACGATCGTGCTGGTCGAGCGGCCCGTCGATCGCCTCGCCGCCGTCCAGCCAGGCACCAGCGTCGTCGTCATCCAGCCGGATGCGCCGAACGCCTCGCCCTCGTTTTCACCGAACGGGCCGCAGTTGAGCCCGTACGGCCCCAACTCGCTCCAAGCCCCGTAATCACCCCGGCCTGATCTCCGCCGATCAGTCGGCGGCTGCTCGAACGCTCCAGATGCGAGGCGGCGCCCGCCGGCCGCACGCGAGGCGTACTGCGTGTACGTCGAGCGTGCGGCCGGCGGCCGCCGCTGGCCCCGCCTCAGGCGCCGCGTCGCGCGCGCAGCCTGGCGAGCAGCTCGGACAGCGGCAGCTCGGCCAGCGAGCGCAGCGTGACGTCGGCGTGCGCCAGGTCGAGCCGGGCGGTGAGCGGGTTCGGCACCGCCACGCAGGTCAGGCCCGCCCGCTTGGCCGCCCACACGCCGTTGGGCGAGTCCTCCAGCGCGACGGCGTCGCGCGGGGGAACGCCGGTGGCGGCGAGCACCGCGAGATAGAGCGCGGGATCGGGCTTCACGACCGGCACGTCGTCGCGACAGCGGACGACGTCGAAGTGCTCGCGCAGGCCCAGCCGCGTGAGGTGACCCTCGACCCACGCGCGGCTGGAGGAGGAGGCGACGCCGAGGCGCAAGCCGAGGCGACGAGCCTCCTCGACGTACTCGCGCACGCCGGGCAGGACGGCCTGCAGGGCGATCAGCGCGTCGCAGTCCGCGCGGTGGCGTTGCTCCAGCGCGGTGGCGTCGAGCGGACGGCCGCAGAGCGCCTGCAGGTCCTCGCAGGGATCGAAGGCGTCCACGGTGCCGATGCACTCCGCCCATTTTTCGAAGGCCAGCGTGTGGCCGTGCTCGGCGTAGATCGCCTGCCAGGCGTCGTACACCGGCGCCTCGGTGTCGAGGATGAGGCCGTCGAAGTCGAAGACGAGCAGGCGCATCAGGTCAGGATGAACGGCTTGGCGCCCTCGCGGCCGAAGGGATAACGCGTCAGGACGTCCGGATCGGGATCGGCGCCGAGGCCGGGGCGCTCGGGGACGGTCACCACGCCGCCGTTGCACCGGATCGGCTCGGCCAGCAATGGCGTCACGAGATGGCCGGGCGGCATCTCGACGTACGGCACGCCCGGAGTGGAGGCCACCACGTGGATCGTGGCGGCCAGGCCGGGGCCGAAGTAGAACGAGTGCGGCACGAACGTCACGTTGGCGGCGGCGGCCACCGTGGCGATCTTCTTCATTTCCAGGAGCCCGCCGACCTTGGTGATGCTGGGCTGCACGATGTCGGTCGCGCCCGCCCGCACGATGTCGCGAAAGGCGAACACGGTCG
The DNA here is from genome assembly GCA_005887895.1 of Candidatus Rokuibacteriota bacterium. Classification (GTDB taxonomy): domain Bacteria; phylum Methylomirabilota; class Methylomirabilia; order Rokubacteriales; family CSP1-6; genus AR5. The sequence goes on from VBPC01000155.1 coordinate 1,449, forward strand.
CCTCGTTCTCGCCGCAGGCGATCGGGATGCGGACGGCCTGCCGCACGCGCGCGAGCCCCGCGTAGTCCTCGGGCGGCCACACCGGCTCCTCCAGCCAGCGCAGCTCGTAGCGCTCGAGCCGCCGCCCGACGCGGATCGCCTCCTCGACGGTCCACGGACAGTTGGTGTCGAGCATGATCTCGACGTCGGCGCCGGCGGCCTCGCGGGCCGCCGCCACGGAGTCGACGTCGACCTGGTGCAGCTTCACCGCGGTGTAGCCGAGCACGAGCGCGGCCGACACCGCCTGGGCGACCTGGGTCGGCGTCTCGAAGCGCAGCAGGCTCGCGTACACGCGGGCGCGCGACTGGCAGAGCCCGCCGACGAGCTGGTAGACCGGGACGCCGCGGGCCTTGCCGGCCAGGTCCCACAGGGCCAGCTCGACGCCGCTGACCGCCATCATCGCCAGGCCGCGGCGGCCCCAGATCATCAGCGTGCGGTGCATGCGATCCACGAGCTGCTCGATCTGGCCGGGGTCCTGGCCCACGACCAGCGGCGCCAGGGCGCTGTCGACGACGTCGCAGACCGCGAGCGTGGCGCCGTAGGCGAAGCACTCGCCCCAGCCGACCAGGCCCGCGTCGGTGGTGACGCGCACCAGGATCTGGCGCGCCAGCCCCGCCGCCCACGGCGAGGACGGCGTGCTCTTCGCGAGCGGGATCGCCAGCGGAATCGCCCGGACCTCGGTGACCTTCATCCCAAATCCTCCAGGCCCAGCTCGGACCAGCGTGCGCGCACCCGCGCCTCGTCCTCGGCCGCCGGCCGCACCGTCGGCGGGAAGCGCTCGTTGCCCCACTCGGGCCGGCGCTCGAACTTCCAGGAGCGCGTGGCGTCGATGAGCACGCGATTCCACAGGCCGGTGCCGAGGCGGCTGACGTCGCGGTCCTCCATCGGGGTCGACGGATCGATCGGCGAGCCGAAGATGCCGGGGAAGACCACGAGGCCGCCCTCGCCGGCATTCATGCGATGGGCGATCGCCCAGTCGATCTGCTCGTAGGAGGACGGGGCGATGTCGTCGTCCACGACGATCACGTGCTTGTAGCGGTACTGGGCGGCGCTGTTGCCCCACAGCGCCGCGGCGATCTGCTTGGGCTGGCCCTGGTACGCCTTGCGGATCTGCACGACGATGTTCACGCCGTTGGTGATCGGATGGACGTGGACGTCGCGAATGCCGGGGATGCCGGCGCCCGTGAGAATGTTCCAGGCGATCCCCGCCCGCTGGATCGCCGACATCACGCTGTTCTCGCTGTAGGAGCCGGGCAGCGTGCCCTCCAGCGATCCGCGGAAGATCGGGTCACGCCGATGGGTGATGCAGGTCACCTTCATCGTCGGCCTCGGCGTCGGGACGTCGGAGAGGTGGCCCGTGTACTCGCCGAACGGCCCTTCCAGCTCCCACGCCGAGGGATCGTCGCGGATCAGCCCTTCGATGACGATCTCGGCCGTGGCCGGCACCTCGAGGTCGACGGTCTCGCAGCGCACCAGCTCGGCCGGCTCGCCCCGGTAGGCGCCCATCACGTCCCACTCGCAGACGCCGGCCGGAATGGGCGAGCCCGCCAGGAACGGCATGATCGGGTCCCAGCCGACGACGCACGCGACCGGCATCGGCTCGCCGCGATCGGAATACTTCTGGAAGTGATGGCCCCAGTACTGGCCGCCCTTGATGAGCAGCATCGGGGCGGTGTCGGGCCGGCCGATCATCCCGCGGTAGATCCCGACGTTCATCACCCGCGTGTCGGGATCGCGCGTGACGATGCCGGAGAACGTGTGGATGTAGCGCCCGCCCTCGAGGTGATGCCAGCGCGGAACCGGGAATTCGTTCTGGTCGATGGCCGCGCCTTTGACCACCACCTCCTTCACCGGTCCCGTCTTGACGATTCGTGGCGCGATCGTCTGACGGTTCTTGCCCATCACGTACTGCACCAGCTCGGCGTTGCCCACGTCGCGCGGAAAGCCGAGGGCCAGCGCCAGCCGGCGGCGATCGCCGAGGCCGCCGGTGAAGAGTCTCGTGCAGCGACCGCTCGGGTACCCGGTGATGTTCTCGAAGAGCAGCGCCGGGCCCTTCTTCTCCAGCACCCGCCGCGCCACGGCGCCGAGCTCGCGGTCCCAGTGGACCTCGGCGCCGATGCGGCGCAGGTCGCCGTTCTTCTCGAGCAGTCCGAGCCACTGCCGCAGGTCCATGAACCCCATGACGGATCCTTTCTAACCCGAGATCGCGCCGACCGCCACGCCGCGACGACGCTGGGAGAGGTAGACGACGCCGAAGGCGGCGAGCCCGGCCGCGTCGCTCCAGGCGCCGGGGAAGATCAGCAGCAGGGCGCCGGCCAGCAGCATGGCGCGCTCCCACGGGCGCGTCGGCGCCGACAGGTAGCCGATGATCCCGGCGGCCAGCATCAGGATGCCGAGCGTCGCGGCGAGCGTCCGCCACGCGATCGCCAGCGGCGAGGCGTCCAGCATCAGCAGCGCGGGATCGTACGCGAACGAGAACGGGATGATGAACCCGGACAGCGCCAGCAGCATCGCCGTCCACTGCGTCTTCCAGACGTCGGCGCCGGCGATCGACGAGGTCGCGTAGGTCGAGATCGCCGTGGGCGGGGTGAGGTCGGCCAGGATGCCGAAGTAGAAGACGAACATGTGGGCGACCAGCTTCGGGATGCCGAGCTGGACCAGCGCCGGCGCCGCCATGATCGACGTGATGATGTAGGTGGCCGAGGTCGGCAGGCCGGTGCCCAGCACGAGCGCGGCGATCATCGTCAGCGCCAGCGTGGCCAGCATGCTGCCGCCCGCCATGTTGACGATCCCGCCGGCCAGCTTGAGGCCGAGGCCGGTCGCCGACACGACGCCGACGACGATGCCGACGGTGGCGCAGGCCAGCGCGACGGGCATCGCGCTGTGGGCGCTGTCGTGCAGGACGGCCAGGATCTTCCGCGCGTCGATGCGCGTGTCGCGGCGGAGCTGGCTCAGGGCGAACGCGCTGACCAGCGCCCAGAAGCCGGCGAACAGCGGGGAGCGCCCGTCGACCAGGAACCACACGAGCACGGTCGGTCCCCCCAGCAGGTGGACGTCGCGCCGGAGGACGGCGCCGAGGCGCGGCAGCGCCGAGCGCGGCAGCACCGGCAGGCCCTCGCGCGCCGCCTCGAAGTGCACCATGGCGCCGACGGCGACGAAGTAGAGGATCCCGGGGATCGTCGCCGCGAAGGCGATCGTCCCGTAGGGCACCTGCAGCGTCTCGGCCATGATGAAGGCGGCGGCGCCCAGCACCATCAGGGGGATCGTGAACGCCCCGGTGGTGACGGCGTTGGCGATCGCGCTGCCGTTGACGGTGCCGAAGAGCCCGCTCGAGATGACCGCCACCTTGCCGGCGCCGCCGCGGGAGGCGCCCGCCACCGCCAGCGCGCCGTCGGTGAAGAAGCGCAGCAGACCGCCGTAGGCCATGACGCCGCCGAAGACGACAAACAGGTAGATGAACGTCGCCGACACCAGCGTCGGCACGCCGAAGACGCCCTGGGTGGTGAACATCTGCTGGTCGACGAGCTGCAGGAAGGACTCGCCGCCGTGGGAGACGAAGCCCGGCAGCCACGGCCCGGCGAAGCTGTAGGCGATGAACGCGAGCGCCAGGATCACCAGCGCGGGGCCGATGTGGCGGCGGGCGGCCTCCAGCAGCAGCAGCGTGAACGCCACGCCCACGACCACGTCGATGCGCGGCGGATCCTCGACGCCGGCCATGCGGGTGGTCAGCCGCTCGATGTTGATCACGTAATGCGCGGCGCAGGCCAGCGCCAGCCCCGCCAGCGTGGCGTCGAGCCATCGCCGGCGCCGGCGCGCCGCGAGCGCGGCGGCCGACGCCGGCGAGTCGGGCGTGGGGTCGGCCAGGAACGCCAGCGCGACGGCGAAGGCCACGTGCACGGGCAGCTGGACGAGCAGGTCGAAGAGCCCGGCCACCGCCGTGTAGAGCTGGAACACGGACCAGCCGATCGCCAGCCACGCGCGCGGCGAGCGAAGGTCAGGCACGCGTCTCAGTCCGCGCGGCCATGGACGATCTCGCCGCCGACCATCGTCAGGCGTGCCGTCTGACCGACCAGCGCGTCCAGCGGCGCCGTGAGCGGATCGTGCTCGAGCACGGCGAGGTCGGCGGCGAAGCCCGGCGCCAGCCGCCCGCGCTCGCGCTCGGCGAACGTCACGAACGCGCCGCCGGCGGTGAGCGCGCCCAGCGCCTGCACCCGCGTCAGCCGCTCGCGCGCGCCCACCACCTCCCCGGTGCGCATGTCGCGACGGGCGACCACGGCGGCGAAGGCGGCCCAGGGGTCGGCCGGCTTGTTGTCGGTGGCGAGGCCGAACCGGATGCGCTGGCGGGCCAGGCTGCGATGCGGCAGGAGCTGGTCGGCGGCGCCGCCGAGCCGGGCGACCTCCTCGCCCGCCGAGCGGTACAGGTAGGAGATCGGGTTCGTCGTCGCGACCGCACCGAGCCGACGGATCCGCGCGAGCGCCTCCGCGCTCGCCGCGCTGAGGTGGACCAGGACCCAGCGCAGGCGGGCGATCGGGTGGCGCCGGGCGACGTCTTCCCAGACGTCGAGCACCTCGGGCAGGCAGCGCGTGACGAGCGTGTTCACGCGCAGGCCGTGGCGCGCGGCCAGCTCGGCCTGCTCCCGATAGGCGGCCGGGTCGTTGGCGCTCTCCACGAATCCCGCCCAGCCCGTGTACGGCTGGCTCGCGTGCAGGATGCGCGCGACCTCGGCGTCGCCGCCGTAGTGCAGGCAGATGCCGCCCACGCGCAGGCGAGCGTCGCCGAGGCCGCGCCCACCCGCCCACGACGCGAGGTCGGCCATGGCGCGCGCCGCCTCGCCGGCGGCCCACGTCGGGCTGAGCGCCAGCGTGCAGCGCAGCGCCAGCGCGCCGGCCGCGTGCGTCTCGCGGTAGACGCGCAGCACCTCGGGCGCGATGCCGTGCCCCTCGTACACCGCCGTCACGCCGCGCATCGCGTAGCGCCGCTGCGACTCGCGCAGCGCCCGCAGCCGATCGGCGTGCGTGAACCGCGGCACGACGCGCATGAGCGTGAACTCCAGCACCTGGATCGCGTTGTGCTCGACGGCGATCGAATGCACGGGCGGCCGGTTCCAGTATCCCCAGATGCCGCGGACGTAGACGGGATGCCCCGGCGCGGCCGCGTCGAGATCGGCGCGGGTCGGCCAGCGTCCCTCGGCCAGAGCGCTCGGGACATCCTGGTAGAAGGGCGGCGTGCCGAGCGGCATCGTCACGATCCACTCGCCCGGCTTGCGGTCGGCGGCGAGGCGGCGCAGGAGCGCCTGGAGATCGACGATCGAGCGGCAGCGGGCCGGCGAGGGATAGATCGACTTCAGGCCTTCGCGATCGAGATGGGCGTGGGCGTCCACCAGTCCCGGCACGACGGTGGCGCCGCCGAGGCTCACGACGCGCGTACGACGATCGCGCCAGCGGCGCACGTCGGCCGGGCCGCCCATCGCGACGACACGCCCGCCGGCGATGGCGAGCGCGCGAGCGACCGGGCGCCGGGGATCGAGCGTGAGGATGTGGCCGTCGTCGAGGACGACCTCGGCGGCTATTTCATCCACCCTTTCTCGCGGTACGCCCGCTCGGCGCCCGGGTGCAGGGGGATGCCGACCTTCTCGGGCTGCCAGGCCGTCGTCGGATCGAACCCGGCGAGCCCGGCATGGCCGCGCACGAGCGCGTCCTTGGCCTCCAGGATGGTCTTCGTCACCGTGTAGGCGATGGGCTCGGGCAGTTCCTTGTTGGTGATGAGCACCGTGGGAAACCCGACGGTGCTCACCGGCGCGGCCTGGCCCTTGAACGTTTCCGGCGGCATCGTCGCCGGGGTATAGCCGAGCGGCACCATGGCCCGGGCCGACTCGGGATCGAGGCCGAGGAACGTCACGTCCACCGAGGCGACGATCTCGCTGACCGACGGATGCTTGGGCGTGACGACCGCGAAGAGGATGTCGGCCCGGCCGTCCCTGAACGCGTCGACGATGATGTTGTAGCCGACGTGGGCGGTGCTCCCACCCCAGGCCTTGATGTCGTTGTAGCTCATGCCGGCGGCGCGCAGGAGCTGGCGGCCCGCGAACTCCCCGAGCGCGCCGACCGGCTGCGTGTAGACCTTCACCGGGAGCTTCTTGTCGCGGATCTCGCGCACCGAGGCGATGCCGAGCTTGCGCGTGGCGACGGCCACGAGGTAATAGGTGTCCAGGCCGCCGACGAGCGCCCGCAGGTTGTCCTGGCGGGCGCTGTACGCCTCCTTGCCCTCGTACGCCCAGCGGTTCGTCACCGTGAAGCCCAGGCCCAGCGGCGTCTCGTTCTTCGCCACCAGCAGCGGGTTGCCGACGCCGCCGGCGCGCGGCTTGACGTCGATGTTGGAGCCCGGCGGCAACGCGCGTCGCAGCAGCTCGGCCATCGTCGCGCCGTAGATGTACCAGGCGCTGCCGCTGTCGAGCGTCGCGAAGGCGAGGGTGACCGGCTGGCCGGGCGTCTGGGCGGCGACGCCCGCCGCGCCGAGGGTCAGCACGAGCAGCATCCCGAGCCCCGCCCTCAGCGTCACGAGTCGTCCGGGGCCGGCGATCACGCGAGCGCCAGCCGGGCGCCGAACGTTCGGGCCAGATCGAGCGGGCCGCGCTGGACGGCACCCACCAGCGTCGCCGCGTACGGCGACGGGCCGCGAACGCCGAGCCAGTCGCGGATGGCCCCGGCGCCGGTCGGCGCCAGGAACTCGAACGTGTGCGGGCCGAGCGTGAACCGGGCGCCGGTCGCGCCGAGCTCGGGGCGCGCCACCGTTTCCCCCGGCGCGCCGAGCGCGGCGGCGTACCAGTGGCGGACGGCGGCCAGGTCGTCGACGGCGACGGTGACCGTGCCGATGCCGGCGACCCCGTTGGGATGCGCGCGCTGGCGGGGCACGCGCTCGTCGCGCGGCGTCTCGTCGGCGATCACGAACGGCGCGATGCCCAGATGCGCGCCCTGCGGGAGCGCGAACACCCAGCGCACCTCGACGCCGTCGGGCCGGCGGCGGCCGAGGCGCTCGAGCTCGCCCAGGTGCACACCGGCCTGGCGCAGGGCCTTGGCGTCGCCGGCCACATCGTCGGTCTGCAGGCCGAAGTCGACCAGCCCGCCGCCGCGGGCGAGCGCCGCCCACCAGCGATGCGCCGGACGCGGCTCGGTGAAGCCCACCAGCTCCAGGTACGACGTGTCGCGGAAGCCGATGAGCGCGTGCTCCGTCGCGCCGCCGGTGTGGCGCCCGCCGGGCACCACCGTGAAGCCGAGATCGCCGTAGGTCTTGACGGCGCCGTCCAGGTCGGTGACGGCGACGACCAGGTGATCGATGGCCCGCAGCATCAGCCGTCTCCCAGCGCCGGCGCCACTTCACCCAGGAAGCGCTCGAGCTGACCGCGCTGGCTCCACGACGCCAGGCGCAGCGCCATGTGGCCGAGCCCGGCGGCGAAGTAGGCGCGTAACTGCTGCGCGCACTCCTTGGGGCCGCCAGCCACGGTCCACTGCTCGACGAACCCGGGCATGAACTTCGCCGTGTAGTAGGTGTCGAGGAACGCCTTCGCCTCGGCCAGCGCGGCGGCGCGGTCCTCGTTGATGTTGATGTTGTGGTAGAGCGCGCTGCCGAGCGCGGCGGGGTCGCGGCCCTCCGCGCGCGCCATCGCCCGGATGCGGCCGAACTGCTCGGCGAACTCGGCCGGCGACAGCTTGTTGGTCATCCAGCCGTCCGCGTAGCGGGCCACGCGGCGAAAGCCGCGCTCCACGGCCGCGTCGGACGCGCTGGCGCCGCCCTTCCACGTCAGGCCCGTGGGATTCGAGGCGATCCAGATCGGGCACGGGGTCTGGACGGGGCGCGGCTCGAGCGTGACCCCCTCGAACCGGTAGAAGCGCCCGTGGTGGCTCGCGCCCTTCTGCGCGAACAGCGTCCGGAGGATCGTGATGCCTTCCTCCAGGCGCTCGACCCGCTCGCCGGAGGCGATCCCCATGACCGCGTGCTCGGCCGCCTGGGCGGCGTTGGCGCTGTCGGGTCCGCCGAGGCAGACCGCCAGCCACGCCCGGCCGCCCGAGAGCACGTCGAGGCTCGCCCACTGCTGGGCGAAGAGCACGGGATGGCGATGCACGAACGTCGCCAGGCAGCCGACGGCGAGCCGCACGCGCTCGGTGACGCCGGCCAGCGCGGACAGCAGCGTCACCGACTCCAGCCGCGGCTTGGCCAGCAGGCTGTCGCCCACCCACACCGCGTCGAACACGCCCGAGCGCTCGGCGTCGGCGGCGATGTCGAGCAGGTCACGCGCCTTCACGGCGCCCAGCACGACCGCGCGATTGGCCAGGATCAGTCCGAGCGAGGCGGCCACGCTCAGCGCCCCTGGTACTTCGGCGGGCGCTTGTCGAGGAACGAGCGCACGCCCTCTTCGTAGTCGTGGGTGGCCCGCAGCCACGCGTAGGACTTGCGCTCGAGCTCCAGCGCGGTGTCGAGCGGCGCGTCGGCGCCGCGGTTGAGCACCATCTTGAGCGTGCGCAGCGCCAGCGGAGCCTTCTCCGCCAGCTCGGCAGTGAGCGCGGCGACGGCGGCATCGAGGCCGTCGTTGCCGACGGCCTGCGTGATCAGCCCCCACGCCTCCGCCCGCTCGGCCGGGATGCGCTGGCCGGTCATCATGAACAGCTTGGCGCGCGTCATCCCGATCAGCCGCAGCGCGCGCTGGGTGCCGCCGCTGCCGGGAATCATGCCGAGCCGCACCTCGGGAAACGCGAACTCCGAGCGCAGCGTGGCGATCCGGAAGTCGCAGGCGACGGCCAGCTCGAGCCCGGCGCCCATCGTGTACCCGTCGATGGCGGCGACGACGGGCTTGCGGCAGCGCTCGGCCGCCGTCAGCGTGTCCCCCCACTGCTCGAGGTCGGCCGGCGCCAGCGTGAGGAACTCTCCAACATCGCCGCCGGCGCTGAAGGCCTTGCCGCCGGCTCCTCGGATCACGACCACGCGCACGCCGTCGTCACGATCGAGGTCCCTGAAGATTTCGGGAAACTCATTCCTCATGGCGACGGTCATCGTGTTCATCTTCGGCTGGCGATCGATCCACAGCGTCGCCACCGGGCCGTGCCGCTCGACGCGCAGGAACTCGCTCATGGGATCACCAGCACCTTCCCCTTGTTCCGGCGGTCGAGCACGTGCTGCACGGCCGCCCGTCCGTCCTTCAGCGGAAACGCGCGGTCGATCACCGGCCGGAGCCGGCCGGCGGCGACGTAGTCGAGCAGCGTGCGCAGCTCGAGGATCGAGCCCAGGTTGGTGCCGAGGATCCGCAGGTTCTTGGAATAGACGTGACGCAGATCGAGGCGGCCCCAGTGGGTGTCGTGGGAGCCGATGGAGACGAGCGTGCCGAGGCGGGTCAGCGCGTAGGTCGACCGCTCGAGCGTGGCGCCGCCGATGTGCTCCACGACGACGTCGACGCCGCGCTTGTTCGTCCACTGTTTCGTCTCCTCGACGAAGTCCTGCGTGCGGTAGTTGACGACGCGCTCGGCGCCGAGCGATTTCGCGAACTCGATCTTGTCGTCGCTGCCGACGGTGGCGATGACCCGGGCGCCGGTGAGCCGGGCGATCTGGATGGCCGCGCTGCCCACGCCGCTGCCGGCGGCGTGCACGAGCACGGTCTGGCCGGGCTTCAGCTCGGCCTTGACCAGGAGCGCGTGCCACGAGGTGAGGAACGCCAGCGGCAGCGCGGCGCCGGCCTCGAACGAGATCGCCTCGGGCAGCGGCAGGCAGTTGGCGGCGGGCACCCGCACCAGTTCGGCGTAGCCGCCGTCCTTGTGGGCGCCGAGATAGCCGTAGCGCAGGCACACCGTCCGCTCGCCACGCTGGCAGAACTCGCAGATCCCGCACGAGAAGCCGGGGAAGACGATCACGCGCTGCCCCGGCACGAGGGCGCTCGGGCCCCGGTCGAGCGACTCGATCGTCCCGGTCACCTCGCAGCCGTTGACGTGCGGCA
>VBPC01000302.1:0-3316 GCA_005887895.1 Candidatus Rokuibacteriota bacterium
GGCCGTCGACGACGTAGAGGGTGCTCATTGCAGCGGGTGCCGCGAGTCCGGCTCGGGGCGTGGGTGGCCTGGCTTAGAAGGTTGCCGGATCCGTCCGTTGTCTCCCGCGACCATTGTGTCGTAGATCTCGCGCACGGCGTCGGTGCGCTGTCGGTAGGCGGTGAGGAAGGCCTCGCGTGAGCCGAGCCCGAGCGCGCTGGCCACGCGGGCCGGCATCGGCCCGGCCAGCTCGAGCGTGTCGGTCGGTCGCGCGCCGAGCAGGCGGAGCGCGGTCGAGACACGGCGCAGGAAGCGATAGTGTTCGGCCAGTCGGCTGGCGACGGCGACGTCGAGCGCGCCGGCGCGGGCCAGGCCGGCCAGCGCGGCGGTCGTCGACACGCGTCGCACGTCCGGATGCCCGGCCCCGTGGACCAGCTGGAGCGCCTGGGCCAGGAACTCCACGTCCACCAGGCCGCCCCGGCCGAGCTTCACGTGCCACCGCCCCGGCGTCTCCTTGCCCAGCTCCACTTCCATGCGCGTGCGCACCTTCCCGATCTCCTTGAGGGCGCTCCGCGGCAGCGGGGCGCCGTAGACCAGGCGCCGCAGCGTGGCGCGCACCCGGCGGCCGAGCGCGCGATCGCCCAGCACGAGGCGGGCTCGCGTCAGCGTCTGCCGCTCCCAGAGATCGCCGTGCTCCTCATAGTACCGTTCCAGCGCGTCGACCGACGCCGCGAAGCCGCTGCCCTTGCTGCCGGGGCGCAGGCGCAGGTCGACGGCGAAGGCGACGCCCGCCTGGGTGATGTCGCCCAGCGCGCCGGCCAGCCGCTCGACGGCGCCGCTGTAGAACGTGTGGACGTCGACCGGCGTGGGGCCCTCGGTCGTCCCGTCGCCGGGGCCCGGCGAGTCGAAGACGACGAACACGTCGAGGTCGGAGCCGGTCGTCAGCTCGCGGCCGCCGAGCTTGCCGACGCCGACGATGACGGCCGGCACGAAGCCGCCGTCTGCCGCGCGCGGCAGGCCGTGGCGCTCGACCTGGGCGCCGAGCGCCATCAGCCAGCCGGCTTCCAGCGTCGCCTCGGCGAGGCGCGTCATCTCCAGCGAATAGCCCTCGATCGACGTGGCGCCCAGCAGGTAGCGCCACACGATCGTGAGCTCCTGCGCCTGCTTGATACGGCGCAGCCGGTCGCGGCGGTCCGACGCGGTGGCGCCGGGCGCGAAGACTTCGGCGAACGCCGCCCGCAGCTCGCCCCGGGTGCGGCGTCGCTCCAGCGCGGCCGGATCGGCGAGGGACCCCAGCAGCTCGGGTTGGGTGATGAGCAGCTGCGTCAGCAGATCGCCGCCGGCGCAGAGCCGCACCAGCCCGTCGAGCAGCCGAGGACTGTCGGCGAGGAGCTCGATGTAGCCAGCCCGCGGCCCCGCCGCGGCCAGGAAGCGCTCGAACTGGTTGAGCGCCTCGTCCGGGTCGGGGCTCTTCCACAGCGTGTCGAGCAGCGCCGGGTACAGTCGCTCGATCGCCTCGCGCAGGGCGCCCGCGTACGGCACCAGCGGACGGCCCTCGAGGATCAGCTTGAGGTTCTGGCGCGCGCGCTCCGGATCGGCGAAGCCGGTCGCCCGCAGCGCCAGCAGGCTCGGCAGCCGGAGCCGCCGGCGGGGCGGCGCCGCACGTTCGCTGAAGAAGTCGGTGAACGCGCGGTGGACGGCGGTGGTCACCGCGCGATGCCGGGCCCGGAAGACGCCGGCCGCCGCCGCCGGAGCGCCCTCGATCCCGAGCCGGCGGGCCAGGCGTCCGAGCTCGGCGGCGTCGTCGGGCAACGTGTGGGTCTGGAACTCGTGCAGGAGCTGCAGCCGATGCTCCACGGTCCGCAGGTGCACCAGGGCGTGCGAGAGCGCGCGGCCGAGGTCGGGCGCGAGGTAGCCGCGCTCGGTCAGGCGGAACAGCGCCTTGAGCGAGTTGCGCTCGCGCAGCCAGGAGTCGTCGCCACCGTAGAGGAGCTGCAGCGCCTGCACGATGAACTCGATCTCACGGATGCCGCCGCGGCCGAGCTTGACGTTGGCGCCCGGCGACCCGCCGCGCCGGCCCAGCGCGCGGTCGATCTCGCGCTTCATCGCGCGGATCGAGGGCAGGATGCGCTCGTCCACGCCGGACCGGTAGACGACGGCGCGCGCCCAGTCCATGAAGCGCGCGCCGACGCGCGGATCGCCGGCGGCCACCCGGGCCTTGAGCAACGCCTGGCGCTCCCACAGCTCGGCGCGCTCGTGGTGATACGTGCGGAAGGCGTCGAGCGACAGCGCCACCGCGCCCATGCGGCCCTCCGGGCGCAGGCGCAGGTCCACGCGGAAGACGTAGCCCTCCTCGGTGACCGCCTCGATGATCGAGACGATGTCGCGGCAGACGCGCGCGAAGTACTCGCCGTTGGCCAGCCGCCCCTCGGGCCCGCCGGCGGTGTCGCCGTCGGCGCCGTAGACGAACATCAGGTCGATGTCGGACGAGTAATTCAGCTCCTCGCCGCCCAGCTTGCCCATGCCGATCACCGCCAGGCCCGTCTCGTCGCCGTGGACGTCCCGCGGCGCGCCGACGCGGGCGCGGAGGTCGGCGGCGGCCATGCGCCAGGCCTCGCCGAGGCAGACGTCGGCCAGCCGCGCCAGCTCCTCCGTCGTGACGCTGAGGTCGGCGTCGCCCAGCAGGTCGCGGGCGCCGATGCGGAGGACGTGGCGGTACTTGAACCGGCGCAGCGCGTTGACGCGCGCCTCCCGGGTCGTGAAGGCCCGCAGCGACAGCGTGAGGTCGGCGGCGAGGTCGTCGGGCAGCCAGACGCGCATCGTGCGCGGCTCGAGCAGCCAGGCGAGGCTGACCGGCCGCCGGCGCAGCGCGTCGGCCAGGAACTGACTGGCGCCACCGAGCCGCGCGAGCAGCGGAATCGCCCCCGGGTGCGCGGCCAGCGTCCGAAACAACACCGCCCGGTCGACGATCGCCGCATAGCGCTCCAGGTTGTTGAGCGCCATGTCCGGATCCGCCGCCGCCGATAGCTCGGCCAGCAACCGCGGCACGACGGGCGCCAGCAACTCCGCATCCCGCGGCGTCGGCGTCAAAGCCTCGAGGTTCGCACTCGCCACCCTCGGATTCGAAAATCCAAGCGCCTTGAACGCGCGCACACGAGTCTTTGGACTAGCGAGTAACAGATCGGATGCAGGCACGTTACGGTTCCGCGCTGGGGGGGCGTCGGGGGGGAGCCGCGTGCTCCCCCCCGACGTTCAAAAATACGGCCGACGTCTCGTGACCTAAACCGCGGATTCCCCGGTCTCCCCCGTTCGAATACGGATGCTCTCGTCTATCGGC
>VBPC01000302.1:3324-18447 GCA_005887895.1 Candidatus Rokuibacteriota bacterium
GACCTTCGGCAGGAAGTCCACCTTGTACTCGGACCCTCGGTACAGCTCGGTATGGCCCTTCTGTCGGCCGAAGCCGCGCACCTCGGTGACCGTCATGCCGATCACGCCGATCTCGGTGAGCGCCTCCTTGACGTCGTCGAGCTTGAACGGCTTGATGATCGCCTCGATCTTCTTCATGGACTCACACCTCGTCGAGGATGGGGAACATCAGCGCCGACACGTGGGAGCTGATGCGTTTGAGGTTCGTGAGGACGTCCAAGTGGATCTCCGACGTCTCCAGCGACTCGGCCAGCCCGGCCCGCAGCCGCCCCAGGTGCGATTCGCGCAGCTCCCGCTCGCGGGCCCGCATCAAGGGACGCTGGTCGAGCACCTCCTGGGCCAGCGTCTTGTCGCTGGCGGCGAAGGCGGCGATGGCCCGCTCGAGGTTCTTGGCCACCAGCCCGTGGAAGTCCTGGATCTCCAGCCAGCCAGCCTCCGAGAACCGCCGGCCTTGATAGTACTTCTTGCGGGCCAGCTCCATCAGATTCTTGTCGATGATGTCCCCGATGTTCTCGAGGTTGCCGATGAAGGAGATCATGCCGATCTCCTTGCGGGAGAGATCGGAGCCCATCGCCTCCCGGCCCAGGCGGGCCAGGAACAGCTTGATCTCCCGCTCCAGGAAGTCGACCTGGTCGTCGCGCTTCTCGATGTCGTCGATGAGGGCGAGGTTGTCGGAGTGGAACGCCCCCAGGGCGTCGCGTAGCATCCCCTGCACCACGTCGGCCATGCGGAGCGCCTCGCGGTGAGCCTGGCCCAGCGCCAGCGACGGCTGCTCGAGCGCGCGCTCGTCCAGGTACTTGCAGCGGAACGGCGTCTCCTCGGTGGGCGCCTGCGGCACCAGCGCCTCGATGGCGCGGGCGGCCCACGGCGTGAACAGCAGGAACAGCAGGCTGATGCCGAGGTTGAAGAACGTGTGGGCGTTGGCCACCTGGCGGGCCGGATCGCCGGCGCTGGCCTCGACGAGGGCCGTGAAGGGCCCGATCAGCGGAAACAGCAGCGCGCCGCCCAGCAGCTTGAACGCGATGTGGGCGACGGCCACCCGCTTGGCCTCGGCGGTGGCGCCGATCGACGCCGCGAGCGCCGTCGCACAGGTGCCGACGTTGGCGCCGATCACGATGGCGACCGCGCCCGGCAGCGTGATGAGCCCCTGCGTGGCCAGCGCCAGCGCCAGGCCGATGGTGGCGGCCGACGAGGTCACCAGCGCGCTGAAGACGGCCGCCACCAGCACCGCGATGATCGGCGTGTCGGTCGCGACCCGCAGGAGCTCGACGGCGAGGTCGTTGGACCGCAGCGGCGCCACCCCGTCCAGGATCAGCTTGAGACCCAGGAACATCAGACCGAGCCCGAGCACCGCCTGACCGATGTCGCGCGGCGTGCTGCGACGGGCGACGAACGTGGTCGCGAAGCCGAGGCCGATCAGCAGCGGGGCGTAGTCGGTCACCCTGAACGCGATGAGCTGGACGGTCAGCGTGGTGCCGATGTCGGCGCCCAGGATGATCCCGAGCGTCTGCCGGAAGGTCATCAGCCCGGCCGAGACGAAGCCGATGAGCATGAGCGTGGTCGCCGCCGAGGACTGGATGATGCCGGTCACCGCCGCGCCCGACACCACCGCCACGACGCGGTTGCGCGACATGCCGGTGAGGAGCTGGCGCAGGCGGCCGCCGACGGCGCGCTGCAGGCTGTCGCCGCTGAGGCGGATGCCGTAGAGCAGCAGGGCCATCCCGCCGAAGAGCGCGAGGAGGACGCTCACGGCGCCGCCTCGGACCGGGCGGCGATCGTGGCCCGCAGGAGCTGGCCGGGCGCCAGGTCGCCGGGCAGGTGCGCCGTGTCGTTGAGGGAGACCAGACGCGGCGGCCTGACGACGGTCAGCGACGCGTTGTCCACCCGCAGCCGCCAGAGGTGATTGAACGAGCAGCCGAGCAGGTGGCAGGCGTAGACGCTGATGACGCCGCCGTGGCTCACGATCAGCACGTCGTCGCCGCCCGCGTGATCGGCGGCGATCCGGTCGACGGCCGCGCGGACGCGCTCGCTGACCACCGCCAGCGGCTCGGCGCCGGGCGGCGGACAGTCCTGCGGCGCCCGCAGCCACGCGCGGTAGGGGTCGCCGGCCTGCGCCCGGATCTCGTCGACAGTGCAGCCTTCCCACTGCCCGAGCGAGAGCTCGCGCAGCTCCTCGATCACGGTCAGGGGGACCCCGCTCTCGCACAGCGCCAGCTCGGCCGTCTCCCGCGCCCGGCGGAACGGGCTCACGTAGGCGGCGCTCACGCGACGGCCGCGGAGCGCGCGTCCCAGCGCCTCGGCCTGGGCGCGGCCGCGCGCCGACAGCTCGACGTCGGTGTTGCCCTGGAACCGCCGCTCGGCGTTCCAGACCGACTCGCCGTGCCGGGCCAGCAAGAGCCTCATCGCGCGGCCGCCAGCCGCGCGGCGCGCAGCCGCTCCAGCGCCTCCTCGCGGCCGAGCAGCGCGAGCACCTGGAAGATCGGCGGCGACGCCGTGCGGCCGGTGACGGCCAGGCGCGCGAGCTGCGCCAGGTCGACGAGCTTGAGGGAAAGCTGCGCGGTCAGCTCGCGCACCGCGCCTTCGATCGCCTCGGCCGTGAACGGCTCCAGCGTCTCCAGGCGCCGGACCAGCAGCTCCAGTCGGCGCGCGCCGTCGGCGGTCAGATATTTCTCGGCCGCCTTGGGCTCGTAGCCGCGCGGGCGCTCGAAGTAGAAGCGCCCGGCCTCCACCAGCTCCACCAGGGTCCGGGCGCGCTCGCGCAGCGTCTCCAGCATCGCGGCCAGCCGCGCGCGGTCGGGGAGCACCGGCAGGCCGGCCCGCTCGATGAAGGGCACCGCCATGGCCGCCAGGCGGGCGCCGTCGGTCGCCTTGAGGTATTCGTGCGACAGCCACTCCAGCTTGGTCCGGTCGAAGACGGCGCCGGAGGCGGCCACGTCCTTGATGTCGAAGCGCTCGATCAGCTCGCGACGCGTGAAGATCTCCTGATCGCCGTGCGACCAGCCGAGACGGACCAGGTAGTTCACCATCGCCTCCGGCAGGATGCCCTCGTCGCGGAAGGCCTGCACCGAGGTGGCGCCGTGGCGCTTGCTCAGGCGGCTGCGGTCAGGGCCGAGGATCATCGAGACGTGGGCGAACTGCGGCACCGGAAAATCGAGCGCCTCGTAGCAGAGGACCTGCTTGGGCGTGTTCGACAGGTGGTCGTTGCCGCGGATCACGTGGCTGATGCGCATGTCGACGTCGTCGACCACGACGCAGAAGTTGTAGGTCGGCGTGCCGTCGCTGCGCACGAGGATCCAGTCGTCGAGCTGGCGATGCTCGAACACGACGGGGCCATGGATGAGGTCGTGGACGATCGTGCTGCCGTCCTCGGGGATGCGCAGGCGCAGCGCGCCGGCGGTGAGGCCGCGGTCGCGGCAGCGCCCGGAGTAGCGGAACGTCTCCTTGCGCGCCTCGGCAGCCTTGCGCTCGGCCTCGAGCTGCTCGGGCGGACAGTCGCAGTAGTAGGCGCGGCCGGCCGCCACCAGCTGGGCGGCCCGGGCGCAGTAGAGCTCGAGACGCTCGGTCTGCCGGTAGCCGGGCGTCGGCGGGCCCTCATCCCAGTCGAGCTCGAGCCACCGCAGCGCCTCCAGGATGGCCTGCTCGTTCTCCTCGGTCGAGCGCGAGCGGTCGGTGTCCTCGATGCGCAGGATGAAGGCGCCGCCGTGGTGCCGCGCGAACAGCCAGTTGAACAGCGCCGTGCGCGCCCCCCCGACGTGGAGATGACCGGTCGGGCTCGGGGCGAACCGCACGCGGACGGCGTCGCTCATGTCAGTACCGCCCGAACAGGCGACCCCACGGGGTCGCGGCGAACGCGCGGATGCGGGCGCGCCCCACGGTCGGATACCAGAGGAGATCGTGGTACACGTTGGACGCGAACGGCGCCCACACCACCAGCGGCGAGTGCAGGAGCAGCCGCTTGAGCGGACGCAGCGGGCCGCGCCGGATCAGCTGGTCGCCCCAGATGACGAGGCTGCGGCGGGTCCTGAACCCCATGGTGATCCGGGCGGCGTCGGCGTCGCCGACGAGCTCGATGGCGCGGGGATCGGCGACGCCGAGGCCGCGCTCGTGGCACATCTTCAAGTACGGGATGGCGAGCGGGTCGAAGCCCATGATCTGCGCGGCGATCGCGTCGATCGCCACCTGATCGGCCGAGGCCAGGATGAGGTTGCCGACCCGCGGCACCATCGTCCGCGGTCCGGCGCCGTCGCCCATCACCGTGCCGTCCATGACGGCGAACACGCTCGGATGCAGCTCGCGCTGCATGTACATGAGATCGACCATGACCTCGTGAATGAACTCGTGGGCGTAGTGCCGGACTTCCTTCAGCAACCCGCCGAACGAGTTCTTGATGGCCCCGGTGGTCACCGAGTGACCGTGCACCTTCTGGGTCGGCAGGTGCAGCACGTTCTTGCCGACGTACATCCTGGGGATCTCGATGCCTTCGGGAAAGATCCGGTCGAGCTTCAGCAGCGGCGACGTGAACCGGTGGACGATCCACTCGACATCGGGCAGCGGGATGAACGGCACCCCGTGGCGGCGCAGGACGGGCTCCCACTTGTTGTTCCGGCAGCCCTCGACCGGATCGGTGACGACGGTCTTGTTCTCGACGGGGAACATGCGCCGGCGGTCGTACCCGTCCTCGACGAGCGTCGTCAGCACACCGTCGACCTGCCACGGCTGGCTCGAGCAGGCCGGGAAGTACTTCGTCCACGACAGGTTCAGCTTGAGGATCAGGTCCTGATCGCGCGGCAGGAGCTGGTCGTACTTGAGCAGCCGCATGAGCCGCCCGTAGTCCTCGACGACGGTGTCGGGACGCGTGCGGAGGATCGCCACCTGACTCTTCACCGTCCGGGTATTGTACCGTGGGCCCGACTCGGCCCCCACCCCCCTTGACAGCGCCGGGCTACTCGGCGGGTGTCCCGTAGATGATCAGGAGCACGGTGGCGAGCCAGAGAACGCCGTTGACGAGCAGGGCGCGGTCGCGCACGACGATCTCCGCCGGGTTGCCGCCGAGCCGGCGGCGATAGAGCAGATAGAGGTAGCGGAAGATCCCGTAGAGCACGAACGGCAGCGTGGCCGGCAGCAGCGGCGTGTGGAACTTCGCCACCGTCTCCGGCGACATCGTGTAGAGCGCGTAGGCGGTGACGGTGGAGGCGGTGACGACGGCGATCATCTGGTCCAGCAGGCCGGCGCTGTACTCGGCGAGGATCGGCCGGTGGCGGGCGGCGTCCGCCTCGAGCGTCAGGACCTCGTGGCGTCGCTTGCCGAGCGCCAGGAACAGCGCGAGCAGGACCGTGCAGATCAGCAGCCAGCCGGAGATGGCCACGTCGATGGCCAGCGCGCCGGCCGCCGCCCGCAGCACGAACCCGATCGCCACCACCAGCACGTCGACGATCACGACGTGCTTGAGCCACGCCGAGTAGGCGCCGAGCAGGAGCACGTAGCCCAGCGCGGTGAGCGCGAAGCGCGGCGACAGGCGCGCCGCCAGCGCCAGGTCGACGACGGTCAGGACGACGGCGACGGCGATCGCGTGGCGCGGCGCCAGCCGGCCGGCCGCGATCGGGCGAAGGCGCTTCTCCGGATGCAGGCGGTCCTTGGCGCGGTCGGCGACGTCGTTGAGCAGGTAGACCGCGCCCGAGAGCGCGCAGAAGATCGCGAAGGCGGCCAGGGCCGTCCACACCGCCGGCGTGAAGAGCCGCTGGGCAAAGATGAGGCCCGCGAAGACGAACAGGTTCTTGACCCACTGCTGCGGCCGCAGCGAGACCAGGACCGCAGTCACCAGATCGAGGAGCGCCACGGCTCCGCGGGGGCGCTTCGAGCCGCCCGGGGGGGCGTGGGGGGCCATCTCGGGGCCCCCCACGCTAAAGGCGGATGACGTTGGAGGGCGTGGGCGTCAATCCTCCGGTCGCGTTGCGCGTGTCGATCACGAGAGGAGCGGCGGCGACGATCGCCGGCCAGTCGTAGGCCGCGTGGGCAGTCAGGATCAGCACGACGTCCCACGCGCGGAGGTCGACGGCGCCCCAGTCGAGCGAGTCCAGCCATGCGCCGCCGACGCTCAGCCGGGAGACGTGCGGATCGTGAAACGCCATCCGGGCGCCCTTGGCCAGCAGCGTGTCGATGATCTCGAGCGCCGGGGAATCCCGCGTGTCGGCCACGTTGGGCTTGTAGGCGACGCCCAGCACGAGAATGCGGCTGCCCCGCACCGGGCGCTCGCGCTCGTTGAGCGCGTCGGCCACGAGCTGGACGACGTAGTCGGGCATCCGCCGGTTGATCTCGTCGGCGAAGGTGATGAACCGCGGCTCGTACCCCTCGAGCCGGACCTTCCAGGACAGATAGTACGGATCGGAGGGCAGGCAGTGGCCGCCGAGGCCGGGGCCGGGATAGAACGGCATGAAGCCGAACGGCTTGGTGGCGGCGGCGTCGATGACCTCCCACACCGACAGCCCCAGCTTGCGGCACATGATCGCGAACTCGTTGACGAGCGCGATGTTGACCGAGCGGAACGTGTTCTCGAAGAGCTTGACCATCTCGGCCGTCTCGGGGCTCGACACCGGCACGACCCGGGTGATGCGGCTGTACAGCGCGGCCACCAGCTCTCCGCAAGCGGGGGTGAGGCCGCCGACGACCTTGGGGATGTCGCGCAGCGTGTAACGCGCGTTGCCGGGATCGATGCGCTCCGGCGAGAACGCCAGGAAGAAATCCTCGCCGGCCGCGATCCCGCGCGCCTCGAAGCGCGGCCGCAGCACCTCCTGCGTCGTCCCCGGATAGGTCGTCGACTCCAGCACCACGAGCTGGCCGGGCCGGATGATGGCGGCGACCGCGTCGGCCGCGCTGACGATGAACGAGATGTCGGGCTCCTTGGACTTTCCGAGCGGGGTCGGCACGCAGATGACGATCGCGTCGGCGTCCTCGAGCGCGGCGACCTTGTCGGCGGCGCCGAGGCGGCCGGCGGCCACCAGCCGGGCCAGCGAGGCCGTCGACACGTCCTCGACGAAGCTGCGCCCGGCCCGGATCGCCGCCACCCGCTCGGGGTCGACGTCCACGCCGATCACGCTGGCGCCGGACTCGGCGAACGCAACGGCCAGCGGCAAGCCGACGTAGCCCAGACCGATGATGCCGATCGTCGGCGTCCCCGCCAGCCGCGCGCGCAGCGCCTGCGCCGTCTGGTTCACGGCGTGAGGCGCTCCAGGGCCGCGCGGACGGCGGCGACGACGCCCTCCGCCTCGGCGTCGGTCAGCTCGGGGAAGCACGGCAGCGACAGCACCTCGCGCGCGGCCCGCCAGGCCTGCGGCCAGCCGCGCTCGGCATTCTCCCCGAACAGCGGCTGCTCGGGCACGGCGCGCGGATAGTGCACCATGGTGCCGACGCCGAGCTCGGCGAGCCGCGCGGCCAGCGCGTCGCGGCGCGGGTGACGCACGGTGAATAGATGATAGATGTGGCGCGCCCGCGGGTTCTCGACCGGCAGCCCGAGCGGCAGCCCGGCCAGCGCCTTGTGATAGCGGGCGGCCAGCCCGCGGCGCGCCTCGGTCCACTCCTCCAGCCGGCGCAGCTTCACCCGCAGCATCGCGGCCTGCACCTCGTCGAGGCGGCTGCAGTAGCCGAGCTCCACGTGGTGGTAGCGTCCCGCGTCGCCGTGATGGCGCAGGCGCCGCACGGCGTCGGCCAGGTCGTCGCGGTCGGTCAACAGCATGCCGGCGTCGCCGCAGGCGCCGAGGTTCTTGGTCGGATAGAACGACAGGCAGGCGACGTCGCCCCAGCCGCCGACCGGGTGGCCGTCCCACGCGGCGCCGATCGCCTGGGCGGCGTCCTCGATCACCGCGACGCCGTGGGCGCGGGCGAGCGCCACGATGCGATCGATCGGCGCCGGGTGCCCGTAGAGGTGCACGGCGACGATCGCCCGGGTCCGCGGCGTGAGCGCGCGCTCGAGCGCCTCGGGATCGAGCGCGAGGGTCGCCGGCTCGACGTCGACGAAGACGGGGCGGGCGCCGGCCATCATGATGGTGGACGCGGAGGCGACGAACGAGAACGCGGGCGTCACCACCTCGTCGCCGGGGCCCACGCCGAGCGCGGCCAGGGCCAGTCGCAGCGCGTCGGTGCCGGAGCCGACGCCGACCCCGTGGCGAACGCCGGCCAGGCGCGCCAGCTCCGCCTCCAGCGCCTGGCCCTCGGCGCCGAGCACGAAGCGACTGCTGTCCAGCACGCGCGCCACGGCGCTCAGCAGCTCCGCGCGCAGCTCGTGGTGCTGACGGGTCAGATCGAGGAAGGGAATCACCGCTCTCCGCTGCCTTCCAGGGCGCCCAGCCCCACCGAGGTCCGGAAGGGCCCGCCCACGCCGAGCAGGTTCAGGCCGAAGTTGACCTCGTCGGCGCGGCCCTCGCGATGGATGAACTCCACCGTCAGCGCCCAGCACTGGAAGCGGATGTCGGTGGAGACCCGGCTCTCCACGAACGTGCCGGTGCGGGCGTCGATGTTGTTCGTGTTGCGCAGCACGAGGTACCGGGAGAGCTCGGCGGAGAATCCCGTGCTGAGGAAGTTGATCCTCGCCACGTCGCTGTAGCGGGTGCCCACCGAGACCGTCACCGGGACGAGGGGGTCGAGCCGCACCGAGACGTCGGAGGTGGCGACCTGCACGCCCTGGCCGTGGAGGCTGTGGTCGATGTCGCCGCGGAAGCGGACGCGCTGGGTGGGCTGGACGATGAGGCTGCCGGTCAGGTCGCCGATCGTCTCGTTGCGCAGGTCGTAGCTGTTGCCCACGACGAAGCGCAGCAGCTCCCAGCGCACCGGCTCGGTGTCGGCCAGCGTCACCGTGCGGGCGCGGATGCGGTTCGTGAGCGAGTACGTGACCGCGTTGGTGGCCAGGATGCGGTCGATGCCCTCGGTCCAGATCGGCAGCCCGGTCTTGTTCTGCCCGGTGATCCACAGGTAGCCCACGCGGGGCTCGATGCTGTGCAGCAGTCCGTCGATGTTCCAGGTGCCGCCGGTCGGGTAGATGCGCGAAAAGTCCGTCTCGATGTCGGCGCCGGCCTCGGCCAGCTCGCGCAGGCGCCAGTCCTTCTCGGTCACCTCCACGGTGCCGTTGACGCCGGCCACCGTGCGGGCGCCCACCACCTTGGTGTCGTAGCCGGTCAGCCGGCCGCCCACGAACGGCGTCACCGTGAAGAGATCGTCCACGGGGACCGGCCGCGAGACGCGCGGGTGGAAATCGAGCCGCTGCCCGGCCGAGCCGACGGCGCGGACGAAGTTCACGTAGCTGGTGTCCTGCTCGTAGAGGAAACCCGGCAGCCCGGGGATCGGCTGGCGCATGCCCTGAAGATTGAGGTCGGGCAGGCGGCGCAGCTCGATGGCGACGGGCGTGGTGAGGTCCTGGTAGCTGAACACGGCGCCGACGAAGTTCCAGGCCTGCCACGACTTCGTGACGAAGACGTTCGACTCCACGCGCTGGGCGCTGATCTGCTGGAGCCGGTCGCCGTACTGTCGCAGCACGTTGTCGTCGGTGACCCCGTTGACGTCGACCTTCAGGGAGAGCCCGCGCTCGATGAACCACTCGTGGCGAAGGCTGCCCTGGCCGCGGGTGGCGCCGTTCAGGTGGGTTTCCTGCATCAGGAAGCCGCTCTCGCTGCCGCGCTGATCGACCGAAAGCAGGTAGCGGTGCTCGACGCTGCCGCCCTCGCCGAGCTTGGAGTACGCGATGGGGGCGATGGTGGCGTCGGCGCTGTCGGTGATCGCCCAGTAGAGCGGCACCTCGGCCATGAAGCCCTTGCGCCCGGAGTCGCCGAACTGCGGGAACAGGAACCCGGTCTGCCGCTCGCGCCGGATGGCGGCCGCGAAGAACGGCACGAACGGGATCAGCGGCACCTCCTTCACCCAGAACGAGGCGTTGGTGCCGTACACCAGGCTTTCGAGGTCGGCGTTGGCCTCGCCGAAGCGGAACGACCACGTCGGCGGATCGTCCTGGCAGGTCGTGAACACGCCGCGATGCACGCGATAGACGCTCTCGCCGAGGCGGTCCATGCGCTCGCCGGCGATCCGGTAGTACGGCGCCACGCGCGCCTCGGAGTCGTAGACGACGCCGGTGCCCGTCTTGAGGTTGTACTCGATGCGGCGGCCGGTCAGCTGATCCTCGCCGTCGTAGAAGACCACGCGGCCCTGGGCCACCGCGTCGCCGGTCTCGCGGTTGATCTCCACGCGATCGGCGATGAGACGGGACTTGCCGCGGGTGATCTCGACGTTGCCGGTGGCGACCAGCAGCCGATCGGGCCCGACCTCTTCGAGGCGATCGGACAGGATCGTCACGTCACCCCCGCTGGTGCCGACCGTGACCGAACCTGCGGGACGGTCGGCGTCTGGGCGGCGGACACGGCAGGCAGCGCCGCCGGTCCGAGGAGGATGGCCGCCAGGCTCAGCGCGAGGCCGCGTGGTGTTCTCAAATGGCTCGAAAACCCTCGTCACAAAAGAGGCCCCATGCTATCAGCCGCGTTTTCGACCGGGCAAGGTTTATCACCCCCGGACCCGGCCCGGAGCGCGTCGCCGACGAGCGCGAGCGAGCCCGTGACACAAAGGATGGGGGTGGCCGGTGGACCCTCGGCGAGGGCTAGTGCCTCGGAGACGGACGGCGTAACGACGACGGGCAGCGCGGCCGGGGCGACCGCGCGCAGGTCCTCGGGCGCCGCGGCGCGCGGATTCGCCGACTTCGTCAGCACGAGGCGGGCCGCCCGGCCGAGGAGCGGCGTCATGATCCCGGCCGCGTCCTTGTCGCGCAGCACGCCGAGCACGAACGTCGTCGGCGCGTCGCCGAAGTAGGTCCGCAGCGAGTCGGCCAGCGCGCGGGCACCGGCGGGGTTGTGCGCGCCGTCCAGCACGAGCCAGCCGCCGGGGCGCGGCCGGACGTCGAACCGTCCCGGCCAGCGCGCGCGCGCCAGGCCCTCGCGGATCGCGCGCTCGTCGACGTCGAGCGCGCGGGCGGCCGCCACGGCCAGCAGCGTGTTGCCCGGCTGATAGGTGCCAAGCAGCCGGATGCGCAGGTCGTCGAGCTTGAAGGTCGGTCCCGCACAGTCGAGGCGCTGGCCGGCCAGCGTCCGCTCGCGCACCGCGACCCGCAGCTCGTGGCCTTCCCTCAGTAGCGGCACGCCGACGGCGGCAGCACGCGCGGCGATGACCGCCGCCGCCTCGGGCGCCTGGGCGGCAGAGATCGCGACACCGGAGCGGACGATGTGGGCCTTGTCGGTCGCGATCTCCCGCAGCGTGTGGCCGAGATATTCCTGGTGGTCGAG
The DNA here is from genome assembly GCA_005887895.1 of Candidatus Rokuibacteriota bacterium. Lineage (GTDB taxonomy): Bacteria > Methylomirabilota > Methylomirabilia > Rokubacteriales > CSP1-6 > AR5. Next base: position 14,673 of record VBPC01000302.1, read on the forward strand.
GTCGATCGACGTCAGGACGCTGACGGCCGGCGCGCCGACCGTGGTCGAGTCGAAGCGGCCGCCGAGGCCGACCTCCAGCACCGCGACCTCGACGCCCTCGCGCGCGAAGTGGTCGAGCGCCAGCGCGGTCGTCGCCTCGAACACGCTGGCGTCGAGCCGCGCGATCAGGGTGCCCAGCGCCTCCACGCCGTCGGCCAGCGCGTCCTCGCCGATCGGCTCGGCATCCACCCGAATGCGCTCGCGGAACGACACCAGGTGGGGCGACGTGTAGAGCCCGACCCGACGGCCGGCGGCGCGCAGCATGGCGGCCAGCATCGAGGCGACCGAGCCCTTGCCGTTGGTGCCGCCGATCTGCACGATCGTGTAGACCCGCTCGGGATGGCCGAGCGCGTCCAGCAGCGCCTCGATCCGCTCCAGCCCGGGGCGCATCCCGGCATGCTCGCCGCCGCGGAGGGCGAGGAGCCGGGCCAGCGCCTCGGCGTACGTCATGCGGGCGGCGTCGGCTGGTCGGCGAAGAAGGCGAGCAGGCGGCGCAGCGTGTCCTTGAGCTCGCGCCGCTCGACGATGACGTCGAGCTGACCGTGCTCGAGGAGGAACTCGGAGCGCTGGAACCCGTCCGGCAGCGCCTGGCGGATGGTCTCGGCGATGACGCGCGGGCCCGCGAAGCCGATGAGCGCCCGCGGCTCGGCGAGGATGACGTCGCCCAGCATCGCGAAGCTGGCGGTGACGCCCCCCGTGGTCGGATCGGTCAGGACGGAGAGATAGGGCAGCCGCGCCCGCCCCAGCCGCTCGAGCGCCGCCGAGGTCTTGGCCATCTGCATGAGCGAGAGGATGCCCTCCTGCATGCGGGCGCCGCCCGAGGCCGCCACGATGATGACCGGGACGTGCTTGTCGATCGCCAGCTCGATCGAGCGGGTGAGCTTCTCGCCCACCACCGAGCCCATGCTGCCGCCGAGGAAGGCGAACTCGAACACGCAGAGCGCGACCGGGTACCCGCCGACGCGGGCGAGACCGGTGACCACCGCCTCCTCGCCGGAGGTCTTCTGCTTGGCGGCCTTGAGGCGGTCGCGGTAGCGCTTGGTGTCCTTGAAGCCGAGCGGGTCCACGCTGGCGAGGCCGCCGTGGTGTTCCTCGAAGCTGCCCGAGTCGATCAGGAGCCCGATGCGCTCGCGGGCCGAGATCCGGAAGGGATAGCGGCACTTCGGGCACACGCGGCCGGCGCGCTCGACCTCGGCGCGGTACACGATCTCCTTGCAGGAGTCGCACTTGATCCACAGGCCCTCGGCGATGACGACCTTCTTCGGAGTGCCCTCGGTCTCGTGCGGCTTGCGAGTGAACCACGCCATAGTCACACTCGGAGGGGGGCTGCGCCCCCCTTCCGACGGCGCCGCGGGCCTGAGAGCCCGCGCGCGCCTGCCTCCCCCCCGAGCAGAATTGCGCCGGCGGAGCCGGCGCTCGAACGGCGCTGTGTCATGCGCATACTCGCAGCGGCTCCTTCAGAGCCGCGATGAAGGTGCCGAGCTCGTCGACCAGTTTGGGGTCAGCGGTGTGGCGCTCGATGAGGCGGACGATGGCGGAGCCGACGATGACGCCGTCGGCGACGCGGCCGACGGCGGCCACCTGCTCCGGCGTCGAGACGCCGAAGCCGACGCACAGCGGCTTGGTCGTCACCAGCCGCAGCGTGCGCACCTGGGCGTCGAGGTCGGGCGGCAGCTGGGGCCGCTCGCCGGTGATCCCCAGCACCGAGACGACGTAGATGAAGCCCCGGCTCACCCGCGCGATCGCCCGCACCCGCGACGGCGTCGACGTCGGCGCCACGAGCTGGACGAGGTCGAGGCCGGCCGGCTCGGCCTCCGCCCGCAGCGGCTCGGCCTCCTCGTAGGGCAGGTCGGGCACGATGACGCCATCGGCGCCGGCGTCGGCGGCCGTGCGCGCGAAGCTCTTCAGCCCGAACGCGAGCACCGGGTTGTAGTACGTGAACAGCACGATCGGCAGGCGCACGCCCTCGGCGCGCAGGGTGGCGACCGACTCCAGCACGCGCGGCAGGGTGGCGCCGGCGGCCAGCGCCCGCGCGCCGGCGCGCTGGATCACGGGTCCGTCGGCCAGCGGATCCGAGAACGGCACGCCGAGCTCGACGACGTCGGCACCGCGGCGCTCGGCCTCGGCCACCAGGCGTCGCGTCTCGGCCAGGGACGGGTCGCCGGCGGTGAAGTACGGCATCAGCGCCCGCTCCCCTCGCGCGCGCAGCCGCGCGAACGTCGCCTCCAGGCGGCTCACCCCAGCTCCTTGCCGAGCGCCCGGGCGACGACGTGCACGTCCTTGTCGCCGCGACCGGAGAGGCCGACGACGACGTTCTTGCTGCGCGGCAGGGTCTTGGCCAGACGCACGGCGTGGGCGACGGCGTGCGCGGACTCGAGCGCCGGCATGATGCCCTCCAGTCGCGTCAGCGCCTGGAAGCCCTCCAGCGCCTCCTCGTCGGTGATCGACACGAACTCGAAGCGTCCGGCGTCGCGGTAGTACGCGTGCTCGGGGCCGACGCCGGGATAGTCGAGCCCGGCCGAGATCGAGTGGGCGACGGCGATCTGGCCGTCGTCGTTCTGCAGCACGTAGCTCATCGAGCCGTGCAGGACGCCTACCGTGCCGGCGGTCATCGAGGCGCCGTGCCGACCGGTCGCGATCCCGCTGCCGCCCGGCTCGACGCCGACGATACGCACGCGGCGGTCGGCGATGAACGGATGGAAGAGGCCGATCGCGTTGCTGCCCCCGCCCACACAGGCGATCACCACGTCGGGCAGCCTGCCGAGCGCGCGCCGGGCCTGCGCCTTCGCTTCCTTGCCGATCACCGTGTGAAAGTCGCGCACCATCATCGGGTAGGGATGCGGGCCGAGCGCCGAGCCGAGCAGGTAGTACGTCGTCCGCACGTTGGCGACCCAGTCGCGCAGCGCCTCGTTCACCGCGTCCTTCAGCGTGCGGCTCCCCGACTCCACCGGCAGCACCTTGGCGCCCAGCAGCCGCATGCGGAACACGTTGAGGGCCTGGCGCTCGATGTCCTCGGCCCCCATGTAGACCTCGCACTCGAGGTCGAGCAGCGCGCAGGCCGTCGCGGTGGCGACGCCGTGCTGGCCGGCGCCGGTCTCGGCGATCACGCGCTTCTTCTTCATGCGCTGGGCGAGCAGCGCCTGGCCCAGCACGTTGTTGACCTTGTGGGCGCCGGTGTGACAGAGGTCCTCGCGCTTGAGCCAGATCCGGGCCCCGCCGCCGTGCTCGCTGAGCCGGGCGGCGTGGTAGAGCGGCGTGGGCCGCCCGGCATAGCTGGTCAGCAGCTCCGACAGCCGGCGCCGGAAGGCGCGATCACGGCGCGCGGCCATGTAGGCCTTCTCGAGCTCGATGAGCGGCGCCATCAGCGTCTCGGGCACGAACCGTCCGCCGAAACGGCCGAAGTGTCCGCGCGCGTCGGGCAGCGGGGTCATGCGGCCTTGGCCTCGGCGACGAAGCGGCGCACCTTGTCGGGATCCTTCCGGCCTGGTCGCGCCTCGACACCGGAGTTCACGTCCACCGCGTAGGGCCGGACGATGCGCACCGCGTGCGCCACGTTGCCGGGCGTCAGCCCGCCGGACAGGATGACGTGCACGCGCGCGTCGGGTGTCTGCATGACGCCGCTCATCGCGATCCGCTTCCACTCGATCGGCTCGCGCGTCTCGCCCTCGCTCCAGCGCACCGCCGTGTCGAGCAGGAAGGCCGATGCCACCGCCCGGTACTTGAGCGTGTCGACGAG
>VBPC01000114.1 GCA_005887895.1 Candidatus Rokuibacteriota bacterium
AGGGTCGGTGACGCCGCTGAGCGCCGCCGTCGCTGCGGTCGTCGCGCGCACGCACTTCGGCCGGATCTGGATCGCTCGCCTGGCGCTCGTCGTCACCGTCGGCCTCCTCGCGCGGTGGCCGGTCCAGCGCGCCCGGAGCGTCGCGCTCGCCCTCACCCTCGGCATCGCGCTCACCACCGCGCTCATCGGTCACCTGGCGGATTGGGGCGACCTGACGCCGAGCGTGGCGCTGGACTGGGCGCACGTGGTGGCGGCGAGCCTCTGGACGGGTGGACTGGCCGTGCTGGCCGTGGCCGGCGCGCGCGTCGAGTGGCCGCCCGACGTGCTGGGCGTGGTCGCCGCGCGCTTCTCGCGGGTGGCCGGAATCTGCCTGGCCGTCGTGCTGGCGACCGGCGCTTACAACGCGTGGGTGCAGCTGCCGGCGCTGTCGGCCTTCTGGACCACGGACTACGGGCGGGTCCTCGCGGTCAAGCTCCTCGCCGTCGGCGCGCTCATGGTACTCGGCGCGCTGAACCGCTACGGCATCGTGGCGTACCTCGACGCGCGCCGCCGCCGCGGTCGCGGCGCCCGGCTGCTCCGCCGCGCGCGGCTCGTGCTCGTGGGCCCGTCGGCGCACTGGCGCCGGCGGCTGCCCGCCCGGTTCGCGGCGTACCTCGTCGCCGAAGCCGCGCTGGCGCTCGTGGTGTTCGCGTGCACCGCGGTGCTCGGCGAGTCGACGCCGCCGCGTCACGCGCAACATCTCGACCATCGACACGTCGAAGAGCCGAGCGGGCCGGTGCGGACGACGATGGAGGCGCTGCACGCGAGCGGCGGCGTTCCGCCGGGCTGGCTCTTCACGCCGCCGACCGGCGATGCGGCGCGCGGGCGCACGGTCTTCGGCCGGCTGCAGTGCTACGCTTGCCACGCCATCGCCGGCGAGTCCTTTCCGCCGCCCACCGGCGCCGGCCCCGAGCTCACCGGCATGGGTGAGCACCACCCGGCCGGCTACCTCGCGGAGTCGATCCTCAACCCGAACGCGGTGATCGTCGAGGGCCCCGGCTACAGCGGCCCCGACGGCCGCTCGACGATGCCCGACTACCGCGACGCTCTCTCGGTCGCCGACCTGATCGACCTCGTCGCGTACTTACGGAGCCTGTAGAGGGCCACGTATACTGGGCGCGTCCATCCGTCATGAAGTGCCGGCGCTGTGACCACGAGAACCCGCCCGGCTCGCGCTTCTGCCTCGAGTGCGGCCAGCCGCTGACGCTGGCGTGCGCGGCCTGTGGGGCAGCCCTGCCAGCCGGCGCCAAGTTCTGTAACGCCTGCGGCGCGCCGATCGCCGCCCCGCCGCCGCTCGAGGACGCGCCGCGGCCGGCGTCGCCCGATGCCTACACGCCGCGTCACCTCGCCGAGCGAATCCTCACCTCGCGGGCGGCGCTGACCGGCGAGCGGAAGCCGGTCACCGTGCTGTTCTGCGACCTGGTCGGCTCGACCGCGCTGGCCGAGCGGCTCGGCGCCGACACGATGCACGATCTGCTCAATCGATTCTTCGAGCTGGCGCTGGCCGAGGTCCATCGCTACGAGGGCACCGTCAACCAGTTCCTCGGCGACGGCTTCATGGCGCTGTTCGGCGCGCCGCTGGCCCACGAGGACCACGCCCGGCGCGCGGTGCTGGCGGCGCTCGGCGTCGCCCGAGCGGTGAGCGAGCGGCCCGTCGTCCTCGACTCCGGCGCGCAGGTCCCCCTCACGGTGCGCATGGGACTCAACACGGGGCTCGTCGTCGTCGGCGCCATCGGCGACAACCTGCGCATGGATTACACCGCCGTCGGCGACACGACCCATCTGGCCGCGCGCCTGCAGCAGGCCGCCCCGCCGGGCGTGATGCTGGTGAGCGAGGCGACCGCGCGCCTCGTGCAGGACCACGTCAGGCTGGAGCCAGGCGGCGCGCTGGAGCTGCGCGGCGTGAGCGGCCCCACCACGGTCTATCGGCTGCTCGGCGGCGCCGGGCCCGCGTCGACGCTCGAGCACGCCGGCCGGCGCGTGCGCACGCGCTTCGTCGGCCGCGAGCGGGAGGCCGCCGCGCTCGAGGAGCTGTTCGAGGCGGCCCAGCGCGGGCAGGGCCGCGTGGCCGGCGTGGTGGCGGAGCCGGGGCTCGGCAAGTCGCGGCTGCTGTTCGAGTTCCGGCGCGGCCTCGGCGAGCGCGCGACCTGCCTGGAGGCGCGCTGCCTCTCCTACGGCAGCGCGATCCCGTACCTGCCCGTGCTCGAGCTCCTGCGAGGCTTCTGCGGCCTGGCCGACGTGGACACGCCGGACGTCATCGCCGAGAAGGTCCGGGCCACCTTGCAGGCGCTCGGCGTGGATGGCGCGCGCGCGGCCTACCTGCTGCATCTGCTTGGCGTGAAGACCGACGAGCGCGTCCTGGGCGAGAGCGGCGAGGCGCTCGCGGCGCGGACGCTCGACACATTACGCCAGAGCTGGCTGCGCGCGAGCCGGCGCCACCCGCTCGTGCTGTTGCTCGAGGACCTGCACTGGATCGACCGCGCCTCGGAGACGTGCCTGGCCGGGCTGGCGGAGAGCGTCGGCGGCGCCGCGATCCTCATGGTGGCCACGTACCGGCCGGGCTACCGGCCTCCCTGGCTCGACCGCTCGTACGCCACCCAGCTGTCGCTGGCGCCGTTGCGGCGCGCCGACAGCCTCGACGTCGTCCGCTCGCTGCTGCCCGAGCTGGCCGCCGACGACCCGCGCACGCGGTTGATCCTGGACCGGGGCGAGGGCAACCCGTTCTTCCTCGAGGAGCTGGCGCACGTGCTGACCGACGCCGGCTCCGGCCGGCTGCCGGTGCCCGATTCGGTGCAGGGCGTGCTGGCCGCGCGCATCGATCGGCTGCCGCCCGGCGCCAAGCAGACGCTGCAGACGGCCTCCGTCCTCGGCCGGGAGTTCTCCGAGCGGTTGCTGCGCGCCGTCAGCGAAGCGCCCGAGCGGCTGGACGCCCAGCTGCAGGAGCTGACACGCCTGGAGTTCCTGCACGAGCGCACCGACGCCGACGAGCGGGTCTACGTCTTCAAGCACGCGCTGACGCAGGAGGTCGCGCACGGCACGCTCATCACGGCCCGCCGCCGCGCGCTGCACCGCGCGGCCGCCGACGCGCTGGCCCGCCTCGACCCCGAGCGCGGCCCCGAGATGGCGCCCGTGCTCGCGCATCACTACCTGGAGGCGGAGGCGTGGGCGCAGGCGGTGGAGCCGGCGCGGCGCGCGGCGGAGACGGCGCGGCGCGCCTGGGCCAACCGCGAGGCATCGATGCGTTACGACGACGCGCTGCGCGCGGCCGAGCGCGCCGGCCTCCCGCCGGGCGAGCGCCGGGCGCTGCTCGAGGCGCGTGGCGGCGTGCACGGCGTGCTCGGGCACTTCGAGCCCGCGCGCGAGGACCTCGAGGCCGCGCTGGCGCTGGCCGAAGGCGACGGCGACGCGGTCGCCCAGGCGCGCATCCTGACCGCGCTGGGCGCGTTGTGGGGCGGCCACAAGGATTACGGACGAGGGATCGAGCTGACCCGGCAGGCCGTGCGCATCGTGGAGCCGACCGACGATCGCCGCGGGCTGGCCGAGGCCCGCGCGCAGGTCGGCGTGATGCTGCTGAACCTCGTGCGCATGACGGAGAGCCGCCGCGAGCTGCAGGCGGCGCTGGCGCTCTTCCAGGAGCTGGGCGACGATCTCGGCGCCGCGCGCACGCAGGAGATCCTCGCCATGAACCTGCAGCTCTCCGGCCACGCCGACGCCGCCATCGTGCAGCTCGAGCGCGCCCTCGACCTGCTGCGCGCGGCCGGTGACCGCCGCACCGAGATCCCCGCCCTCGTCTCGCTCGGCTCCGCCTACGCGTGGACGCGGGGCGCCGACGAGGGCCTGGCCTGCCTGCGCCGTGGCGTGGAGATCGCGCAGGCGCTGGAGGCGCGGAGCGACGAGGCCTTCATGCGGGCCGCCATCGCCGACTTCGGGATGGCATTCGGCGAGTACGGCCGTGGCTATCACGAAGCGTCCCGCGCGCTCGACATCGCCCGCGAGCTCGGCCATCTCGAGTGGACGGCGTACGCGCTCGGCGCGCTGGGCCGCATCCTGGCCGAATGCGGCCTGGTGCGCGAGGCGCGCCCGCTGCACGACGAGCAGCTGCGGATCGCGCGGGAGCTCGGCACGACGATCTGGATCGCCGATGCCCTCGGCAATCTCGGCCAGGACCTGCTCATCGCCGGCGACCTCGAGGCGGCCGCGCGTCAGCTGGAGACGGCGGTCGAGACGGCCGGGGAGTGCACCGAGAAGGCGGTCTTCCCGCTGCTCGCCCTCGGCGAGATCGCGCTGCGTCGCCGCCAGGCCGCCGACGCCCTCGCCGTCGTGGCGCGCTTCCGGATCGTCGCCGCCAACTATCGCGTCCTGCTCCACGAGGCGCGCCGCATCGAGGGCGAGGCCTGGTCGGCGCAGGGACGGCACGCCGAGGCCGAGGCTGCGCTGCGCGAGGTGCTCCGGGCGGCGGAGACCCACGGGCTGCAGCCGACGGGCTGGCGCGCCGGCGTGGCGCTTGCGACAGCGCTCGGCGCGCTCGGCCGCGAGGGCGAGGCGCGGCGCGAGGCGGCCGTGGTCGTCGCCGCGCTGGACGCGTTCGCCCAGGCGCTGACGCCGGAGCCATTGGCGCGCGCCTTCCGGGAAACGGCGATCGTGCGGCGAGCTCGGACGCTGGCCGGATCCTGAGGCGCGCGGGTCGTGCTGGTGGCGCTGCTGCTGCTCGCCACGGTCGGCGTGACGGCGGGTGGTGAGCGCCTGGCCGATCC
>VBPC01000115.1 GCA_005887895.1 Candidatus Rokuibacteriota bacterium
CCCTCGGGCTCCACGATCAGGAAAAAGATGATGAGGGCGCCGAACAGCATCAGACGGAGGTTGGGGATGAGATTGAGCATGGTCGCCGGGGAGAAGAACACCGCGCCGAACGCCTCCATGGCGTAGCGGATGACGATCGGCAGCAGCGTGACGAACATCGCGCCGAAGATCGAGCCCAGCACCGAGCCGAGCCCGCCGATGATGATCATGGCCAGGTAGTCGATGGACACGCCGATCTGGAACTGCTCGTAGTTGGCGATGCCGAGGAAGTACGTGTAGAGCACGCCGGTGACGCCCGCGTAGAACGACGAGATGGCGAAGGCCAGCAGCTTGTAGCGGAAGATGTTGATGCCGATGATCTCGGCGGCGATGTCCTGGTCGCGGACGGCGATGAAGGCGCGGCCGATGCGGCTGCGCATGAGGTTCAGCGTCCCCACGATGGCCAGCACGACGAAGAACAGCAGGAAGTAGTACATGGCGCGCTGGCTGTCGAGCACGACCGGACCCAGCCGCGGCCGCGCCACCTCGATCGAGGCCTGCACGCCGCCGCTGATGAACGTCACGTGGTTGATCGTCCACTCGATGATGAGCTGGCCGGCCAGGGTGGCGATGGCCAGGTAGAGCCCCTTGATGCGCAGCGAGGGAATGCCGACGATGGCGCCGATCAGCGCGGCCATGAGCCCGCCGGCCAGCAGATTGACCGGCCATGGCGAGCCCAGGCGATTGGCGAGGTTGGCGGCCGTGTAGGCGCCGACCGACATGAAGGCGCCGTGGCCGATGGACACCTGACCGGTGTACCCGACCAGGATGTTGAGGCCGAGCGCTCCGATGACCGCGATCCAGACCAGATTCGCGACCGACAGGTAGTACTCGTGCAGCGTGAGCGGAATGACGACGAAGAACAGCACCGCGACCGCCGCCACCGCCCACCGCGCGATGGGCAGCGGATACAGCGCCATGTCGGCTTGATACGACGTCTTCAGCACGCCGCATTCGCGATGAATCATCCCGCTCTCCGCCAGGCCGCCGAGACCGGCGCATCGGCGTCGTTGCCTCGTCGTTCCTCGGCGCCTAGCATCGGCGCCGTTCTCGGCGCCCTGATATCGCGCGTCGGTGCCGTCATATCCGCTCGATGATTCGTTTCCCGAAGATGCCGTACGGGCGGATCATCAGGGCCATGATCATGAGGACGTAGGGCGCGAAGTCCTTGGTGCCGCCGCCCACCACCGGGTCGATGTAGCCGGCGGCCACGTTTTCGACGATGCCGACGATCAGGCCGCCGACGATGGCGCCGGGGATCGAGTCGAGGCCGCCCAGGATCACCACCGGGAAGACCTTGAAGCCGACCAGCGCCAGGTTGACGTCCACCCCGAGCAGGTTGCCCCACAAGACGCCGCCCAGCGCGGAGACGATCCCGGTCATGGCCCAGGCCAGCCCGAAATAGCGCTGGACGTCGATGCCCATGGCCATGGCGACCTGCTGGTTGTCGGCCACGGCGCGCATGGCGATGCCCTGGCGCGATCGGAGGAAGAACCAGCCGAAAGCGGCCAGGAAGACGAGGCTGACGGTGCCGCCCACCAGTTGGATGGGCGGGATGAACAGCGGGCCCACGATGAACGGCTCGTCGCTGATCGGCAGCGGCAGCGGCCGGGTGCCGGAGAAGATGGTGAACGGTCCCAGCCCGCGCAGGATCGCGGCGAGCCCGATGGTGGCCATGACGACCGCGATGACCGGCCGTCCGATGAGCTTGCGCAGCACGACCCGCTCCAGCACGAAGCCGAAGACCACCATGCTGGCCAGCGCCGCCGCCACCGAGAGCCACAGCGGCGCCCCCAGGACGCTGAGCGCGCCCACCACCACGAAGCCCGCGATCATCACGAACTCGCCCTGGGCGAAGTTGACCGCGTCGGTCGCCTTGTAGACGAGCACGAAGCCGAGGGCGATCAGCGAGTACATCAGCCCGATCAGGATGCCGTTCGACATCAGCAGGGCGAAGAAGCCGAGCGTCTCAGACATGGACCGGGGCCTCGGCGACGTCCTCGATGTGGACGGTCGCCCGCAGCGTGCCCTGCCGGCCGTCCTCGTAGGTGATCGACGTCGCCAGCTCCACGGTGTCGCGCCCCTGGTAGAACGCGTCGATCACCGGCGCGTACTTCTCGGCCACGTAGCGGCGGCGGACCTTCCGGGTGCGCGTGATCTCGGCGTCGTCGGCGTCGAGGTCCTTCGTGAGCAGCAGGAATCGCCGCACCTGCTGCGCCGGTGGCAGCGTGTCGTTGCCCCGGCGGATCTCGTCGCGGATCAGCGCCCGCACCTCGGGCTTCTGCGAGAGATCGTGGTACGAGGTGTAGGCGAGACCGCGTCGCTCGGCCCAGCTGCCCACCGTGTTCGGATCGATGGCGACCATGGCCGCCACGAACGGCTTGGCGTCGCCGAAGGCGACCGCCTCCCGGATGTACGGGCTGAACTTCAGCTTGTTCTCGATGAACTGCGGCGCAAACGCCGAGCCGTCGGCGAGGGCGCCGACGTCCTTGGCGCGGTCGATGATGACGAGGTGACCGCGGGGGTCCACGAAGCCGGCGTCCCCGGTGTGGAACCAGCCATCCGCCTCGACGACCTCGCGGGTGGCCTCGTCGTTCTTGAAGTAGCCCTTGAAGACGCCGGCGCCGCGGACGAGCACCTCGCCCTTGTCGCCGATCTTCACCTCGATGCCGGGACAGGGCCGGCCGGCGGTGGTGGGGTTGGCCTCGGCGTCCGGCTGCAGCGAGACGAGCCCGGTCACCTCGGTGGAGCCGTAGATCTGCTTGAGATTGATGCCGAACGAGCGGAAGAAGCGGAACGTGTCGGGACCGAGCGGCGCGCCGCCGGTGTAGGCCCAGCGCGTCCGCCGCAGCCCCAGCTGATCGCGCACCGGCCCGTAGACGAAGAACTCGCCGAGCGCCAGCGCCAGCCGCAGCCCCAGCGGGACCGGCTTGCCCTCGGCGCGCAGGATCTCGGCCCGCTCGGCGGCGTCGCGGAAGCGCTCGAAGACCCGGCGCTTGATGCCGCGCGCGTCGGCGGCGCGCACCTGCACGCCGGTGAGCATGTTCTCCCAGATCCGCGGCGGCGCCAGCACCGCCGACGGGCCCAGCTCGCGCAGGTCGCGCTGGACCGTCTCCGGGCTCTCGGGGCAGTTCACCGTGAAGCCGACCATCAGGTTCATGACGAGCGTGTAGAGCGAGTCGCCGATCCAGGCCATCGGCAGATAGGCCAGCCAGTCGTCGTCCAGCCGGATGTCCTCGGCGGCGGTCAGCGTGTCGCCCGTCGCGACCAGGTTGGCGTGCGTGAGCATCGCGCCCTTGGGGCTGCCCGTCGTGCCCGACGTGTAGGCGAAGAGCGCGACGTCGTCCACGCGCCCCTTGTCGATCTCGGCCTGGAAGTAGCCGGGGTGCTCGGCGCCGAAGCGCCGGCCGAGATCCTCGACCTCCTCCAGCGAGCGCAGCCAGGGAAACCGGTATTGCAGCATGCCGCGCGGGTCCTCGTACACGAGCAGCTGCAGGGTCGGCAGCTCGTCCTTGAGGCCCAGGATCTTGTCGACCTGCTCCTGGTCCTCGGCCACGACCACCGCCACCTCGGCGTGGTTGAGGACATAGGCCAGCTCCTTGGCGATCGAGTCCTGGTAGACCGGCACCGACACGCCGCCCAGACAGATCGCGGCCACCTGCGACCAGTAGAGCCGCGGGCGGTTGTCGCCGATGACCGAGAGCTTGTCGCCGCGCTTGAAGCCGAGCGCCGCCAGGCCGAGGGCGATGTCGCGCACGTGGTCGTGGTACTGGCGCCAGGTGAACGTCTGCCAGATGCCGCGGTCCTTCTCGCGAATGGCCGGGCGGCCGGCGTACTGGGTCGCGTTGCGCAGCAGGTAGCGGGGCAGGGTCAGCCGATCAGCCATCACGTCGCTCCGTCGCCGGCTTGGCGTCGCCGAGATAGGCCTTGATCACCTGCGGATTGGCGCGAACCTCGTCGGGGGTGCCGTCGGAGATCTTGATGCCCATGTCGAGCACCGCCACCCGGTCCGAGATGTCCATGACCACGCCCATGTCGTGCTCGATGAGGATGATGGTCGTGCCCCACTCCTCGTTGACGTCGAGGATGAAGCGCGCCATGTCCTCCTTCTCCTCGTGGTTGCAGCCGCCCATGGGCTCGTCGAGGAGCAGCACCTTCGGATCGAGCGCCAGCGCCCGCCCGAGCTCGACGCGCTTCTGCAGCCCGTAGGCCAGCGAGCCGCACGGCCGCCGGCGCAGGTCCTGGATACGGAGGAAATCGATGATGTCCTCCACGCGCTCGCGGTGGACGACCTCCTCCTTCTGGGCGAAGCCCCAGTACACGAAGGCGCCGAGCACACCCGTCTTCATGTGGACGTGACGGCCGAGCATGAGGTTGTCGAGGACCGTCATCCCGCGGAAGAGCGCGATGTTCTGGAAGGTCCGGGCGACGCCGAGCTCGGCGATCCGCGAGGGCGCGGCGTGGGTGACGTCGGCGCCGGCCAGGACGATGTGGCCGCGGTCGGGGTGATAGAAGCCGCTGATCATGTTCAGCAGCGTCGTCTTGCCGGCGCCGTTCGGACCGATGACCGACACCAGCTCGCCGCTCTGCACGTCGAGGCTCACCTTCGTCACCGCCTGGACGCCGCCGAACGACTTGGAGACCTCG
>VBPC01000117.1 GCA_005887895.1 Candidatus Rokuibacteriota bacterium
CCCAGCTGCTCGACCAGCTCGATGAGCAGGTTCAGCGTGGTGCCGCTCGAGACCAGGTCCTCCACCAGCAGTACCCGGGTGCCCGGCCGGATCAGCCGCTGGAACTCCGCCGGTAGCGAGACCCGCCGCTTGCCGCGCGAGAGGCCCTTGGCGCCGTAGACGACGATCGGGCGCGAGGGATGGGCGCGCGCGACGCAGTGCGAGAGGATCAGGGCCCCGGGCCCCGTCGACAGCACCGCGTCCACGGGCCATGGGGCGAAATGCTTGGCGATGACGCCCCCGAGTCCTTCCGTGAAGGATGGCTCGGTCGTCACCAGCGTCTTCTCGATGTACTCGCTCGTGTGCTGGCCGGACGGCAGGAGGACGTGATCGTTGGCGTGGTAGGCGCCGGTGCGCTTGAGGATCTCGAGGTGGATCTTCTCGCGAACCTCGGTCTCGACGGCGACGGGATCTTTCTTGACAGGCGCGCTGCTCATCCGGCCCTCCTGCCCGGCATTATCGCACGAGCGCATGCTAAACTCGCGCCCATATGCGCGTCCTGGCAGTCGAAACGTCCTCGCTCGCCGGCGGCGTTGCGCTGCTCGACGACGAGCGCCTGGTCGCCGAATATCTCCTCGACGTCAGCGTCACCCACTCCGAGCGACTGATGGCGGCCGTCGATCAGGTGCTGACCGGCGCACGCTGGACGGGGCGCGACCTCGGCGGCCTGGCGGTCGCGGTCGGGCCCGGCTCGTTCACCGGATTGCGTATCGCGGTGAGCACCGCGAAGGGACTCGCGCTGGCGCTCGGCCTGCCGATCGCCGCGGTGCCGACGCTCGACGCGATGGCGGCCGCGCTGCCGTGGGCGGCGCTGCCGGTCTGCCCGGTGCTGGACGCGCGCAAGGGCGAGGTGTACGCATCGCTCTACCGCTGGGACGGTGCCGCCATGCGCCGCGAGTGGGAGTATCTGGCGCTCGCGCCGGAGGCGCTGGCCGCTCGCCTCGGCGAGCCGACGCTGCTCGTCGGCGACGGCGCGCCGGCCGTGCGCTCGCCGCACGCGCGGACGGTGCCGCCACCGCGGCGGCTGCCGTCGCCGGCGTGCGTCGGCGTGCTGGGGCTCGAGCGGCTGCGTCGTGGCGAGACGGTGCCGGCCGCGACGCTGGCGCCACTCTATCTGCGTCCCTCCGAGGCGGAGCTGAAGCGTCGTGGCGTCGCTGTCTCTTGACCGCATGCGGCCCGAGGACCTCGACGAGGTCCTGGCCATCGAGCGCGCGTCGTTCTCCATGCCCTGGTCGCGCGGCGCGTTCCTCTACGAGATGCAGCAGAACCGCGTGGCGCGCTGCCTGGTCGCGCGCGACGAGGGCATGCGGGTGGCCGGCTACCTGTGCCTGTGGGAGGTGTCGGACGAGATCCACATCACCAACGTGGCAGTCCGTCCCGACTCGCGCCGGCAGGGGATCGCCCGCTCCCTCCTCCGGACCGTGCTCGACGACGCTCGCGCCCGACGCTTCAAGCTGGTCGTCCTCGAGGTCCGGCCGAGCAACCGTCACGCGGTGACGCTCTACGAGTCGTTCGGCTTCCGGGTGGTGGGGCGTCGCCGCGGCTACTACTACGACACCGGCGAGGACGCGCTCGTCATGGAAGCCGTCCTGCGCGGCGAGCCGGGTGCCGCCCGGGAACCAGGCGGCGCGGTGAGACGTTAGGGGAATAATGCGCGCGGCGGCACTCGGGGCTGCACTCGCCATGTGTCTGCTGGTCGCGTGGCGCGCGCCAGTGGCCGCGCAGGTCACGCCGCCGTCGGCGGCGGAGGTCGCGCGCGGGCGGTACATGTTCGGGGCGACGGGCGGCTGTGGGTGCCACACGCCGCCGAAGGGACAACCGAATGCCGGTGGGCGGCGCTACGACGGGCCGTACGGCACCGTGTTCTCGTCGAACATCACGCCCGACCGCCAGACGGGCGTCGGGGGCTGGACGGACGAGCAGATCATCACGGCGATCCGTCTGGGCCGCCGGCCCAACGGCGAGCGGCTGCTGCCGGTGCATCCGTACCCCGTGTTCAATGGGATGGCCGAGGAGGATCTGCGCGCGATCGTGGCGTTCCTGCGAACGACTTCTCCCGTCACCAAGGCGAACCAGCCCAAGAAGCTGATCCCGATGTTCGAGTCGGTGTTCCTGCCGGCCTGGCTCGCCGCCTTCGCCCCGCGCGAGACGCCGCCGCCGAAGGCGCCGACCGCCGGCGTGCCGCGCGGAGAGTATCTGATCCGGGCCGTCGCCCACTGCGGGGAGTGCCACACGCCGCGCACGATGACGATGGCGACCGACAACAGCCGCTTTCTCGCCGGCAACCCGAAGGGGCCGGAGGACCAGGCGATGCCGAACATCACACCGGACCCCGAGACGGGCATCGGCAAGTGGTCGGTCGAGGAGATCGCCGACTATCTCGGCAGCGGCAACAAGCCGGACGGCGACGTCGCCGGCGGGCTCATGGGCGAGGTCATCGAGGGCACGCTGGCCGGATACAAGGACCTCACCCCGGCCGACCGGACGGCGATCGCGCAGTACCTCAAGACGATCCCGCCGATCCGCAACAAGATCGGCAAGCCCGTCAAGTAGCGCACCCCGCGGGCCCGTTGCCCGCGTACTCACGAGGAGGCGAGATGAGACCACGAGTGATGTTTCGCGCGACGCTGCTGATGCTCGGCGTGACCGCCCTGACGCTGGCCGCCTGTCGGACGACCGCCCAGACGCCGTCGATGACCGCGGCCGAGGCGATCGACGCCCGGCAGAAGCTGATGAAGGAGCAGGGCAAGGCCTGGAAGGACATCCAGGACAAGACGAAGGCGGGCCAGATCGCCGCCATCGTGCCCGACGCCGAGAAGCTCGCCAGCACCTCGAAGCAGATCCCCGGCCTGTTCCCCGAGGGCTCGCTGAATCCCGACAAGTCGTTGGCCAAGCCCGAGATCTGGCAGAAGCGGGCGGACTTCGACGCCGCCGCCAAGAACCTGGAGACGTGGTCGGTGAAGCTGCGTGACGCGGCGAAGGCCAACGACGCCGAGCAGACGCAGGCCATCGTCAAGGACTTCGGCCGCCAGGCGTGCGGCACCTGCCACCAGCCGTTCCGCGTGCCGCCCAAGCAGCAGTAGCGGACCGATCGCGCAGGAGGGCACCGACGATGACGCGACAGGTGACCGTGACGGCGCTGGCGGTCGCGCTGCTCGGACCGGCCACGATCGTGGCCGCCGAGCCGATGACGTTCACGCTGCGCACGCGCTACTCGCAGGCCAGCTTCCGCAGCGACGCGCCGCTGGAGACGTTCGTGGGAACCTCCGCGCTCGAGGGCATCCAGGGCACGCTGACGGCCGATCCGCTCAAGCCGTCGGAGGCGAAGGGCTCGGTGAAGGTCGACATGAACCGCGTCACGACCGGCATCGACAAGCGCGACGCCGACATGCGCAGCAAGCAGTACCTCGACACCGAGGTCGAGGCCAACCGCTGGGTCACCTTCGACGTGCAGCGGGTCGAGGCGTCCGAGCCGCTCGTCTCCGGCAAGGAGACGCCGGTCAGGATCCACGGCATGCTCACGGTGAAGCAGAAGGCGGTGCCCAAGGTCGCCGACGGCAGCGTCACGTACATCACGCTGACGCCCGAGCAGGTCGAGACGCAGAAGCGCTTCGGCTTCACCGGTGACAACATGAAGGTGAAGGCCAGGCTCAGCACGACCTTCACCGAGCACGGCATCCAGGTGCCGCAGCTCCTCTTCCTCAAGGTGGCCAACGAGATCCAGATGGCCGTCGATCTCGTCTTCGTCCGGCCGTAAAGAGACGCGCGGGGAGGGCGGAGGCTCGCCCTCCCCGTGCTAGAATCCGGCCGCTTCCCGATGGCCGGGCCCGACGCGTCCAGGACCACCGATCCCGCCACGCTCGTGCAGCGCATGCTGGACGGCGACCGCCTGGCGCTGGCGCGGCTGATCACGCACGTCGAGAACCGCACGGCCGCCGTGCGCACGATCATGAAGGCGGTTCACGGCCGCCGCCGGGGCGGCTACGTCGTCGGTGTCACCGGGCCCCCCGGCGCCGGCAAGTCGACGGTCGTCGATCGACTCACGGCGCACCTGCGCGCGGCCGGCGACACGGTCGGCATCGTCGCCGTCGATCCATCCAGCCCGTTCACCGGCGGCGCGGTCCTCGGCGATCGCATCCGCATGCAGGCGCACGCGCTCGACCCCGGCGTGTTCATCCGCTCGATGGCCACCCGCGGCTCGCTGGGCGGCCTCGCCCGCGCCACCGGCGAGGTGATCAAGCTGCTCGCCGCGTTCGGCCACGACTGGGTGCTGGTCGAGACGGTCGGCGTCGGCCAGACGGAGCTCGACATCATGAAGCTCGCCGACACGACCGTGGTCGTGCTGGTGCCGGAGTCGGGCGACGCGATCCAGACGATGAAGGCTGGGCTCATGGAGGCGGCCGACCTCTTCGTCGTGAACAAGGCCGACCGCGCCGGCGCGCCGGCCCTGATGGCCGAGCTGAAGTTCGCCGCCCACCTGCACTACGCGAGTGCGACCTCGCCCAAGGACATCGACTGGGAGATTCCGGTGCTCTCCGCGCAGGCGCAGGCCGACGTGGGCGTGGCCGAGATGCTCGGCGAGATCCGCCGCCACCGCGCGGCGCTCGAGTCGAGCGGCACCCTCGAGACGCGCCGGCGGCGCCGGCTGCGCGCCGAGCTGGAGGGGTTGCTCATCGAGGCGTTTCGCGGGCGCGTGGCCGAGGGGCTGGCCGGCGGCGCGCTGCGCACGAAGCTCGACGAGGTCGTGGCCGGCGAGCTCGATCCCTACTCGGCGGTCGAGGCGATGTTGCCGATGGTCTCCTGGAGCGATGCCGAGAAGCCCCGGCCCTGAGGAAAAACTTTTCCCGGCTTGCGGCGCTGCGTAGACCTACGTAGGCTGCCAGCGATGCTGAACATGCCGGACCTCCGCGGCATCCACGTGTTGATCGTCGACGACAACGAGGACGCGCGGCTGATCCTCGGCGCCTATCTCCAGCACCTCGGCGCTCACATCACGCTGGCCGCCAGCGGCGCCGAGGGACTCGCGGCGCTCGCCGAGATCCGGGCCCACGTCATCGTGAGCGACCTGTCGATGCCGGTGATGGACGGCATGGAGTTCCTGCGCCGCGTGCGCCAGCTTCCCGGCCAGGTCCAGGCGCCCACACCCGCCATTGCGTTCACGGGCTTCACCGACCGCTACAGCGAGACCAGGGCGCGCGCGGCCGGCTTCCAGGTGCTGCTCGCCAAGCCGACGGACCCGGTGGAGATCGCCGAACTGATCGCCCGCATGGCGCGTCAGCGCGGGAGCGACGCCCAGTCGGCCTGACTCCCCCGTCGTCCTCGCTCCGGCCGCGGACCCGCCGCCCCCTCCTCGACGCCCTGCGCGTGTAAATTCTGGCCACCGTCGCCACGATGTTGCATCGCCTCGCGACTTCCATGGGGCTCGAGAGGCCCCAAGGGCCCGGCCGTTCGGAGCGCCCCGGCGGGGCCCGGGCGCCTCTCGCCCCCGCGCGTCCGGTTGTGACGGCCGCGAGGTGGGAAATGTCTTTCATCTCCGGGATGGCACAGGGGTTGATGGGGCCTGGGGCGAGGAGTCCGCTCATGGACGATCGCGGCGGCGGTTCAGCCTCTGGGGATCTCCCCGATCGCCGGCCGGCGGCGGTTCGGGCCCGCGCACCGCTGGCGGGTCTCCGCGTCCTGGTGGTCGACGACCACGCCGACACGCTGACCTTTCTCCAGCAAGCGCTCGGCTACGCGGGGGCGGCGGTCGTCATCGCCTCGTCGGCGCGCGCGGCGCTGGCCGCGCTCGGCAGCATCGACGTCGTCGTGACCGATTACGCCATGCCCGACGAGGACGGCCTCTGGCTGCTGGAGCGCGTGAGGGAGCAGGCGGCGGCGGTGCCCGTGCTGGCGCTCACCGGGTTCGCCGAGTCGCAGAAGCGCGCCCTCGCTCACGCGCCGTTCGCCCGCGTGCTGCTCAAGCCCATCGATCCCTGGCGTCTCTGCGAGGAAATCCAGGCCGTCGTGCGCCCGCGCTGACGCGCCGCCGCGCGTCGCCGTGGTATGGTTGGGACCGCTCATGACCGGCTCCGTCCCCTTCCGCGACACGTTCTGGAACGTTCCCGGCTGGGCCCAGGTGCTGCTCTACGCCGGCGCGCTGGTCGCCTTGTCGATCTTCGCGTGGGGCCTGTGGCGCCGCGTCGCGCTGTGGCGGGCGGGACCGCCCGAGCCGCGCTTCGACCGGATCCCCCAGCGCATCAAGCTGGTGGCCGTCCACGCGCTCGGTCAAGTGCGCACGCTCTCGCAGGCGTACCCGGGCGTCATGCACGCGATCATGTTCTGGGGCTTCCTCGCCCTGTTCATGGGCACCGTGCTGGCCACGATCGACTTCGACATCACGCTGCCGCTCTTCGGCTACAAGCTCCTCAAGGGCCGCTTCTACCTCTTCTACGAGACGGTGCTGGACCTCTTCGGGCTCTTCTTCGTGATCGGCCTCGGCATGGCGGTGTGGCGGCGCTTCGTCCTGCGGCCGGCCCGTGTCGATCCGACCGCGCGCTTCGCCGCCGTGCTCGCCCTGCTCTTCGTCATCAACCTCTCGGGCTTCGTCATGGAGGCCTGCCGCCTGGCCGCGGTGCAGCCGCCGTGGGCGCGGTGGTCGCCGGTGGGCTGGGCGCTCGGCCAGGCGATGCTGGCGGCCGGCGTGGGCGAGGGCGCCCTGCGCGCGACGCACCTCGCGGTCTGGCTGTTCCACGCGGCGCTCTCGCTGTTCTTCATCGCGGTGATCCCGTACTCGTATTTCGTGCACCTGCTCACCACCCCGCTGAACATCTTCTTCTCCAAGCTGACGCCGCGCGGCGAGATCCGGAAGATCGACAATCTCGAGGAGGCCGAGACGCTCGGCATCTCGAAGCTGGAGGAGTTCTCGTGGAAGCGGCGGCTCGACTTCGACGCCTGCGTCGAGTGCGGGCGCTGCCAGGCGGCCTGCCCGGCCTACCTGGCCGGCACCGCCCTGTCGCCCAAGCAGATCATCGTCAAGCTGAAGCGTCACCTGCACGGCGAGCTGCCGGGACCGATCCACGGTGAGCTGATCAAGGCGGACGAGCTGTGGGCGTGCACGACGTGCATGGCGTGCGTGCAGGAGTGCCCGGCCTTCATCGACATCGTCGACACGATCATCGACCTCCGCCGGTTCCTGGCGCTCTCGGAGGGCGCGCTGCCGTCGACGGCGCCGCAGTCGCTGCAGAACATCCAGCGGGCGGGCAATCCGTGGGGGCTGCCGGCCGGCGAGCGGCTGGCATGGGCCCATGGCCTCGACGTGCCGCTGCTCGAGTCCGGCAAGGAGGTCGAGTACCTCTACTGGGTCGGCTGCTCGGCCTCCTATGACAAGCGCAACCAGGCCATCGCCCGCTCGGTCGTGGCCATCCTGAAGAAGGCCGGCGTGTCGTTCGCGGTGATGCAGGAGGAGCGCTGCCACGCCGAGGTCGGCCGCCGGCTGGGCGAGGAGTATCTCTACCAGACGGTCCAGGCCGAGACGATCGAGGCGCTCAACCGCTACACGTTCCGGAAGGTCATCACGCACTGCCCGCACTGCTTCAACACGATCAAGAACGAGTTCCCGCAGTTCGGCGGCACCTACGAGGTCCTCCATCACTCGCAGGTGATCGACGAGCTGATCCAGCAGGGGCGCATCAAGCCCGTCAAGCCGCTGGACGCCACGGTGACCTTCCACGACTCGTGCTACCTCGGACGCTACAACGGCATCATGGACGCGCCGCGGCGGGCGGCCGGCGCCGTGCCCGGTCTGCGCCTGATCGACCCGCCGCGCGCGCGCGAGCGCGGGCTGTGCTGCGGCGGCGGCGGCGGCCACATGTGGATGGAGGTCAAGTCCGAAAGGCGAGGCCGAGGAGCGGCTCAGCGTCAAGGACGTGAGCGAGCTCGTCGCCGAGAGTCTGGAGTAGCGGTGAAGGAGCTGTTGCGGGCGTTGCCCGATCTCGGACGCCTCCTCGCGCGGCTGGTGGCCGATCCGGTGCTGCCGCGCCCGGTCAAGCTGGCGCTGGCCGCCGCGCTCGTCTACTTCGCGAGCCCCATCGATCTCATTCCCGACTTCATTCCCCTGGTCGGCTACCTCGACGACCTGCTGATCGCGGCGCTGGTCGTCGACGGCGTCCTGAACTGGGTCGATCGCCCCCTCGTCCTCAAGTACTGGCCGGGCACGCCGGACTCTCTGGACCGCCTGGCCCGGGCGGCGCGGATCCTCGCGGTGTGGGTCCCCCGACGTCTGAAGGCGCGGATCTTCGCGCCCGGCGCCACACGTGCCTAGCCGGTCTCGCCGGGGTCGACCATGCGCGCCGACTATTCCGAGCTGATCGCCCGCCGGCTGGCGGTGCCGCTCGTCGAGGGCCCCGACAAGACCGCCACCCTCGAGGACGCGCTGCGCCGGGCGGTCGCGCCGGGCCAGACGATCTACGTGGGCGCCGCCCACGGCCGTCCGAGCGCCCTGGTGCGCGAGCTCGTGCGCCAGTGGTGGGGCCGGCGTCCGGCCTTCACGCTGGCGCTGACCGGTCTCGGCTCGCCGACGACGGCGCTGGTCACCGGTGGCCTCGTCGAGCGCGTCGTCACGACGTTCATCGGCGAGGGCTATCCGTATCCGACGCCGCAGCCGCTGATTGCCGCCGCCGTGCTCGAGGGCCGGCTGAGCGTGCAGAACTGGTCGATGCTGACGCTGCCGCTGCGCGTGCTGGCCGGCGCGCTGGGGGTGCCGTTCCTGCCCACGCGCTCGCTGCTCGGCTCCTCGATGGAGGAGGACAACGCGCGCGACGGCGACTTCCTCGCCGTGGACGACCCGTTCGACCCGGACCGGGGCTCGAGCGCCGGCGAAGCCGCCGCGCGGACGGGCCGAATCGGGCTGGTGCGTGCGCTCGTCCCCGACGTGGCGCTCTTTCACGCGTGGGCAGCGGATCGAGCGGGCAACGTCCTGACGGCGGCGCCGCTGAACGAGAACTTCTACGCGGCGATGGCCGCCCGGCGCGGCGCGATCGTCAGCGTCGAGAAGATCGTCTCGACCGACTTCATCCGCCGTCACGCGACGCTGGTGCGTCTGCCGGGGCAGTACGTCGCGGCGGTGGTCGAGGCCCCGTACGGCTCGCATCCCGGCGGGATGTACGGGATGAACGTGCCCGAGCTGGAGGGCTACGCCGAGGACCCGGAGTTCATCCTCGAGCTGCGCCGCGCGTTTCGCACCGCCGAGGGCGCCGAGGCGTGGATCCGGGAGTGGATGCTGGAGGTCCGTGACCAGGCTGCGTACGTGGCCAAGCTCGGCTACGGCCGCCTGATGGAGATCAAGGGACGCGCCCACACCGACGCCTGGCGGGCGGAGCTCGACTCGCTGGAGGCGGGCCTCGGCGCCGACGAGCGCGCGAACTCCGGCGAGCGGATGGTCGTGACGGCCGCCCGCATCCTCGCCGACAAGGTCCGCACGCGCGGCTACCAGAGCTTCCTGGCCGGCGTGGGCAACTCCAACCTCGCCGCCTGGCTCGCCGCCTACGAGCTGAAGGCGGCCGGCCACGACGTCGAGGTGATGGCGGAGACCGGCATGGTCGGCTACCTGCCGCGCCCGGCCGAGCCGTTCGTGTTCTCGTTCCGGAACTTCCCGTCGTCGAAGATGCTGACCGACATCCTGCACGTGATGGGCATCTTCATGGGGGGTGCCCAGAATCGCTGCCTCGGCTCGCTCGCCGCTGGCCAGATCGACAAGCAGGGCAACATCAACTCCACCCTCGTCCCCGGTCGCCAGTACATCACCGGCTCCGGCGGCGCCAACGACATCGCGTCCTCGGCGCGGGAAGTCGTCGTCACGCTGGCCCAGTCCCCGCGACGCTTCGTGGACAAGGTGCCCTACGTGACCGCGCCGGGCCGCCGCGTCAGCACGGTGGTCTCGGATCTCGGCGTCTACGCCAAGCCGGACGAGCACGGCGAGCTGACGCTGATCGCGGTGCCGGCCGGCCGACCCGAGGGTGAGGCGGTGGAGGCGGCGCGCGCCGCCTGCGGCTGGGATCTCAAGATCGCGCCGCGCGTCGCGAGCCTCGAGCCGCCGACGGCCGACGAGCTCCGGCTCGTGCGCCTCTTCGATCCGCGGCGTTACTTCCTGGGCGCGCTGTAACGGCCGCTTGCGCGAAGCTCGGCGCCGCCGACCCGGCGTCGCCCTCGAGGCTTTCCGCGCCGTCACGTGCCGCCGGCCAGACGGAGGCGACGTCGGGCGCGCACGGCGCGTCGCAAATAGCAGCGCTGGTGCACGAGCACGGTGAGCTGTCGCAGCAGCCGCGCCGGCTGAGACGCACGCAGCGCCCCTCCGCACAGGTAGCAGAGCGGCCCGAGATCCACGGGCCTCGCTTCCGCAAGCGCCGTGCCGTCGGGCGAGGTCGGCAGCGATGCGCCCGAACCCCGTGCGATCTAACGAATCCGGATGCGACGGGCCAGGACGCCGCCGGCGACGGCGGCGAGCACGGTCAGGATTGCCGCGAGCGTCGTGTCGAGCGCGGAGGGCAAGGACTGGGCGAACGCGGGCAGGCGCGCCAGCACGAGCCCGGCCGCCACGAGCATCGTCAAGCCGCAGGCGAGCGCGGCCGCCACCGGGCGCCGACGGGCGTCGACCATGATCATCGCCAGCGCTCCCAGCATCGTCACCACGAGCAGGAGCGGGTTCCAGGCGCCCGGCGTCGTGCCGTTCTTGCGGGCGATCTCGTGGGCCAGCGCGATCGGCGAGGCCGGATCGCGGGCGATCTCCTGGGCGATGAACGACACCGGCTGCAGCCAGGCGAATCCTGCGCGCGCAACGAGCGCGCCGAGCGTTCCCAGCGCGAGCGCGACGAGCGGCGGCAGCAGCGGCGCCGCGCGGAGTCCCGACAGCCGGGCGGTCACCACCAGCGCGAGCGGGACCAGGAGCGCGGCGAGGATCGGATACGTGAAGTAGGCGAGACCGCCGTGGGCGTAGGCGATCCGGACCGCGGGCTGCAGCCCGACGCCGACGCCGCCGTAGACGAGCGCGCCGGCCAGCACGATCGCCACGAGGCGTGTGCGGCTGCCGGCCGGGTAGGTCTCGCCGGCGATCCACCAGCAGGCGGCCGCATTGACGATGCCGCCGAGCAGCCCGAGCAGATGGGGCGGGCTCCACAGCGCCACGTCGACGCCGAAGAGGCGGTGCCACAGATCGTCGATGGGCGCGGCCAGCACCGTCAGCGCGATGCCCCAGGCGGCGAGGTGATAGCCGCGAGTGCCGACGAACCCGGCGACACGGATGGTGGCCGCCGGCCGCTCCTCGCGCACGGTCGTCCACGCCAGCGGCCCGAAGCTCGCCAGGACGATCGCCGTCACGCCGCTGTAGGTCATCACATGCGGCGCGATCCAGAACGAGTCACGGCCGATCAGCAGGTGCCACAGGATGTCCCACTGCGTGCCCCACGCCGCGAGCGCGTGGGCGGCGAACAGCGTCCACAGGCCGGCCCGGGCGACCGCGAGCGCCGACGGCGTCCCGGCAGCGCAGAGCGCGGGAGCCGCGAGACGATCGGCGCCGAGCGTCGTCATGGCGCGAGCGTAGGGCGGGTTCGCGCCCGGGGTCAAGCGCCGTCGCGCGGGCGTGGGGGCGGGGTATGCTAGGGCTCGGAGGACCCTCATGGGTGCCAGGAATTTCGAGAAGATCGTGGACTCGGAGGAGCGGCTGCGGGCGGTGCTGGGGCAGCCGAGCGAGCGCGCGCTGGGCAAGGAGCGCCCGCGGCTGGACGCGCACTGCCGCACCTTCATCGCCCACGCGCCGTTCCTGATCCTGGGGACGTCCGACGCCGGCGGCCGCTGCGACGTCTCGCCGAAGGGCGACCAGCCCGGGTTCGTCAAGGTGCTGGACGAGACGCACCTGGCGATCCCCGATCGCGTCGGCAACAACCGGCTGGACGGCATGCGGAACATCCTGCACAACCCGCACGTCGGCCTGATCTTCCTGATCCCCGGCCGCGAGGACACGCTGCGCGTCAACGGCCGCGCGTGGATCGTGGAGGACGACGCGATCCTCGACGCGATGATCGTGCAGGGCAAGCGGCCGCCGTTCGCCATCGGCGTCGAGGTCGAGGAGGTGTTCATGCACTGCCCGCGCGCCTTCATGCGCGCCGGGCTGTGGAAGCCGGAGCGCTGGCCCGACGTCGCCGCCGTGCCGTCGATGGCCGCGATGCTCTGGGACCAGCTGCCGACCCGGCCGAGCTTTCCGAGCGCGGCCGCCTACGAGGCCGATCAGCGGCAGCGTCTGCAGACGCTCTACTGAGCCCCAAACGTTCGGGGCGAGGATCCCAATGACGCTGCGGCTGGTGCTGCTGGCCGTCGTGTATTTCCTGGTGGGAAAGGCCGGGCTGCAGCACTTCGCCTTCCTCAACGCCAGCGCCAGCCCGGTGTGGCCGCCGGCCGGCATCGCGCTGGCCGGCGGCCTGCTGTTCGGCGCCGGCATGTGGCCGGCGATCTTCATCGCGGCGTTTCTGGTCAACGTCGCGACCACGGGCTCGCTGGGCACCTCGCTCGCGATCGCGACCGGCAACACGCTGGCGGCCATCGCCGGTGCCGACCTCGCGCGCCGCTGCGCCCACGGCGCGCGCGCCTTCGAGCACGCGCGGGACATCGTGCGCTTCGTGGGCCTGGCCGCGCTCCCGAGCGCCGCGGTGAGCGCGACCATCGGCGTGGCCAGCCTGCTCGCGGGAGGCTTGCTCACGTCGAGCACGGCGGCGCCGGTGTGGCTGACGTGGTGGCTCGGCGATGCCGCCGGCGACATCCTGATCGCGCCGGTGGTGCTGCTATGGCGCGATGCCGAGGTGACGCCCATCCGCCGCCGCCCGTTCGAGGCCGCGCTGCTGCTGCTGGCGGTCGTCGTCGCCGGCCAGGTCGTGTTCGGAGGCCTGGCGCCGTTCACGACGAAGACGTATCCGCTGGCCTTCGTCACCGCGCCCACGCTCCTGTGGGCGGCCTTCCGCTTCGGTCCCGCCGTCTGCGCGACCGCGATGCTGCTCCTGACCGGGCTGGCCGTGTCCGGCACCCTGCGCGGCCTGGGGCCATTCGCCGTCGGCACGCCGAACGAGTCCCTCCTGCTGCTGCAGGCCTACTCGATGGTCACGGCCGTCACGGTGCTCTCGGTGGCGGCGCTGGTGTGGGACCGGCAGGACGCCGAGCGCGAGCGCGCCGCGCTCTTGCGGCGCGAGCAGGCGGCGCGAACGCAGGCCGAGGAGCGCGGCCGGCTCGCCGAGGAGTTCGCCGCCGTCGCGCGCTCGCTCACCGAGACGCTCGACGTCGTCGCCGTCGGCCAGCGCGTGGTGGAGGCGGTCCTCACGCTGTTCAACGCCCGGGCCTCGGGGCTTCGCCTGCTGACCGCCGACGGCTCGCTGCTCGGGATCGCGTTCGGTGGCGCCATGAAGGACGCCTATCCGCCGGGGCACCTCCTGCCGCCGGGGCCCACGTCGGTGTCCGGGCTCGCCATCGCGCAACGCGCGGCGGCGTGGACCGAGGACGTCTTCACCGATCCCCGTCTGGCGCCCGCCGACGAGCTGCGGACGGCCATGGCGGCCGCCGGCGACGCCGCCGTGCTGGCGGTGCCGCTGCGGACGAAGGGGCAGATCATCGGCGCGCTCTCCATCGCCGATGCCGGTGGGCGACGCTTCACGCGGGCCGAGGCCGACACGCTGCAAGCGTTCGCCGATCAGGCGGCGATCGCGGTGGAGAACGCGCGCCTGTTCGAGGAGGCCACCCAGCAGCGGCGCGAGTCCGACGTCATCGCCGCGCTGGCGGCCGAGATCAACCAGTCACTCGACGTCGATCGCGTGCTCCACCGCGTGACCGAGGCCGCGGCCGCGCTCTGCAACGCGGATTACGCGCGGATCGGGCTGCGCGAGGACGACTCCGGCCGGATGACCTTTCGCTACGGCGTCGGCACCCGCGGCGACATGGCCGAGGACCGCGAGGTGCACGTGCAGCCGGGCAGGGGCCTGGGGGGCTGGGTGCTGACGACCGGGCGTCCTTACCGGACCACCGACGTGACCCAGGACCCCCTGCGCCATCCCGACTATCAGCCGCTGATCGATCGGGAGGGGAGCCACGCGATGCTGATCGTGCCGATCCACGGGGAGGCGGGCGTGGAGGGGCTGATCTACGCGGCGCGCCGGACGCGGCGGGCCTTCAGCGAGCGGGACGAGATGGTCTGCCAGCGCCTGGCCGCTCACGCGGCCATCGCCATCCGCAACAGCCACCTGTTCGCGGCCGAGCGGGCGGCTCGCGCCGAGGCCAACGCGGCCAATCGCGCCAAGGACCACTTCCTCGCCACGCTCTCCCACGAGCTGCGCACGCCGCTCAACGCGATGCTGGGCTGGCTCCGGATGGTGCGCAACCCGCGGATGGACGAGGCCCAGAAGGCCCACGCCCTCGACGTGATCGAGCGGAACGCGCGACTGCAGACCGAGCTCATCAACGATCTCCTCGACGTGTCCCGCATCGTGGCCGGCAAGCTGGAGCTCGAGCAGTTTCCCGTCGACCTCGTGCCGGTGGTGCAGGAGGCGATCGAGACCGTGCGCGGCGACGTCGACGGACGGGCCCTCGCGCTCGTCGCCGACCTCGACCCGGCGACCGGCGAGGTCCGCGGCGATCCGGTGCGCCTGCAGCAGGTCGTGATGAATCTGCTGTCGAACGCGGTGAAGTTCACGCCGGCCGGCGGTCGCATCGAGGTCCGGCTGGCGCGCGCCGGCGGCAACGCCCGCCTCACCGTGAGCGACTTGGGCGAGGGCATCGCGCCGGACGTCCTGCGCCACATCTTCGAGCCGTTTCATCAGGCCGAGAGCGGCACCCGCCGCACGCACCAGGGCCTGGGCCTCGGTCTGGCGATCGTCCGGCAGCTCGTCGAGGCGCACGGCGGCCGCGTGCACGCGGAGAGCGCCGGCAAGGGACACGGCGCGACGTTCGTGGTCGAGCTCCCGATCACCGCGCTGCGGGTGGCGCGACCCAGCACCCCTCGCGAGCGCGTCGCGACCGCCGCCGGCTCGCGCCTGGACGGGCTGCGCGTGCTCGTCGTCGACGACCAGAGCGATGCGCGCGAGGTCGTCGGCCTCATCCTGCGCGAGCGGGGCGCTCAGGTGCACCTGGCCGGCTCGGTGGCCGACGCCCTCGAGATCCTGCGCCAGACGGCGATCGACGTCCTCGTCAGCGACCTGGCGATGCCAGGGGCCGACGGCTACGACCTGATCCGGGCGGTGCGCTCGGGCGACACGCGGCAGCCGGGCGGCGTGCGCGCCGTCGCCCTCACGGCCTACACGGGCCACGAGGTGCGCGAGCGTGCCATCGCCGCCGGCTTCGCCGCCCACGCCACCAAGCCGCTGGACCCCGAGGACCTCGTCGACCTCATCGCAAAACTCCCCCGCTCATAGGCGGGGACCCCGCGCGACCGAGCCGCATCCCGGCTTTGCCGGGACGCGGCGAGCGGTGGGGGTTTGGGGGCCATGTCGGGGCCCCACCGAAGCCATCGCGCGCGACCGAGACGCGTCCCGGCTTTGCCGGGACGCGGCGAGCGGTGGGGGGTTTGGGGGCCATGTCGGGGCCCCCAATTCTAACTGGTATGGAAATTGGAGATGTTGCCGGACATCCTTCCACCGGGGAGCAGGCGAGCATGAGTGTGCTGCAGGATCTCCGGAAGTTCGTTCGGCAGCATCGCGCGTGCGGCGTGCTCACGATTCACCTCGAGCCGCCGAGCGAGACGGCTTATCGCATCGAGATTGGCTGTCGTGCGTGCAATGCAGCGCTGTCGAGAACGGTCGACCCTGCCGCGGCGGCGTGGGACTTGATGCACACCGATCTGCTGCTCGCCGCCAACTGACGCACCGCGCGAAATCCGCTGATTTACGAATCCCCGTGCTCAGGGTGGACAATCGGGAGTACTATGTAGGATCTACACCGGAGGGTACGAAAAAAAATTCCGTCTTCCATCCGAGGCCCATATCTACATATACTTCTCCGCCGGTCGTCGAGGGCCGTAGAGCAGGCCGACGGCCCATCATCCCCTAGGAACTATGCGGACTGATCTCCAGCCGATGAATGGTCGGGCCAGTGGACTCGTGGACGTGCTCGATCGCGTCCTCGACAAAGGCCTCGTTGTGGCCGGTGATGTCCGCATCTCGCTGGCCGAGGTGGAGCTCCTCACGATTCGCATCCGGCTGATCGTGTGCTCGATCGACAAGGCAGAACAGATCGGACTCGACTGGTGGCGGTACGACAGCCATCTGGCACCAGGGCGTGACCGTCTCGCCAGCGAGAACGAGGCATTGAAGAAACAGATCCGAAGCCTCGAGCGGCGGGTTGCCGCGCTGGCCGCCAGGCCCAACGCGCGGGGCCGACGGCCCGAATGAGGGAACGGCGACGTTCCCGGGGAGATTGACCGATGCCTGTTGAACGCACCACCGGCGGGAGCAGCCTCATTGACGTCCTCGACCGCGTCCTCGACAAGGGAATCGTCATCGACGCGTGGGTGCGCGTCTCCCTCGTCGGCATCGACCTGATCACCGTCGAAGCGCGCGTCGTGGTGGCGTCGATCGACACGTACCTCAAGTACTCCGAGGCGGTGGGCTCGGTCGGCTCCGTGTCCAAGCCGGCAGCGCTGTCGACCGGGGATGGGCGCGCCAGCGAGAGCGTCCTCGCCGAGAACGCCAACCTGCGAGCGCAACTGGCCGCCACGGGCCGCGCCCGGCGCCGCCGGCCGGCTGCCGCGAAGACCCCGTAGGTCATGGCCCCCGGGCGGACGACGGCGGCGCGCACCAGCGCCAGGCCGCGGCCGAGCGCCGGGGCGGCGAGCCGTCTCGACCTCCTCGAAGCGCTGCTGCTGGCGCGCGATCCTGAGCAGTGCTCGCAGCGCGCGTTGGCGTGGCTGCAGCGTCAGTGCGGTGTGCGCCGCGCGCTGTGCCTGGCCGCTGACGCCGCGCGTGTCCGTCTCGTTCCCGTCGCGAGCCTCGGCCTGCCGAGTCAGCGCCTGGATCGGTTCAGCGTGGACCTCGACGTCCGCGACCACCCGCTCACGCAGGCGCTGCTTTCCAGCGCCCCGGTCCTCCTCTCCATGAACGGCCACGCCTCGGCGGTCACCCCGCTCGGCCAGGGCCCCGTGCAGGCCATTCCGCTGGCGCCGCTGTCGCCGCGCCACCTGCCGGCCGGCCTGATCCTCGTGAGCCCGCCCATCGAGGCGGCGGCCGGCGACGCGCGATGGCTCGCGCGCGTGCTCGGTCCTCGCTTGGCCGCGCTGATGGAGGCGCGCCGCGCCGAGGAGTCCGAGCAGCGGCTGCACCGCGAGCGCGGGTTGCTCTACGGGATCATCAACGCGGTGACCGACCCCATCTTGCTGACCGACGCCGACGGCCGGATCATCATCGCCAATTCGCGCGCCGAGACGCTGCTGGCGGCCGACGAGGACCAGAGCGAGGGACGCCGGCAGGCGGTGACGCTGAACAACATGCTCTTCTCGGCGGCCCTGAGCCGGCAGGTGATCGAGGGCGCCGGCGCGCCGCGCCACGAGATGCCGCTGGTCGATCCCGTGGACGGCTCCGACCTGCTGTTCGAGCTGATGAGCACGCCGGCCAGCCCGGACAGCCGTCAGGCCGGCGGCATCGTGTCCATCCTGCGCAACGTCACCGATCTGCAGCGCGCCACCGCCGAGATCGAGGAGAACTACCGCAAGCTGCGGCAGACCGAGGCCGATGCGCGCGCCGAGCGCGACCGGCTCGATCTCGTCATCGACTCGGTGGCCGATCCGATCCTCGTCACCGATCCCGGCGGCAACATCGTGATGATGAATGCGCCGGCCGAGCGGCTGTTCGTGGCCCGGCCGGACGTGGACAGCGAGGAGGCGCACCGGCAGGTGCGGGCCAACGACGCCCACTTCTCCTCGTTCGTCTCCAACCTGTTCTTCGAGGGCGACTCCCGGCGCCGCACGGGCGGCATCAACCTGGTCGATCCGACCACCTTGGCCTCGCTGCCGATGGAGGCGATCTCCGGCAAGATCGTGTCCGAGCACGGCGAGGTCACCGCGGTGGTGACGATCCTGCACGACCGGACCGAGGAGTTCGAGCGGGCCCGCCTGTACGAGGAGCTGAAGAAGGCGTCGGCCGAGCTCGAGAACAAGGTCCGCGACGCCACCTCCGAGCTGGTGCGCCAGAACGAGCTGCTGCGGCGCTCGCACATCGCGCTCGAGCAGGCCTCGGCGCTGAAGTCGCAGTTCCTCGCCAACATGTCCCACGAGTTCCGCACCCCGCTCAACGCGATCCTCGGCTACACGAGCATGCTGCTCAAGGGGGTCTCGGGCGAGCTGAGCGGGCAGCAGCGCCGCAACCTCGAGCGGATCGACTCCAACTCGCACCACCTGCTGTCGATCATCAACGACATCCTGGACATCAGCCGCATCGAGGCCGGCAAGATGCCGCTGACGCTGGTGGACTTCGTCATCCCCGACGTGATCGGCGAGGTGCTGGCCGAGGTGGAGCCCCTGATCGCGCGCTCGAAGCTGGCCGTCACCCACGAGCTGGGCGACGCGCTGCCGCTCGTGCGCAGCGACCGGCAGAAGGTCAAGCAGATCGTCATCAACCTGCTCACCAACGCCCTCAAGTTCACGCCGCAGGGCTGGGTCAAGGTCACGGCGTCCTACGACAAGCGGCTGGACCGGGTGGCCATCGCGGTGACCGACAGCGGCATCGGGATCTCGCCCAAGGACCAGGAGATCATCTTCGAAGACTTCCGGCAGGCCGACGACTCGCCAACGCGCCAGTACACCGGCGCCGGTCTCGGCCTGGCCATCTGTCGGCGGCTCACCCAGATGCTGGGCGGCGAGCTGACCGTGCGCAGCGCGCTGGGCGAGGGCTCGACGTTCACGCTGACCATGCCCCGCGCGCCGAAAGACGACTGATGACGGCCCGCGAGTCGCTGCTGGTCCTCCTCGTCGACGACTACCCCGACAACCGGGACATCTACGTCCAGTTCCTGACGTACTCCGGGATGCAGGTGGAGGAGGCCGAGAACGGCCACCAGGCGCTCGACAAGGCCTTCGCGCTCCATCCGGACGTGATCGTGATGGACCTGTCGCTGCCCGGCCTCGACGGATGGGAGGCGACCCGCCGCCTGAAGGACGATCCGCGCACTCGCGACATTCCCGTCATCGCGCTCACCGGGCACGCGCTGGCCGGTCACAGCAAAGGCGCGCTCGACGCCGGGTGCGATGCGTTCATCACCAAGCCATGCCTGCCGGAGCGACTGCTCGACGAGATCCGCGCGATCCTCGAGACGGCCCGGACGCGATCGGGGGACACCACGACATGAGCCGCACGATCAAGCGCACGGGCCGTTCCAAGACGCCACCCGCCGAGGCGAAGCGGAGCCGGCCGGCCACCGCCGCGGTGGAGCGCGTCATCCGCGAGGAGACGCCCGGCTCCCACCTGCCGGCCGGCGCCACCCGCATGCCCGGCCCGCCGCCGGCGTCGCCCGACAAGCGCGGCAAGTACGTCTACTGCATCGTCCGCGCGGACGAGGCGCTGCGATTCGGGCCGATCGGCTTCGGCACCCCACCCGGCGAGGTCTACACCGTGCTGTACGAGGACATCGCCGCCGTCGTGTCCGACGCGCCGATTGAGGTCCTCGACGCCACCCGCGAGAACGTGCTGGCCCACGAGCGCGTGAACGAGACCGTCATGCGGTACCAGACGGTCATCCCGATGTCGTTCGGCACGGTGTTCAAGACGCGTGACGACATCGTCGAGCTCCTGCGCGGCGCCCACAGCGCGTTCCAGGACGTGCTGGCCAAGATGGAGAACAAGGTCGAGTTCGGCCTGAAGGTGCTGTGGGACCGGGACGCGATGATCCGCCAGATCGAGCACGACGACGAGGATATCCGGCGCCTCAAGAGCGAGATCGCCACCCAGAAGGGCTCGACCTACTTCGCCCGCGTGCAGTACGGGCGGCTGGTCGACGGCGCGCTGCAGAGTCGCTCCGAGCAGTACGTCAGCGAGATCTTCGAGGCGCTGCGCGACGTGTGCGTGGCGTCGCGGGCCAACAAGCCCATCGGCGACAAGATGATCATGAACGCCGCCTTCCTGGTCGAGCGCGACCGCGAGAACGCGTTCGACGCCCGCGTCAAGGCGCTGGGCGGCAAGTACGACTCGCTGACCTTCCGCTACACCGGCCCCTGGCCGCCCTACAACTTCGTCAACATCCGGCTGAAGCTCGAACGAGCGAAGTAACCGCCCGGCCATGAGCGAGGGCCCCGAGCTGCGCGACGCCGCGGCGGCCGTCGACGGGCGCTCGCCCGTCCGCGCCTACGTGGTCGCCGTCG
Source organism: Candidatus Rokuibacteriota bacterium (assembly GCA_005887895.1). Taxonomy (GTDB): domain Bacteria; phylum Methylomirabilota; class Methylomirabilia; order Rokubacteriales; family CSP1-6; genus AR5. The sequence goes on from VBPC01000117.1 coordinate 20,387, forward strand.
CCGCCGTGGTCCTGGCCGGCCTCGACACCGCGATCCTGTGGCCGCTGCTCCAGCCGGCCGGCGCGCCGCTCTTCTTCGCCGCCGTCGCGGTCAGCTCGTGGTATGGCGGCCTGGGGCCGGGCCTGGTCGCCACCGTCCTGGCCGCCGTCGGCAGCGAGTGGTTCTTCATCTCGCCCATTTACGGCGTGACGCTCGGACTGGCCGTGCGCAGCGCCTCCTTCGTGGTGGTCGCCCTCCTGGTGGCCTCGCTCTACGAGCGGGCCCGGCGCGCGCAGCGCCACGCCGAGGCGCTGGCCCGCGCGCGCGAGTGGCTGCTGCGCGACGAGCAGGCGGCCCGGGCGACCGCCGAGACGGCCAGCCGCGCCAAGGACGAGTTCCTGGCCACGCTGTCCCACGAGCTGCGCACGCCGCTCAACGCGCTCGTCGGGTGGACCTGGTGGCTGCGGCGCGGCGATCTGGACCCCGAGCGCCGCGAGCGCGCGCTGGAGACGATCGACCGCAACGCCAAGTCGGTGGCCCAGCTCATCGAGGACCTGCTCGACGTCTCGCGCATCATCACCGGCAAGATCCGGCTGACGCTTCGATCGATCGACGTCGCCGCGGTCGTCGACGCGGCGCTCGCCGCCGTGCAGCCGGCGGCGAGCGCGAAGAGCATCAAGCTCCAGATGAGCGCGGAGCCCCTGGCGCCGATGCACGGTGACCCCGACCGCCTGCAGCAGGTGATCTGGAACCTCCTGTCCAACGCGATCAAGTTCACCCCGGACAAGGGCACCGTCACCGTCACCGTCGAGGGCACGCGTGAGGACGGCATCCGCATCGTCGTGCGCGACAGCGGGCAGGGCATCGACGCCGCGCTGCTGCCGCACGTCTTCGACCGTTTCACCCAGGGCAGCGGCCGCAAGGGCGGCGGGCTCGGCCTGGGCCTGGCGATCGCCCGGCACCTGGTGGAGCTCCACGGCGGCGCGATCCGCGCCGAGAGCGACGGCGCGGGACAGGGCGCGACGTTCGTGGTGTCGTTGCCGCGCGGCCGGGCCGTCGAGGCCGCGCCGGTGGCGGCGCGCGTCGGCGGCGAGGCCGGAGCCCCGCGCCTCGACGGTCTTCGCGTCCTCGTCGTCGACGACGATCCGGCCGCGCGCGAGTGGTCGACGCTGACCCTCGGCGCCTTCGGCGCCGCGGTGACGACGGCGGCCTCGGTGCGCGAGGCGCTGGACGCGATCGAGCGGCAGGAGCCGGACGTCCTCGTGTCGGACCTGCGTCTGCTGGGCGACGCCGACGGCTACGATCTCATCCGGCGCGTGCGGGCGGGCGACGCCACCCGCGGCCGCCGGATGCCCGCGGTGGCCCTGACCGCGTATCCGCGGGTCGAGGACCGCGCGCGGGCGCTCGACGCCGGTTACCACGTCCACGTGCCCAAGCCCGTCGAGCCGACCGAGCTGGTGGCGGTCATCGCCAGCCTGGCCGGCCGCGGCGCCTGAGCGCCATGATCATCCTGGACACGCTCCTGATCGGCGGGATCAAGTTCGTGCTGCGCCGGCTCGCCGACGCCGTCGACGAGCAGATGAACGACGTCGACGCGCTCCGCCAGGAGCTGCTGGCGGCGCAGATGCGGCTCGAGCTCGGCGAGATGAGCGAGGCGGAGTTCGCCGCGCTCGAGCGTGAGCTGCTGGCGCGCATGCGCGAGATCCGGGAGCGCAGGGAGAAAGAGGCGGCGGCGGAGGGGCCGATGCGGATCACCGGCATCGACGTGAGCGTCTCCGACGACGTCGAAGGCGGACCCTCGGACCAGACCCGGTGAGCGCCGCCCGGCGGCGGCCCCCGCCCCGGCCGGCCCGCGACGGCGGCGGCGCGGTGCGCTTTCACTTCTTCGCCGGCAAGGGCGGCGTGGGCAAGACGACGTGCGCCGCCGCGGCCGCGCTGGCCGCCGCCGAGTCCGGTCGCCGCGTGGTCGTGGTGTCCACCGATCCCGCGCATTCGCTCGGCGACGCCCTCGGGCGGCGTGTCGGCCCGGTCACCCGCCGGGTTCCCGTCCGTGCCGGCCGCCTGGAGGCGATCGAGCTCGACGCCGACCGCGCGCTGGCACGCTGGCTCGCGCGGCGCCGCGGGACGCTGCGCACGATCGCCGAGCGCGGCACCTACCTCGACGAGGAAGACCTCGAGCGCCTGCTGCGCCTGTCGTTCCCCGGCGTGGACGAGCTGATGGCGCTGGTGGAGCTGGGGCGGCTGGCCCGCCAGGGGCGGTACGAGCTGGTCGTCGTCGACACCGCGCCGACCGGGCACGCGCTGCGGCTGCTGGGCATGCCCGAGACGCTGCGTCGCGTGGCCGGCGTCCTCAACGATCTCTACGCCAAGCATCGCTTCCTCGCCGACAGCCTGGGCCGCGGCTATCGCGCCGGGCCCGCCGATCGGCTGATCGAGGAACTCGATGCCGACGGCCGCCGCCTCGCGGCGCTCCTGCGCGATGCCGAACGCTGCCGATTCACGTGGCTCCTGCTGGCGGAGGAGCTGACCCTCGAGGAGACGCGCGACGGCGTCGCCGCCCTCGCGCGCGAGGGCATGCGGGCCGGCGAGCTCCTGATCAATCGCCTCACGCCGGCGCCCGATCCCCCGTGCGCCCTCTGCGGCGCCCGTGCGAGGCTCCGCACCTTTGCGCGGCGTCTGGGTTCACGCGGGCAGGCGGTTGACCTCGAGTCGGATGAGCGTGTCGTTGCGTCTCGGCCCCCCGTTTCAGAAAAATCAACGGCATTGAAATCACCAACCACCGCTGTTGCCGCGCCGGCCTGGCTCGACGCGATCGCCCCGCCGACGCTGCGGCTGCTCGTCTTCGCGGGCAAGGGCGGCGTCGGCAAGACCTCATGCGCGGCGGCGGCGGCACTGGCGCTGGCCGGCGCGCGGCCCGACGCGCGCGTGGTCGTCCTGTCGGTCGATCCGGCCCACTCGCTCGGCGACGCGCTCGCCGTGGCGCTCGCCGACGACGAGCGCGCGGTCCCCGGCGCGCCACCGGGGCTGCGCGCCCGCGAGGTCGACGCCGACCGGGCGTTCGCGCGGCTGCGCGCGCGCTATCAGCGCGGGGTGGAGGAGACGTTCGAGTCGCTGCTGCGCGGGTCCCGCTTCGACGTCGCCTACGATCGCGAGGCGCTCCGGGGGCTCATGGACCTGGCCCCGCCGGGACTGGACGAGCTGTTCGCGGTGCTGACGGTCGTCGAGACGCTCTTCGAGCGCGAGCCGCCCGCGGACGTGGTGGTGCTCGACACCGCGCCCACCGGTCACGCGCTGCGCCTGCTGGAGATGCCAGCCACGGCGCTCGGCTGGGTCCACGCGCTCCTGGCGATCCTGCTCAAGTATCGCGAGGTCGTGGGCCTCGGCGACGTCGCCGCCGAGCTGGTTGCGACGGCGCGCCGCCTGCGCGAGCTGGGCGCGCTGCTGACCGACGGCGATCGGGCACGCGTGGTGGCGGTCGCGCGCGCCGCCGAGCTGCCGCAGCGCGAGACCGAGCGACTGCTGGAGCGCCTCCGGCGGCTGCGGATCACCGCGCCCGCCGTGCTCGTCAACGCGCTCACGTCCGGCGACTGCCGCCGCTGCCGTCGCGCCCGGCGGGTGGAGGATCGGTGGGTCGCCGCGCTGGCCCCGGGGCGGGGGACGCGGCGGCGGGGGTGGGGTATGATTTGCACGCCGGCGGTGGCCCCGCCGCCGCGAGGCGTGGCGGGGCTCGCCGGGTGGGCGCGCACGTGGGAACTCCAGTGAAGCCGACCCGTGAGACCGCGACGTGTCTCTATTGCCTGGTCCAGGCCGACGGGCGGCCCTCGCTCGCCGGTGCGCCGCGCGGCCTGCCCGGCACCGGTCCGCTCCGCCTGCTGCCGGCCGGCGACACGCTGTGGCTGGTGGCCGCCGATGCCCCGCTCACGCTCTACGGCAGCGAGCCGATCG
>VBPC01000118.1 GCA_005887895.1 Candidatus Rokuibacteriota bacterium
GGCGAAGAGGGCCAGGCCCAGCGCCTCGACGCCGGCGCGGGTGGCGCGGGCCAGGCGATCGTGGCGCTTGAAGACGGTGGCGAGGCCCTCGGCCTCGAGCATTCGCAGGACCTCGCGCAGGCCGACGATGATCGACACCGCCGGCGTGAAGTGCGCCTCGTTCTTGAGCAGCGTCTTCCGCTCCTCGGCGAGGTCGAAGTAGTACTTCGGCAGCCGGGCGGTGCGGCTGCGGGCCCAGGCGCGGTCGCTCATCGCCACCAGCCCGACGCCGGGCGGCAGCATCAGGCCCTTCTGCGAGCCGCAGATCACGACGTCCACGCCCCAGGCGTCCATCTGCAGATCGGCGATGCCCAGGCTGGAGACGGCGTCGACGATCAGAAGGGCCTCGCTGGCGCGGGTGACGGCGGCGTAGGCGCGCACGTCGTGAAGCACGCCGGTCGAGGACTCGCTGTGCTGCGTGAGCACGGCCTTGAGCCCGGGCGTCGTCTTCAGCGTCGCCGCGATGCGCTCGGCCGGCACCGTCTCGCCAAACTCCGCCTTCAGCTCGATCACCTCGACGCCAAACGCGCGGCAGATCTCGATCCAGCGCTCGCCGAACTTGCCGGCGCACACGACCGCCACGGTGTCGCCGGCGGAGAGCGTGTTGACCACCGCGGCTTCCATCGCGCCGGTGCCCGAGGAGGCGAGCGGGATCACGTCCTGCGAGGTCTGGAACAGCCGCTTGAGGCCCGCCCGCACCTCGACGAACAGCGCCTCGTACTCTGGCGTGCGGTGATGGATCATCGGCTGCGCCATGGCGAGCAGCACCTCGCTCGGCACTGGCGTCGGCCCCGGCGCCATCAGCTGATACTTCTTCATCGCGCTCACGGCCTCCTCGGCGGTGATGGAATCGTGTTCGATAGTAGCACGCCGTCGCGCGCGCCCGACGCGCGCCCGAGCGCGGTGACGAAGATCGCGTCGCGGCCGGCGGCGTGCGGCGAGAAGAAGCGCACGACCTCGGCGTCGTAAAACGTGAGCCCGCTGGCTCCGAAGTCGGTGCCGTAGGCGGCCAGGTAGGCGCGGCCGCCGGCAATGCCGGCCTCGAGGTTGGCGAGGCGATAGCCGCGCTCGCCCCAGCGCTCGAGGATGGCGTCGAGCGGCGCCAGGAAGTACAGCACCGCCGCCGCGTCGCCGCCGATCGGCTGCTCGAGCGTGAGATAGGCCGACTCGCGGCGGAAGTCGCCCTCGCGGATCGTCTCGAGGCCGCGCTCGGGCCAGAACGCGTAGGCGCCCGGCGCCACGCCCTCGACGGCGTTGACGATCACGTAGACGTCGACGAGACCGTCCGGCACGTCGGCGGCCACCGGCCGCGTCGCTGCCCACAGCGCCGCCGCCAGCCCCGCCGCCGAGAGCGGCGCGTGGCTGAAGCGCCGCGTGGAGCCGCGGCGCTGGATCGCCTCGCCGAGCGGGCGGCTCGCGCGCGGCGGCTCCGGCAGCGCGAGCAGCGGACCGCGCGGCTCCCGTGGCGGCGGCCGCGTTCCGTGCCGCCACGCCTCGACGGCGGCCGGGCTGTCGAGCCGCGAGGCCTCGTGGATCTCGCGCAGCTCCGGATAGTCGACCTCGTCGCTCGAGAGCGGCATGACGTCGTGCGCGATCGCCGGCATCTCGCCGAGCGCCGGCGCCGCCGGCCCCTCGGGACCGAGCGGCACCAGCTCGAGCGCCGCCTCCCGCGTCGGGTCGAGGCCGAGGAGCCGGTTCACCTGGGCGTCGACGAAGCCGGTCACGAGGCGCGGGGCGAGCCCGAGCGCTTCGCCGACGGCGAGCGCATTGGCGAGCATCGTGCCCGAGTCCCAGAAGAGGTGCCGGTAACCGCGGGCCTGGTACTTCCAGGTGTTGCGCCAGTAGATCGCGCTCAGTACCAGCGTGGCCGCGCGCCTCGCCAGCGTGGCGTCGGCGGCGGCGCCGGCGAGGGCCCCGCGGACGTCGCCCTCGCGCAGCCGGCGCAGCGCGAAGTCGCCGGGACAGAAGTGATAGAGCCCGGCGGCCAGACCATCGACGTCGCCGGCGACGACGTACACCTCCGTCTGGTAGAGCGCGCCGGTGGAGGCGGCGGCGCGGAACAGCACTTCGCCGCCGCCGGGGTAGGTCTTCTTCTTCGTCACCCCCGCCGTGTAGTAGAGGAGCGCGGTGAGCGCGGGCAGCGTGAGGCGCTCGGCCGGCGGCGCCGCCCGGGCCAGCGCCTCGAGCGTCGGCGTGGCCAGCACGTCGACGTCGCGCGGCAGCGCCACCGCCGGCAGCTCGGTGTAGACCTTGAACGGAAACGGCTTGATGTCCCACTCGAGCTGGTGCCCGCTCGTCCTCACCGAGTACGGCGTGTGCGCCGTCTCGTCATGAAACCGCCTCGCCCCAACCGTCATCGAGCGCATTGTACCGACACGCCCGAGCGCCAACTGCCCCTGCCACCTCGTTGACCCAGCGCATCGCAGTCCGCGTCCGAGCGCGGGCTCCGCCCGCGCAATCCTGTTCCAGGGGGAGGCAGGGAGGAGCCGCCGACTAGGCGCGCGACGACCGCCGGAAGGGGGACGAAGTCCCCCTCCGGGTCAAAAGTGATATGGCGGCCGAAGGACCCCGCGCTCGGTGATGATCGCCGCGATCAACGACGCCGGCGTGACGTCGAAGGCCGGATTGAAGACTGGCGAGCCATCCGGCGCGGTCGCCTGGCTCCCGACCCGGCGCACCTCGAGCGCGTCGCGCTCCTCGATCGGGATCTGGGCGCCCGACGGCAGCGCGGGATCGATGGTCGAGAACGGCGCCGCCACGTAGAACGGCACTCCGTGATGCCGGGCCAGCACGGCCAGCGCGTAGGTGCCGATCTTGTTGGCGGTGTCTCCGTTGGCGGCGATGCGATCGGCGCCCGTCACCACCAGGTCGACCTCGCCGCGGGCCATGACCGAGGCCGCGACGACGTCGGCGATGAGACGGTGCGGGATGCCGTCGCGCACGCACTCCCACGCGGTGAGCCGTGAGCCCTGCATGACCGGTCGCGTCTCGTCGACCCACAGCAGCGCGACCTTGCCCTGGGCGTGGGCGGACCGCACGACGCCGAGCGCGGTGCCGTAGCCCGCGGTGGCGAGCGCGCCGGCGTTGCAGTGGGTCAGGATGCGCGCCCGCGCCGGGACGAGGGCGGCGCCGTGATCGCCGAGCGCCCGGTTGGCGGCGAGGTCCTCGTCGAGGATCGCCTGCGCCTCCTTCACGAGGCCCGCGCGCACCGCGTCGAGCGGGCGTCCGCGCGCCGCCTCGGCGACGCGGCGCATACGATCGAGCGCCCAGAAGAGGTTGACGGCGGTCGGCCGCGTGGAGGCCAGACCCTTGAGCGCGACCTCCAGATCGGCCATCAGCCCGTCGAACGTCGTCGCCGCGCTCACCCGGGCCGCCAGCGCGACGCCGAAGGCCGCCGCCACGCCGATCGCCGGCGCGCCGCGCACGGCCAGCGTGCGGATGGCATCGGCCACGTCCTCCCAGCGCCCGTACACGCGCTCCAGCTCCTGGCCGGGCAGCAGGCGCTGGTCGAGGAGCACGAGCCGGTCGTGCTCCCAGCGGACGGGCGCGATCGCCGAGGTCACCGCCTCGGCAGCCAGCGCTCGAAGAGCTCGCGGATCTCGCGTGCGTCGAGCGAGAAGTCGAGCGGGCGGCCGCCGCCTTCCAGGCGTCCCTCGAGCCGCGGCCCGCCGGGGCCGGACTGGCCCCACAGCCAGGCGCCCCACGCGCGCTCGGGCAGCAGCAGGCGGGCGCCGAGATGAAACGCGCGCTCGCCGATGTCGGCGTCGAGCTGAAGGCCGGGCTCCCCGCGGGCGGGGCCGTTGTGGTCGGCCGCCGCCGGCGCCGCCCACACCACGATCGCCAGACCGAGAACGCCGACGAGCATGCCGCTCTTCATGCGTGTCCTCCTATGCGCCGGCGGATCTCCGCCGGGGTGAGTCCCGCCACCCGCACGAGCTTGTCGCGGCCGCGCGCGCCCTGCTCGATCGTGACCGCCGAGGCGCGCAGGCTGAGGGCGGCCGCCAGCAGCGCGGCGACGGCGGCGTTGGCCTGCCCTTCCGCCGGCGGCGCCGCCACGCGCACGGTCAGGGTGCCGTCGGCGCGCCAGCCGACGATCTCGCTGCGCGGCGCCCGCGGCTGCACGCGCACGCGCAGCAGACGCTCGGCCACGCTAGCCGGCCTCGCCCTCCGGCCCGCCTTCCGCGGCCAGCAGGCGCTGATAGCGCTCGACCGTCGCCAGCAGGTCCTCGGTGACCTGCCGCCGCGTGCGCTTGAGTGCCTGGATCTCCACGCGGATCTTGGCCTCCTCGCCGCGGGCGGCCTCCACCGCCTTCTCGCCGCGCAGCTCGGCCTCGCGTACGATGAGGTCGGATTCGCGCTTGGCGGCCGCCTTCATCTCCTCGACCAGGCGCTGCGTCGTCACCAGCGTCTCCTGCAGCATCCGCTCGCGCTCGACCACGCCGCGCTGCCGCTCCTCCTGGGCCGCGATCTGCTCCTTGAGGAGCTGGGCCTCCTTCAGCAACGCCTCGTAGTCGTCGGCCACATCCTCCAGGAACGCGTCCACCTCCTGCGGGTTGAAGCCGCGGAACATGCGGACCGTGAACTGCTGCTGGCGGATGTCGTGGGGCGTGATACGCATCGAAGCCTCCGCCTCGCTCCTCGAGGCTCAGTACGCGAGCGCCGCGATCTGGGGAACGATGTACCGGTCGATGATCTCGATGACCAGGATCACCACCAGCGGTGAGAGGTCGAGCCCCATCTGGTAGGTCGGCAGTCGGCGGCGGATCGGCCGCAGCACCGGCTCCGTGACCCGATACAGGAAGCGCACGATCGGATTGAACGGATCGGGATTGACCCACGACAGGAGGGCGCGGGCGATGATGACCCAGAAGTAGGCCTGGAGCGCGATGTGGATGAGGCTCGCGATCTCGAGGGCGAGGCTCGAGAACATCAGGCCGGGCCCCGGCCGAGCTCGCGCGAGCGCTGGGTGGCCCGCTCCACGGCGCGGATGAACGTCGTGCGGAGGCCGCCCTCCTCGAGCGCCGAGATGCCGGCGATCGTCGTGCCGCCGGGGCTCGACACCATGTCCTTCAGGGCGCCGGGATGCATGCCTGTCTCCGCCAGCAGGTGCGCGGAGCCGAGCACGGTCTGGGTGGCGAGCGTCATGGCGGTGGCGCGGTCGAGGCCCATCTTCACGCCGCCGTCGGCCAGCGACTCGATCACGATGGCCACGTAGGCCGGTCCCGAGCCGCTGAGCCCGGTGACCGCGTCCATCAAGTCCTCGTCCAGGATCACCACGCGGCCGACGGCGCCGAAGATCTCCTCGGCGGTGGCCAGGTCGTCGCGCTCGAGGCCCCGGCCCCGGGCGATGGCGGTGGCGCCGTGCAGCACGAGCGCCGGCGTGTTGGGCATCACGCGGATGATGCGCGCGTCCTTGCCGAGGGCGGCCCGGATGGTGGCCGTCGCCACGCCGGCGGCGATCGAGATCAGCAGATGGCGCGCCGTCACGGCCGGCGCGATCTCGCGCACGACGTCGCCCATGACCTGCGGCTTGACGGCCAGGATCACCACGTCGGCCTCGCGGACACAGCGGGCGTTGTCGCCGTGGGCGGCGATGCCGTACTGTTTCGTGAGCTCCCGTGTGCGCTCGGTCCTCACGTCGGTCGCGGCGATCAGGTCGGCCGGGACGACGTTGGCGCCGATGAGGCCGCGGACGAGCGCCTCGCCCATGTTGCCGCCCCCGATGAACCCGACCCGCTTGCCCTTGACGCTCACGCGGTGCTCTCGGCCCGAGGCGGGCGGGCGCCGAAGATCGCGGTCCCCACGCGCACCATCGTCGCCCCTTCCTCCACCGCCACCTCGAAGTCGCCGCTCATGCCCATCGACAGCCGCCGCAGGCCGTGGCGCTCCGCCAGCTCGCGCAGCGTGCGGAACCACGGCCGCGAGTCCTCCGGCCGCTCGGCCTCGGGCGGGATGGCCATGAGACCGGTCACCTGCACGTGGCTGAGCTTGCCGATGGCATCGAGCGCCTCGCTGACCGCGTCGGGGGCGAAGCCGCCCTTGCTCGCCTCGCCGGCGATGTTCACTTGCAGGAGCGCCTCCACCGCGAGGCCGCGCGAGCCGGCGCGTCGCTCCAGCTCTTGGGCCAGCTCCAGGCGATCCAGCGAGTGGATCACGTCGAAGATCTCGAGGGCATCCTTCACCTTGTTCGTCTGCAGGTGGCCGACGAGGTGCCAGGCGGCCGGCCGGCCAAGCTCGGCGACCTTCGTCCTGGCCTCCTGCACGCGGTTCTCGCCGAGCGCCCGTAACCCTGCCGCCAGCGCGGCCTGGATCCGCGCGACGTCCACCGTCTTCGACACGCCGATCAGCAGCACATCGTCAGGGCGGCGCCCGGCCCGCTGCGCCGCGCGCGCGATGCGCTCGCGCACACGCTCGAGGTTCTCCCGGATGTCCGGCATGCGCGATTCTAGCACGCGGATTTGCTCACTCGTCCACGACGGTCACGGACTCGCCGCACCGGACCCGGCCGGACACCACGACCTCCGCGTAGACGCCGAACTGCAGGTCGGCGACGTCGACGATGTGCCGCAGGATGCGCGGGTCGTCCGGCAGATCGGCTTGCGCGAACGTCACCATGGCGCAGCGTTCGGTCGTCGTCCTGACGCGCAGCCGGACGCGGGGCCCGATCGACAGCGTCTTGCCGAGCCATTCGTGCTCCACGGGCCGGGCGCCGGGAGCCGTGATGAGCAGATTGGGGCGGAAGCGCCGCTCGTCGAGCGCGGCGTCGGGCAGGACAGCGGCCAACCAGGCCAGCGACGCCGTCGTGAGGAGATGGACAGGACCGGCGTCGAGATGCGAGATCGCCGCCTCACGTGCCAGGGTGACGGGCTGACCGACGGCGGCCGAGAGCGCGGCATGAACGTCCGGGTCATCTCCGCGTCGCGGGCGGCCATCGGGGAAGACGATGACCGGCACGTCGCCATCGTAGAGCGAGCGGAATCCGAACAACCCATCGATCCGCCGAAAGCGCCGCGTCGATTTGCCGCTGCCGAACTTTCCGGCGGCGTCCCGGAGCGCGAAGAGCCGGTCACCGACGACGCCGCGGGCGTCCACGTCGAGCGCGTCGAGGCGCTCGCCGAGCATCGACTTCACCGGATAGCGCCACAACCGGAGGACCACGCCGGCCGGCGGCGACGTCATCCGTCGGCCCGCGCCTACGGCAGTGCGGCGACGGTGACGAGACGGCCGCGGTTGCCCTTGCGGTAGGAGTAGAGCAGATCGGGATGGCAGGCGGTGCACAACCGCGGGTTCTCGATCTGCCGGGGGTCGACGCCGGCGTCGGCCAGCAGCGCCTCGTTCGCCGTCCACAGATCGAGCATCGCGTGGGCGTCTCGGGCCGGCTCGAGCCACGCCTGGGCGCGGCGGCCGTAGGCGCGGCCGAACGCCTGCAGCACCGGCTCGTCGATCTCGTAGCAGCACGGCCCGATGGAGGGCGCGATGGCGACGTGAAGCTGGTCGGCACGCGCGCCAGCGTCAACGGCGGCGCGCACCGCGGCAGCGGTCACCCCCTTCACCGTGCCCCGCCAGCCGACGTGCGCGACGGCCAGGACGCGCGCGATCGTGTCCCAGAGCGTGATGGCCAGGCAGTCGGCCGTGAAGATGGCCAGCGGCACACCGCGCTCGGTCGTCGTCAGGACGTCGCCGGCGCCGGCGTACCCGCCGCCCCGCGGTGCCTGGAGGATCTCGGCGCCGTGCACCTGGCGCGCGTAGGAAACTCGCGCCGGATCGAGACCGGCCGCACGCAGCGCGTGCTGCGCCTGCGCCGTGAACGGCGCTGTCGGCTCCGACGGCGAGCTGACGCCCGGAAAATGCCGCGTCGTGGTGATGTGCGGCAACCCCAGCGCCGCCAGCCCGCTGAATCGATAATGCGTCGGCGGCTCCCCCTGCGGAATCAGCCGTTTCACATCAATGAGTCTACAAGCGCCCAATCGCGGACCGCCACGCGTTCCCCGGCGCGCCTTGAGCCGTTGCGGGCGGTGTGGGGGGCCATTTCGGCGCGCGAATTCGCGAAGCGCCACGGGGTTCCCCGGGGCGCTTCGAGCCGTTGGGGGGTGTGGGGGGCCATTTCGGGGCCCCCAACGTACCTAATCCGCCTGCTTGCGCAGAAAGGCCGGGACGTCGTAGTCGGCGTCGCCGAGCGGATCGTCGGTCTCCGCGCGTACGTCGGCGGCGAGCCGGCGACGCCAGGCCGCGGCGGCGCCGGGCTGGGGGCCGAGCCGCGTACCGCGCGGCAGGTCCACGACCTTGGTGGGCGAGGATTCCTGCTTGCGTTCGGAGAAGCCGGTGGCGATGACCGTCATGCGGACCTCGTCGGAAAGGGTCGGGTCGATGACGGCGCCGAAGATGATGTTGGCCTCCTCGTGGGCGGCCTCCTGCACGATGCGCGCGGCTTCCTCCACCTCGTGGATCGCCAGATCGGAGCCGCCGGTGAAGTTGATGAGGATGCCCTTGGCGCCCTCGATCGAGGTGTCGTCGAGGAGCGGACTGGCGACCGCCTTCTGGGCGGCATCGAGCGCGCGGTGCTCGCCGTGGCCGACGCCGGTGCCCATCATGGCCATGCCCATGCCGGACATGATCGTGCGGACGTCGGCGAAGTCGAGGTTGACGAGGCCGGGGACGAGGATCAGGTCGGAGATCCCCTGCACGGCCTGCTGCAGCACGCTGTCGGCCACGCGGAACGCCTCCAGCAGCGGCGTGCCGCGATCGACCACCGATAGCAGCCGCTGGTTGGGAATCGCGATCAGCGTGTCGACGACGCCCCGCAGCGCCTCCATGCCGGCGTCGGCCTGGAGCAAGCGCTTGCGGCCCTCGAACGTGAACGGCCTGGTGACGACGGCGACGGTCAGGATGCCCAGGTCCTTCGCGAGCGAGGCGACGACGGGCGCGGCGCCGGTGCCGGTGCCGCCGCCGAGCCCGGCGGTGATGAAGACCATGTCGGCGCCCTGGAGAAACCGCGTGATCTCCTCCGGATCTTCGAGGGCCGCATCACGCCCCACGTCCGGATTCGAGCCGGCCCCGAGGCCTTGCGTGAGCTTGGCCCCCAGCTGGATCTTCATCGGCGCGGGCGAGGCGCGCAGGGCTTGCATGTCGGTGTTGGCGACGATGAACTCGACGCCGGTGAACTCGGCCTTCATCATGCGGCTGACCGCGTTGCCGCCGCCGCCGCCGAGTCCGATCACCTTGATCTTCGCCGCCTGCGGCATCTCTTCGAGCTCGAAGAGTGGGCGCCGTGTCCGATCGGTCATCGAAACCTCCTCCTTTGCGGATCGATTGCGTCGTGCGCGTCGTGTCCGGGAGCGCGCCCCCGCCATCATCGCGCCGTCTGCGAACAGCGGCGGCTGCGCCGTCGCCCGATCCAGAGGGGCGAGACGGCTCCGCCGGCGCGCCCCGAACGTGTGGGGGTTTGGGGGCCATCTCGGGGCCCCCATCTCTAAAAAATCTCACCGAACCATCCGGCCAGTCGCCGGCCGATGCGCGCCAGGAGCACGCCGTCGGCGATGTCGAGCGGCGGCGCGCCGATCAGCTGGCGGTGCAGGCCGTAGATCGCCAGCCCGACTCCGGTCGCGTAGATCGGGCTGCGCACGGCGTCGGCAAGCCCGCCGACCTCGGACGGCACTCCCCGGCGTACCGGCAGGTCGAACACGGCCTCGGCCAGCTCGGGCACGCCCTCCATGATCGAGCTGCCGCCGGTCACGACGACGCCGGCGGTGGCCGCGTCCGTGAAGCCGGCCTTGGCGAGCTCGCGCGCGATCAGGGTGAAGATCTCCTCGACGCGCGGCTGGATGATCTCCGACAGCACCTGCCGCGAGAGCTGGCGCGGCTTGCGGCCGCCCACCGATGGCACGTCGACGGTCTCCTCGGCAGACACCAGCGCGGTCAGCGCACAGCCGTAGCGCTTCTTGAGACTCTCGGCGTCGGCCATCGGCGTGCGCAGGCCCACCGCCACGTCGTTGGTGATGTGATCGCCGCCGAGCGGCAGGACGGCGGTGTGCCAGACGGCGCCGTCGCGGAAGAGCGCCATGTCGGTGGTGCCGCCGCCGATGTCGATGAGCACGACTCCCAGCTCCTTCTCCTCGGCAAAGAGCACGGCCTCGGCCGAGGCGATCGGCTCCAGCACCACGTCCTGCACCGCGAGCCCGGCCCGGTTCACCGAGCGCACGACGTTCTGCACCGACGTCACCGCCGCGGTGACGATGTGGACCTCGACCTCCAGCCGCACGCCGGACATGCCGAGCGGCTCGCGTACGCCGTCGGCGTCGTCGACTGCGAAGGTCTGCGGCAGCACGTGGATGATCTCGCGGTCCTGCGGCACGTTGACGGCGCGGGCCGCCTCCACCACGCGCTCCACGTCGGCCGGGCTCACCTCGCGGTCGCGCCCGGAGACCGGCACCACGCCGCGGCTGTTCAGCGAGCGGATGTGGCCGCCGGCGACACCCGCGTAGACGCGCGACACGTCGACGCCGGCCATCTGCTCGGCCTCGGCCACCGCCTGCTTGATCGCCTCCACCGTCGAGTCGATGTTCACCACGACGCCGCGGCGCAGCCCGCGCGAGGGCGCGGCCCCGATGCCGACGATGTCGAGACCGCCGCCCGGCTTGGGCTCGCCGATCACGGCGCAGATCTTCGTCGTCCCGACGTCGAGACCGACGATGGGCTCCGGGCCCCGGCTGCGCCTCACCTGGTCCCTCGCCGCAGCACGACCTGATCGCGGAAGCGCAGATCGACACCGCGGACGTCCTCGGTCGCCACCTGGGCCAGCACGCCTTCCAGCCGTGCCAGCCGCTCCTCCCACTCCTCGGTGCCCAGCCGTACCTCGACGCCGTCGAGCGTGTAGAGCACCGGGCCTTCCGAGCGGCTCATGTCGATCTCCGAGATCTCCGACGCCAGCGCGCTGCCGGTGCGCAGCAGCGCGCGGATCAGCGTGATGGCGGCGCGGGCCCGCGGGCCCGGCGTGGTGCGCATGCTGACCAGCTCGTCCTCGCTGAGCCCGCTGATGACCGGCACCTCCGGGACGACGGCGCGGCCTTCCTCGCCGAGCACGCGGCCCTCCTCGTCGAGCCAGTGCAGCCGCCCGGCGTGGACCAGCGTGAACGGGCGGCGCTCCTCCACGACGATCGAGACGCGGTTGGGCAGCTCGCGGACGACGTCGGCGCGGCGGATCTCCGGCAGCTCCTCCAGCCTGAGCTGCACCTGGTGCGGATCGATGCGCCACAGGCTCTCGCCGTGCACGATGCCGGAGGCTTCCAGGATGCGCTCGGGCGGCACCCGCGAGGCGCCGCGCACCTCGACGGCGGTGACGGCGAAGCGCGGAGAGGTGAGCGCCCAGTGGCCGCCGAGGACGAGGCCCGCCGCGACGAGGACGGTCAGCGTCGTCGCCCCCAGCACCCACCGCCAGCGCACCCGGCGCGCCGGCCGCCGGCGCCGCACCCGGCCGACACGCTGGCCGGCCACCGCCGCCGAGTGCTGACCCATGTCGCCGAGGGCGGGCGGCCGCCCCCGCGGCGAGATGAGCCCTTTACTCACCGACGATCCGCATCTCGAGCTGCAGCTGGAGCTTGAAATGCGCGTGCACGCGCTCGCGCGTCATCTCCATCAGCGCCAGCACGTCGGCCGCCATGGCGCCGCCGCGATTGACGATGAAGTTGGCGTGCTTGGCCGAGATCTCGGCGCCGTTGACGCGCTTGCCCTTGAGGCCGGCTTTCTCGATGAGCCGCGTGGCCAGCTCGCCGGGCGGGTTCTTCCACACGCAGCCGGCCGAGGCCAGGGCCAGGGGCTGGGTGGACTTCTTGGTCTTCAGCCGCTGCTTGATGTCCTTCTGGATCTCGGCGAGCGGCCGGCGGTGAAACTGCAGGCGGCAGCCGACCAGGACCGAGCCGGCCGGGGCATGGAACGCGGTGTAGGGCAGGCCGTTGCCCGGCTTGAACTCACCGATCGTGCCGTCCGGGTGGAGGTAGTACACGGCGCTCACGAAATCGCCGATGTTGCCGTCGGCGGTGCCGGCGTTCATGGCCAGGGCGCCGCCGATCGTCGCCGGGACGCCGACCAGACACTCGATGCCGCCCAGGTTGAGCGCCGCCGCCTCCCGGATCAACGACGACAGGCTGACGCCGGCCCCCGCCACCGCCTCTTCGCCGTGGAACTCGGCACGGCCCAGGCAGCCCTCCAACCGGAGCACGACGCCGCGGATGCCGCGGTCCTTGACCAAGAGGTTGTTGCCGCCCCCGATCACCGCGACCGGCAGCTGCTCGCGGTCGGCGAAGAGCAGCGCGTGACGGATGTCGTCGACGTCCTGCGGCACGACGAAGATGTCGGCCGCCCCGCCGATGCGCAGCGACGTATGGAAGCTGAGGGGCTCCTTGAAGCGCACTTCCCCCCGGATCTCTCCTAGCATTTAGTTCCTCCCATTCGGCGACTCGGCGTCGAGCCGTCGCAGAATGTCCGGCCCCAACTGGCTCACGTCACCGGCTCCGAGGGTCAGCACGAGGTCCCCGGGCCGACTGATCTCGCACACGTAGTCGACGAGGCGCGTCCGATCGCTGCCGAGAAACGTGACGTTGCGATGACCGTGGGCGCGAATGCCGTCCGCCAGGTCCTCGGCGCTGACGCCGGGGATGGGCGACTCGCCCGCCGGGTAGATGTCCATCACGATGAGCACGTCGGCTTGATTGAACGCGGTGAGGAATTCCTGACGCAGGTGCTGCGTGCGGCTGTAGCGGTGCGGCTGGAACACCGTGACGACCCGGCTGTCGAACCCGGCCTTGGCGGCGGCCAGGGTCGCGCGGATCTCGGCAGGATGATGCCCGTAGTCGTCGACCACGGTCACCCCGGCCGCCGTGCCACGGATCTGGAACCGGCGCTGCACGCCGGCGAAGCCGGCCAGCGCCTTCTGGATCGTCAGGAAAGGAATCTCGAGATCGAGGCCGACCCCGACCGCCGCCAGCGCGTTGAGGACGTTGTGGCGGCCGGGAATCTGCAGCATGCAGTCGCCGAGCAGCGTGCCCCGCTGGTAGACGTCGAAGCGGCTGGTCATGCCGGCCAGCTGCAGCCGCCGCGCCACCAGGTCGGCGCCCGACTCGAGCCCGTACGTGATGACGCGCTTCTCGAGCCGCGGCAGCAGCATCTGGATGTTCGGCTGGTCCAGGCACAGCACGGCCGAGCCATAGAACGGCACCTTGTTGACGAAGGCGACGAACGCCTCCCGGATGGCGTCGAGCGTGCCGTAGTGATCGAGGTGCTCGGCGTCGATCGTGGTGACGACGGCGATGGTCGGCGCCAGCTTGAGGAACGAGCCGTCGGACTCGTCGGCCTCGGCCACCAGATAGTCCCCCTGGCCCAGGCGCGCGTTGGAGCCGAGGTTCGTCACGCGGCCCCCGACGACGATCGTGGGATCGTAGCGGCCCTCGGCGAGCACGGCGCCGACCAGCGAGGTGGTGGTCGTCTTGCCGTGGGTGCCGGCGACGGCGATGCCGTACTTGAGCCGCATCAGCTCGGCCAGCATCTCCGCGCGCGGGATGATGGGAATCTGGCGGTTGTGCGCGGTCACCAGCTCGACGTTGTCGCGGGAGATCGCCGACGAGTAGACGACGACGTGCGCGCCTTCCACGTTGCCGGCGGCGTGCCCGATGAAGACCTTGGCGCCCATCTGCTCCAGTCGCTCGACCGTCTCGTTGCGCCGCCGATCGGAGCCGGTCACGCGATAGCCGAGGGTCAATAGTATTTCGGCGATGCCCGACATGCCCACGCCGCCGATGCCCACGAAGTGGATCTGCTGGTAGCGCTTAAACATGGGCGTGCTGGGAGATGTTGAGGAGCACGCCGGTCGACAGCATCGTCATCGACAGCGCCGAGCCGCCGAAGGAGATGAACGGCAGCGGCAGCCCCTTGGTCGGCAGCAGGCCGGTGACGACGCCCAGGTTGACGAGCGTCTGGGTGGCGATCAGCAGCGTGATCCCGAGGGCGAGGTAGGCGCCGAACGGTTCGGACGTCCGGAGTCCGACGCGCAGCCCCCGCCAGACGAGGACCGCGAAGAGGGCCACGAAGGCGGCGGCGCCGAGGAAGCCGAGCTCCTCGCCCACGACGGCGAAGATGAAGTCGGTGTGCGATTCCGGCAGGTAGAAGAGCTTCTGCCGCGAGCCGCCGATGCCTTGCCCCACCAGGCCGCCGTTGCCGAAGGCCAGCCAGGACTGGATGATCTGAAAGCCGCTGCCGCGAGGATCGGCCCAGGGATCCCAGAAGGCGGTGACCCGGCGGAGCCGGTACGGCGCGGCGTAGATCGCCAGGACCAGCAGCGGCAGCGCCGGCGCCATCGCCCACGCCAGGTAGCGCACGGGGCTGCCGGCCAGGTAGAGCAGCCCGAAGGTGAGCGCGACCAGCGTCAGGCAGTTGCCGAGGTCGGGCTGCACCAGCACGAGCGCGGCGAAGCTGCCGGCCACCAGCAGCGGCGGCAGGATCCCGCGCCGGACGTCGGCGACCTCCTCCTGGCGGCGCGCCACGAACGCGGCGAGGTAGAAGACGAGCGCCACCTTGGCGAGCTCGGCCGGCTGGAACGACACCGGCCCCAGCCGGATCCAGCGCCGGGTGCCGTTGATCGCCTGGCCGATCGGCGGGATCAGGACGAGCACCAGGAGCACGCCCGCCAGCACCAGCGCCGGCAGCACGAAGCGCTCGAGCCGCCGGTAGTCCACGCGCACGGCGACGAGCATCCCGACCGAGCCGAGCAGCGCCCAGAAGAGCTGCTTCTTGAGGAAGAAGTACGGGTCGCCGAAGCGGTCGGCCGCCACGACGGCGCTGGCCGAATAGACCATCACGACGCCGGCCGACAGCAGCATGACCGCGACCCCGAACAGCCACATGTCGGGCGTGACCTTGCGGGGCACGTTATTCGTCCTGGGAGGGAGCGGGCGCCGCTCCTGCCCCAGACCCTCCCGGCGCGTCGAGCTGGTGGACGAGCTGCTTGAACACGTCGCCACGGTGTTCGTAGTTCTGGAACATGTCGAACGAGGCGCACGCCGGAGACAGCAGGACGACGTCGCCCGGCCTGGCGTTCGCGCGCGCCATCGCGATGGCGGCGGCCATCGTCGGCGCCGCGCTCACGGCGATCCCGGCGGCGCGCAGCGCGGCGGCGATCTTGGGTCCGTCCTCACCGAGCGTCACCGCGTGGCCCACCCGGCCGCGGGCGGCGTCGGCGAGCGGCCCGAAGTCCTGGCCCTTGCCCTTGCCGCCGGCGATGAGCACGACCCGCTCGTCGAAGCTCTCGAGCGCCTTGATCGTGGAGGCGACGTTGGTGCCCTTGGAGTCGTTGTAGAACTGCACGCCGGCCAGGTCGCGGACGAACTCGATCCGGTGCGCTACCGCGCGGAAGCGGCCGACCGCACGGCGGATGGCCACGCCGCCGAGCCCGAGCCAGAGCGCGCACGCCGTGGCGGCCAGGACGTTCTCCACGTTGTGCTGGCCGCGCAGGCCGATCTCGGCCAGCGGCAGCATCGCCTCCACGTGGCCGTTGAGCTTGGCGACGATGAAGCCGTCGCGCACGAACACCCCGTGGTCGAGCACCCGCTGGCGGCTGAACCAGAGCACGTGCGCCCGCGTGCGCGGCGCCAGCGCCGCCGTCGCCGGGTCGTCGGCGTTCAGGACGGCGCAGTCGGCCGGCGTCTGGTTCAGGAAGATCCGGGCCTTCGCGTCGGCGTAGGCCGCGAAGTCGCCGTGACGGTCGAGGTGGTCGGGCGTGACGTTGAGCACCGCCGCCACCCGCGGCTGGAACGTCTCGATCGTCTCGAGCTGGAACGACGAGACCTCGGCCACCACGAGCCCGTCGACCGGGAACGTGAGCGCGTGGGCGGCCAGCGGCGTCCCGATGTTGCCGCCGACCAGCACCGGCCGCGGCTGCTCGGCGAGCAGCGCGCCGGTGAGGGCCGTCGTCGTCGTCTTGCCGTTCGTCCCGGTGATGGCGATCGTCTCGGCCTGCATCGCGCGCCAGCCGAGCTCCAGCTCGCCGATGAGCGGCACGCCCCGAGCCCGCGCCGGGGCCAGCTGGGCGCTGTCGAGCGGCACGCCGGGACTCACCACGACGAGGGCAGCGCCGTCGAAGGCGCGCTGGCCCACGACGTCGCTCACGAAGGTCACGCCGGCCGCGCGCAGGGCCGCCGCCTCGCGCCCGAGCGCCTCCACCGGCTTGGCGTCCACGGCGACGACGTCGGCGTCCACCGCGTGCAGCAGGCGCGCCGCCGCGATCCCGCTCTTCGCCATCCCGACGACGACGACGCGCCGCCCCGCCCACGACGCCAACCATCCCCGCCCCCGCCCCGTCGCCAAATCCTCCTCCTCCTCAACCCCAATCACACGGTTCTCCGCGCGTTCGATGTCGCCACCAAAACGCTCGCGGACCGTGGCGCGCCGGGGCGGGCGGGCTTCCGGTGGGATCCGAGCAACCCGTTCCCGCCGCGCATCACCGCGCAAGGCCCAGCCTGATGGAGCCCAGCCACCCCCGCCCCGAGTCGGCCTCCAGCCCCGTGGTCGTCCGGAGCCCACCCGGAGCCCGTCCGCCCCGGCGACGCCGCGCCTCGCGCCTCGTGGTCGTCCGGACCCCACGCGGAGGCCGGCGGCCACAGTGCCGTGCGCGACAGAGAACGCCCGGACTCGCGCCTCATCGCAGTTTGAGCGTCGTCAGCGCCAGCAGCGCGAGCGCGAACGAGACGATCCAGAAGCGGACGACGATCTTGGGCTCCGCCCACCCGCTCAGCTCGTAGTGGTGGTGCAACGGCGCCATGCGGAAGACGCGCCGGCCGGTCAGCTTGAACGAGGCGACCTGCACGATCACCGAGACGGCCTCCACCACGTAGAGGCCGCCGATGAGCGGCAGCAGCAGCTCGGCCTTGGTGAGCACGGCCAGCATGCCGACGGCGCCGCCCAGCGCCAGCGAGCCGGCGTCGCCCATGAACACTTCGGCCGGATGACAGTTGAACCAGAGAAAGCCGACGGCGGCGCCGATCAGCGCCGCGCAGAAGACCGTGAGCTCGCCGGCCCCGCGGACGTTGAGGATCTTGAGATAGTCGGCCGCCCGGAAGTTGCCGGTGAGATACGCGATGATGCCGAACGCGCCGCCGGCCATGACGATGGGCCCGATTGCCAGCCCGTCGAGGCCGTCGGTGAGGTTGACGGCGTTGGAGCTGCCGATCACCACCAGCATCGCGAACGGAAACCACCACCAGCCCAGGTTGACGAGCCAGCCCTTGAAGAACGGAATCGCCAGCACCGGCTGCCAGCTCAGCTCCGGCTGCCAGAAGACGATCTGCAGCAGGAGCAGCGTGAGCAGCCCTTGCGCCCCGAACTTCACGCGCGCGCGCAGGCCCCGCCGCGTCTGGATCTTGAGCCAGTCGTCCCACATGCCGATCAGCCCGAACCCGGCCGTCGCGAGCATCACCGCCCACACGTAGCGGTTCGTGAGGTTCGCCCACAGGATCGTCGAGCCGAGGATGGCGGTGAGGATCACCACGCCACCCATGGTCGGCGTCCCCCTCTTGCTGCGGTGCCGCTCCGGCGTGTCCTCGCGGATCGTCTCGGCGCCGAGCTGCATGCGCCGCAGGCGCCCGATGAGCCAGGGGCCCACCACGAGGGAGATCACCAGCGCCGAGATCAGCGCCATGAACGACCGGAACGTCAGGTAGCGAAAGACGTTGAAGACGATGTGATCCTTCGCCAGCGGGACGAGGAAGAGGTAGAGCATCCGCCATCCTCACTCGAGCTCCGACCGCTCGCGCCCCGACCGGGCCAGCCGCGCGACGAGCGCGTCCACCACGCGCTCCATCCGCATCCCGCGGGAGCCCTTCACCAGCACGAGGTCGCCCGCCGTCAGGCGCTTGAGCAGGTGGGCGACCGTGTCCTCGAACGTCGTCAGGTGTCGCGCCTCGGCGAGCCCGGCCTCGCGGGCGGCCTCCACCGCGGCCTGCATCGCCCGCCCGACGCCGACGAGCTCGTCGGCCGGCAGCCCAGCCACCGCGCGGCCGATGTCGCGGTGGGCGTCGTCGGTGATCGCGCCCAGCTCCAGCATGTCGCCGAGCACGACGATCACGCGCCGGCCGCGGCGGTGCGCGTCTGCCGTGTCGAGCGCCGCCCGCACCGACGTCGGGCTGGCGTTGTACGTGTCGTCGAGGATCATGACGGCGCCGGCCTGGCGCCACACGCAGCGCCCGGCCACGGGTGGGACCTCGGCAAGCCCGCGAGCGATGTCGCCCAGCGGCAGGCCGAGCGCGATGCCGGCCGCCGCCGCCGCCAGGGCGTTGGTGACGTTGTGCCGGCCGGCCAGCGCGAGCGTGACGGCCTGGCGGAGGCCGCCGGTCTCGATGGTGAACGCGAGCCCTCGCTCGTCGTCGACGAGGTCGCCGACGGCGCGCACGTGGGCGGTGCCGCTGCGGCCGTAGGTCACCACCCGGGCCCGGGTGTCGCGCGCCATGCCGGCCACGCGCGCGTCGTCGGCGTTGAGCACGGCGACACCGTCGGCGGCCAGCGCGCGCACCAGGCCGGCCTTCTCCTCGCGCACGCCGTCGAGCGAGCCGAGGAACTCGGTGTGGACAGCCGCCACCGTGGTGACGATGCCGACCGTGGGCGCCGCCAGCGCGGCCAGCGCGGCGACCTCGCCCGGCGCGTTGGAGCCGATCTCGAGCATCGCCGCTTGATGCTCGGGCCCGAGCTGCAGCAGCGTGAGCGGCAGTCCCCACTGGTTGTTGAACGAGCGCTCGGGCTTGAGGACGTTCCACCGCGTCGACAGCACCCCGGCCGTCAGCTCCTTCGTCGTCGTCTTGCCATTGCTTCCCGTCACGGCCACGACCGGGATCGTGAAGCGTCCGCGATGCCAGGCGGCCAGCCGGCCCAGCGCCTTCGTCGTGTCCTCCACGAGCACGAGCGGCACGTTGGCGGGGACGTCGTCGGGCAGCGCCTGCACGACCATGCAGGCGGCGCCGCGCGCGGCCGCCTCGCCGAGGAAGGCGTGGCCGTCCAGCCGGTGCCCCTGGATCGCGAAGAACGCCTCGCCGACGCCGAGCGTGCGCGAGTCGATCGACACGCCGGTGATGGGAATGCCGAGATCGCCGGCGACCAGCGCGCCCTGGGTGACGCGGACGATGTCCTGCACGGTGAGCGTGGTCATGCGGCTCATCCGGTATGGTGGAGGGCCCCGACATGGCCCCCCACACCCCCCAGCGCTCGGACGCGCCCCGGCGGAGCCGTGGCGCGCCTCGGGATTGGCCGAGAATGTCTCATCGCCAGCCGCGCTCGGCCAGGACGTCGCGCGCCACGGCCCGGTCGTCGAACGGCAGCACCGCGGCGCCGACGACCTGATAGGTCTCGTGCCCCTTGCCCGCGATGACGACGGTGTCGCCCGCCGCGGCCCAGTGGAGCGCCGCCCCGATCGCCGTCCGGCGGTCCGGCTCGCTCGCGCAGCGCGCCGGCGCACCTGGCACGCGGGCCACCCCGACGGCGACCTCGTCCAGGATCGCCTCGGGACGCTCGGAGCGCGGGTTGTCGGACGTCGCCCACAGACGATCGGCGAGGCGGGCGGCGATCTCGCCCATGATCGGGCGCTTGGTGCGATCGCGATCGCCGCCGCAGCCGAACACGACCCCCAGCCGCCCCGGGGTGATCTTGCGCGCGGTCGTCAGCACGCGCTCCAGCGCGTCCGGCGTGTGCGCGTAGTCGACCACGACCAGGAACGGCTGGCCGCTGTGCACCTGCTCGAAGCGGCCGGGCACGGCGCTGACCGCCGCCAGCGCGGCCCCGATCGCGCGCGGCGGCAGGCCCAGCGCCAGGCCCGTCGCGATCGCCGCCAGCAGGTTGCTGACGTTGTGATCGCCGATCAGCGGCGAGGCGAGCGTCAGCGGGCCGTGGGGCGTCTCGACCGTCATGCGGATGCCGTCGAGCCCGGAGGCGTGCTCGACCGCGCGGACGAGCGCCGCCGCCTCGAGCCCGTAGGACAGTACCGGCAGGCCGAGATCGCGCACCATCTCGCTCCCCGACGGGTCGTCGGCGTTGACGACGGCGGAGCGGCCGCGCTTGGGCGACGTGGCCAGCTGCTCGAACAGCCGCCGCTTCGTGCGACGGTACTCGTCGAGCGAGCCGTGGAAGTCGAGGTGATCCTGGGTGAGGTTGGTGAAGACCGCCACGTCGAACTCGATGCCGTCGACGCGGGCCAGCGCCAGCGCGTGCGAGGAGACCTCCATCGCCACGCCGCCGATGCCGCGCTCGCGCATCTCGCCGAGCATCTGCTGGATCTCGAGCGCCTCCGGCGTCGTCTGGCCCGCCGGCCGCACCTGGTCGCCGATCATGTACTGGATGGTGCCGATGACGCCCGTGCGGAGCCCGCGCGCGCGCAGCAGCGCGTTCACGAGGTACGACGTCGTCGTCTTGCCGTTGGTGCCGGTGATGCCGACCACGACCAGCGCGGCCGACGGATGGCCGTAGAACGCGTCGGCCAGGCGGGCCAGCGCGCGGCGTGCCGAGGGCACCAGCACCTGCGCGACCGGCAGCGCGGCCAGCGGCTCGCCCTCCGTCACGATCAGGCGCGCGCCGCGGGCGACCGCGTCCGACACGAAGCGGCGCGCGTCCTGCTTGAAGCCGGGCACGGCGACGAAGCAGTCGCCCGGCTCCACGCGCCGGGAGTCGGCGGTGAGCGCACGCACCGCGGCCGGTGGGGCGCCGAGCACCCGACGCTCGGGCAGCGCCTCGAGCAGCACGCTCACGGGCACGTCGTTCCTCGCCATGTCATCTCGCGGCTGGCCCGGCCAGGGTCAGCCGCACGCTCGTCTCCAGCTCCACCGGCGCGCCCGGGGCCGGCGTCTGCGCCACCACACGGCCACCACCCTCGAGCCGCACGGCCACGCCGAGCGGCGCCAGCATGGCCAGCGCCTGCCGCAGCGTGCGTCCGCGCAGATCGGGGACGACGCGCTCGCGGTCGGCGAACGGCTCGGCCGACATGCTCGCCAGCCGCAGCCGGCCGGCCGCGCCGTCGGCGGGGCCGGTCACGATCTGCAGCGGCGCGACGTCGCGCGGAGGCACGTCGAGATAACGCAGCACCTCGGCGCCGATCGCCGCGAAGATGGGCGCGGCCGCCTCGCTCCCCCACTTCTCGGTCCGGGGCTCGTCCAGCATCACCAGCATGACGAGCCGCGGCTCATCGGCCGGCGCGAAGCCAACGAACGACAGCACGCCGGGGTTCCGGGAGTACCGGCGCGTCGTCGGGTCGAGCTTCTGGGCGGTGCCCGTCTTGCCGGCCACCTCGTACCCCGGGATGGCGGCGTTGTGCCCGGTGCCGGCCGCCACCACCTGCGTCATCAGGCGGGTGAGCGTGCGTGCCGTCTCCGGCGAGATCACCTGGCGCACCGGCTGCGGCTCGAACCGCCGGGTCTCCCGCCCGGCGGCGTCGAACACGGCGCGGACCAGTCGGGGCTGCATGAGGACGCCGCCGTTGGCGATAGCGCCGAAGGCCGCGACCATCTGGAGCGCGGTGACCGACACTTCCTGGCCGATCGACATCGTCGGCAGCGAGAGCGCCGACCAGCGCTGGGGCTCGCGCAGCAGCCCCCGGCTCTCGCCCGCCAGGCCGACGCCGGTGGGGGCGCCGAAGCCGAAGGCGGTCATGTAGCGGTAGTAGCGGTCGCGCCCCAGGGCCAGCCCCACCTTTATTGAACCCACGTTCGACGAGTATTGCAGCACTTCGCCGAAGGACAGCCAGCCGTACTTCTTCCAGTCGTGGATGGTGGTCCGGGCGATGGTGATGCTGCCGTTCTCGGCCCAGATGCGGTCGTCCGGCCGCACCACGCCCTCCTCGAGGGCGGCCGCGGCGAGGATCACCTTGAACGTCGAGCCCGGCTCGAACGGATCGCTGACGGCGCGGTTGCGCCAGTGGTCCCGCGACGGGACGTCGAGGAACGTGTTCGGGTTGAACGTCGGTCGGATGGCCAGCGCCAGCACGTCGCCGGTGCGCGGGTCGAGCACGACCGCCATCGCGGCCTTGGCCTGGGTGCGCCGCCAGGCGGCGTCGAGCTCGCGCTCGGCCAGGTACTGGATCGTGCGGTCGAGCGTGAGCATCACGCCGTGCCCCGGGGCCGGCGGCTGCAGCACCGCCTCGGTGACGACCTCACGGCCCAGCGCATCCCGACCCACGACGGCCTTGCCCGGCGTGCCCGCCAGCGTCTCGTTGAAGGAGCGCTCGACGCCCTCGAGGCCGCCGTCGACGCCCTCGAAGCCGACGACGTGCGCGGCCAGCTCCCGGTTCGGGTAGAGCCGCAGCGGCTCCGGCAGCAGGCCCAGGCCGGGCTCGCGCAGCGCCTTCACCGCGGCGGCGGTCGCCGGCGGCAGCTTGCGGCGGATCCAGACGAACGGCCGGCCGCCGGTGAGCTGCGCGTGGATCTCGGACTCGGGGACGCCGAGCAGCGGCGCCAGCCGGGCGGCGACCCGCACCGGATCGCCCATGACGCGCGGCTGGGCGAAGAGCGACTCGGCGGGGCTCGAGGTCGCCAGCGCGGCGCCCTGGCGGTCGACGATCGGACCGCGCTGCGCCTGCAGCACGACCGTGCGCGAGTACTGCCGCTCGGCGAGCGCGGCGAGGTCGGCGTGGCGCACGATCTGCAGCCAGCCGAGGCGTCCGAGAACGCCGGTGAACGCGAGGGCCAGCAGGCCGGCGAGGAC
The DNA here is from genome assembly GCA_005887895.1 of Candidatus Rokuibacteriota bacterium. Taxonomy (GTDB): domain Bacteria; phylum Methylomirabilota; class Methylomirabilia; order Rokubacteriales; family CSP1-6; genus AR5. The sequence continues at coordinate 22,756 of VBPC01000118.1, forward strand.
GAGGACGCGGATGCGGAGACCGCTCATGCGGCCCTCCGTCCGTGAGCCGCCGGGTCGCCGGCGCGCGTCACCTGATGGGCGCTCTCATCGGGTCGCCCGGCAGTGCGGCGAGGCGGCTCTTGTGGGCGGCGGCCAGCCCGGTGCCGCCCGGCGTGTACTCGCGCGCCAGACGGACCTGCGCGCGGTCGGGCGCGACCAGCCCCAGCTGACGCGCGCGCTGCTCGACACGGCCGGGCGCCTGCAGCGTCGCCACCTCGACCTCGAGCTGGCGAAGGACGACGCCCATCTCGGCGCGCTCGCGGTGGAGGCGCTCGAGTTGGTAGGCGAGGTGCACCTGCTGGACGCGCAGCCCGACGACGGCGAGGCAGCCGACGACGAGGAGCGCCGACACGACGAAGCCGGCGACGAGCGCGCGTCGCACGCTGGGATCCTGCTCACGATGCAGTCGCTGTTGTTTCGTCACGGCAGCCGCTCCAGCACGCGCAGCTTCGCGCTCCGGGCGCGGGGATTGGCCCGCACCTCGTCGTCTCCGGGCTGGAGAGGCGACGGCTCGAGCGCGGCGAACCCCGCGCCGTCGAGCGTCCGGAACGTCTGCTTCACGATGCGGTCTTCGCCCGAATGAAAGGCAATCACGCCGAGCCGCCCGCCGGAGGCCAGCAACCACGGCCCCGCCTCGAGGGCGCGTCGGAGGGCGCCCGGCTCGTCGTTCACGGCCATGCGCACGGCCTGGAACGTGCGCGTCGCGACGTGCAATCGCCGCGGCCAGGCCTTCCGCGGCACCGCCGCCCGCACCGCGGCGACGAGATCGCCGGTGGTGGCGAGCGGGCGGCGATGGACGATCGAGCGGGCGATGCGGCGCGCGAACCGCTCCTCGCCGTACTCGTGCAGCAGCCGGGCGAGGTCCGCCTCCGGCAGCCGATTCACCAGCGCGGCCGCGGTCTCCCCGCGCGTGGGATCGAGGCGCATGTCGAGCGGCTCGTCGCGCTGGAACGAGAACCCCCGCCCGGAGGCGTCGAGCTGCCAGGACGAGACGCCCAGGTCGAGCAGGACCGCCCGCGCTTCGGCGACGCCGTGCTCGACGACCACCCGCGCCAGGTCGGCGAAGCTGGCGTGCACCAGCCGCGCCCGCTCGCCGAAGCGCGCGAGCCGGCCGCCGGCCTGCCGCAACGCCTCGGGATCGGCGTCGAGGCCGAGCAGGCGCACGTCGGGCCCGCTCGTCGCCAGCAACGCTTCCGCGTGTCCGCCCATGCCCACCGTCCCGTCGATCACCCAGCCCCCGTCACGCGGCCGCAGCAGAAACGCGACCTCGTCCACGAGGACGGGAACGTGAACCGCTAGACTCCCAGGCCCGCGAGCTTGTCGTACAGCGACGGCAGCTTCGGCTGACCGGTCCGGTCGTACTCCTCGAAGCGGCCGCGATCCCACACCTCGAACTTGTCGAGCCCGCCGCCGACGATCGTCACGTTCTTGTCCAGCGCCGCTTCGCGGCGGATGTCGGGCGACAACAAGATGCGGCCGGCGCCGTCGAGCGCCACGTCGCGGGCGCGCGAGACGTACAGCCGGCTGATCTCGCGCACCTCGGCGCTGAACC
>VBPC01000116.1 GCA_005887895.1 Candidatus Rokuibacteriota bacterium
CAAGGCGCCTAACGAGCGATTGGTATCCTCCCGCGTACAGGAAGGGCGCAAAGTGCGAGCTCGCGTGGCAGCCGTGGCGGCTCTCGTCGTACTTCCGGCCAGCGCCTCACCAGTGGTGGCGGCATCGTTCGGGTTGTCACCGCTGGCACTCCTGCCCCTCGGACACTGGCAGCTACGTCTGCGGCGACACCGGCCATTGCTCGGGATGCCCGGACAACGAGTACTGCGAGCTCGGGAAGCCGCATAGGGCCCAAAGCGGGGCGACGCGGAGCAGCCGCGCCAGAGATGAATCGGTCTCCTAAGTCTCGGTTCATACTGTGTGTCGTTCTCGCGTGCGCCGTTCGTCTCCCGGTGCCGGCACACGCGCAGCGTTCACTGGGGGATCCCCGTGGCAGGAGGGGCTCCGCGACACCGTCGAAATTCGGACGCCGCACACGATCACTCAAGCGCGAGGTGCGGCCCTCGCCGTCGAGATCCGGCCGCCATTGGAGACGACCCGAGTCTGCGTGTTCTCTGGCACCGCAGTAGTTAGTGGCCTCAGCGAGGATGTCGGGCAGACCGAGGTTGGCGGGGGACATTGTGTCACGATCGGCGTCACGGGGGCAGCTCCTCCGTAGTGCGGAGCGACCCCCAAGCCGTATCGGGGACTGGCGGGAACGCCCGTTACTCGTGGAAGCCGACGACTGTGATGTGCGTCTTCACGGAGTTGGCGATGAAGCATTGCGCATGCGCGAGGTGGTGAAGACGCGCCTCGTCGTCGTGTGATGGTCGCTTGGCGCCGCCGTACACGATCCGTGGGTTAGCGTGACGGCGCTTACCCAGGGCACACCTTGCTCGTTCTTGGTCATTACGCCGACCGCCGCATCCTCGTAGTGGAACTGCTCAGACGTTCTGGCGGGAATCTACGAGCGGTGCAGGAACACCTGCGGCACGCTGACATTCAGACCACCACGGTCTGCGCGCGATTGACCCAGACCGATCTGCAAAAGCTCGTCAGCACCTTTGATGCGATGAGGAGGTAAAAGAGATTTTGATCCCGACACGGCGGGATCAAAATTCGCGGGGCAAATCCGCTTGAGAGATTCGAATGGTGGCCCCAACGGGAATGAACCGTCTGGCTGTGGGCTCGTTGCCCCGTTCGAAGCGATCGCGCTCCCCAGCGACCGCAGGGCGGCATGACGTTGAACAAGCCCGTCACTCCGCTCCGTGTGCCACAACACAGCGCGGCCACGCTCGTCCGACGGCGGGCCGCATGGGCGCGAGCACGCCAGCAGTATCCCGGCTAGGTTTCGACTCGGCATCGAGCGTGGCCGCCACCACGCCCGATGCCGTCCATCGTTACACGACGTAGGAAAAACTTTTCACAGGGTGCCTTCGGATTGTCCTTCGTGTTCAATGCCGCCTCGACGAGAATGTCAGTAGAGTTACGTAATCCCCGGTTGGCGTAGTGGTTGCGTTACGAATCCGTGTCAACCCTGGACGCGGGAGGGCATTGTGACCGCACCGCAGCGGCGAGACGAGATCGATCCGACCACTGCGCCGAAGTGGGTCAATGCGCAGCGGATTTCGCGTCTTGTCCATGATCGCGGGCCGCGTTCTAGCACCAAGCCGGTCGTCCTGATCGCCGACGACGTGCAGGACGCTCGGGACATCTACGCCGCCTATCTCGAAGCGCGCGGCTTCCGCGCCGCGACGGCCCGCGACGGCGAAGAGGCAGTGGTCCTGACGCTCTCGCTGCGCCCCGATGTCGTCGTCATGGACCTCGCCATGCCGCGACTCGATGGCATCGGGGCAACCCGCCGCTTAAAGAACGACCCGCGCACGGCCGCGATCCCGATCGCCCTGCTCACCGGCTATCCGGAGAGAGCCATTCACGAGGGCGCGCTTGAAGCGGGCGCGACCGTCTTCCTGACGAAGCCGTGCCTGCCTGAAGACCTTGAGAGCGCGGTGCGTCGGCTGATCCCTCGACCCGAGCCGTCCACTGATCGCTCCTGACCGCTCACCCTGACGACGCCCCCGACCTACGCCCGCCGCTTACGCTGACGCCCCGATTCGCCCCCTACGTACATCTACTGGGTGTGCTAGGCTGCCTCCGCGTCGGGATCGCTGCTGTCGGCCAGTCCCCTCACATTGGCGGTGCTTTTAATGCGGCAGCAGACGCTCAACTTCCTCTCCGCGTATCATCCCCGCTACTTGTGCCCCGCGTGCCTGGCTCAACTCATGATCGACAACGCCGCGAGGGTCCGGTCACTGCTGCTGCCGACGATCGCCGGGCTTGAGCACGCGATCGCCGAGTGCCTGAACTGTGCGGCGGTGACGCGCGTCGTGCGGTTCAAGCCGACGACAGCGACAGGACCGCTCCTGACCGCTCCCTGACAACGCCACCGACGACGCCCCCGACGCCGTGAACGTCTTGGCGCTCGTGCGTCGGCAGCCTGATCTCTGTAACGGCTGTGATCTGCTCCCTTCCTTCGTCGTGAACAGGAACGTCGAGTGGTGGAACGCCCGGCGCTCCACCTTCTTGGTCGGCAGGCCCTCGATCCGGTTGCCGATCAGCTCCTCGAGCAGCAGCACTTCCCGGTTGGCCCCGTCGTCGTAGATGCCGAGCAGGCGCTTGAGCCGCTGCTCGCGCGCTTGGTGGGCGACGACCTTGAGCATCGAGCTCGGGATGATCGGCAGCTCGTTGGGGCCGCGGCGGTGGACCGTGCCGTCGTGACTGTTCTCGCCCTGGGCGAAGGGCTTGCCGCGGGGCGCCCCGGACTTATTGCCGCCGCGCTCGCGGCCGATGTGAGGCCCGTGCGCGTAGTTTCGGTTCCCTTTCCGTGCACCGCCCTTGCGGCGCTCCAGAAGGCAGGCAAGCTGCGCCAGGCGGTGTATCACGCCCAAGAACGGACGCGGGACGCCTTCGCGGAGCTGGTGTCGAACGAGGGGATGCCGGCCGGCCAGGCCGACGAGGCGACGCGGCAGCTGTGGGCGTTCCTGCCGGCCGAAGAGGACAATGAACCAAACGAGGAGTGACGCCGCGACGTCAGGCGCGCTGCGGTGCGGCGAGCGAAGCGCCGGCGAGCGGCCGGGGGCCGAGGGCTCCCGGCCCTTGGTGTCCGCGGCGACCATGCGATACTCCTGGCGTGGACAGCAATCGCGTAGTGGTGGCGCGTGCGCGTCAAAAGGTTCTGCACAAGGAAGCCGCCGACGCTGATAAGCGAGGCGAGGCGCTTCGAGCCTCTGGCCGGGGCGCCCAGGCGCTGGCCGATAAGCTTTGCGCCATCCCGATCAAACGCGGTCGGGGTGCGTCCGCCGCCACCGGTGCTCGTCGTCCGTCCAGTTCGCCTGCTTCACCTTGAGCCACGCTCGCGTGCGGGCGCCGACGTACACGCTCCCCTCGTCCTTCGCCACGAGGCCCTCGCAGCCGCGCTCGAGGACCTGGGCCCGTGCCGTCACTCCCGCCGCCGGAGTGTCCTCTTTTGACCAGTCACGAACGACAGGGGTAGGTACTCTACTTGTCTCTACACCTCGGCTGATGAGCGCCCGCGCGGACCAGGCGACCCCCACTGTGAGGAGGTGACCATGCTGGACCAATTCCTGAAGGTGCACCGCGAACAATTGATCTCGCGCTGCCGAGAGAAGGTCGGGAAGCGGTCCGCGCCGCGGCCGACCGAACGAGAACTCCGATACGGAATTCCTCTCTTCCTCGATCAGCTCATCGAGGCGTTACGCTTGGCGCGGACGCTGGGAGCATCGGAGGCCGGGAAGGTATCCTTGGCGCTGTCGGAAATCCAGACTACTCCGAGCGATTCTGATATCGCCCGGGGGGCGGCCCAGCATGGTAATGAATTGCTACGGGCGGGATTCACCGTGGATCAGGTCGTCCGCGATTACGGAGACCTCTGCCAAGCCGTCACCGAGATGGCCGTGGAGAAGAACGTCGCGGTGGCGCCGGATGAGTTTCGCACCTTGAACCGATGCCTCGACGATGCCATCGCGGACGCCGTCACGGAGTTTACACGTCAGCGCGATCAGTTCATCTCGGATGAGGCCACCCGGGCGATGAACGAGCGGCTCGGATTTTTCGCCCACGAGCTTCGCAACCTCGCCCACACGGCGATCCTCTCGGCCGCCGCAATCAAGAGGGGCACGGTCGGCTTCGCCGGGGCGACCGGCCAAGTGCACGAGCGAAGCCTCATCGCATTGCGAGATCTCATCGATCGAACCTTGGTCGAAGTCCGCCTGACCGCGGGCCTTCCCGAGCGCCGGGAACGAATCTCGCTTGACGAGTTTCTTGAAGACGTTCAGACCGCTGCGAGCCTAGAGGCGGGGCACCGGGGCCTCGAACTCGTTATATCACCGCCCCCGGAGTGCGAGCGGCTGTCCATCGATGCTGACCGTCAGATCCTGGCCGGCGCCGTCGCCAACTTGCTTCAGAATGCACTCAAGTTCAGCCGGCCGGCGGGTCGCGTTTCCCTGAAGGCCTACGCGGCCGCGGATCGCATTCTCATCGAGGTGCAGGACGAATGCGGGGGCCTGCCACCCGGGAAGGCCGACGCGATGTTTCAACCGTTCGAGCAACTCGACGCCCGGCAAACCGGCCTCGGCTTGGGGCTCGCCATCAGCCGGCGGGCCGTCGAGACGAACGGTGGGAAACTCTACGTCCGCAACTTGGCCGGTGAGGGCTGTGTTTTTACCGTCGATCTTCCACGGAGTTCACCGCCGCCGCTGTGAGGCCACGCCGCGTCGGGCGGCGTGCGTCAGCATCGCCACGATGCCGACGGCCGCTTGTCTACGGGCCGCGGTGCTCCATGGTCCGCCGCCAGCGGTGCTCGCCCTCGGTCCACCCCGGCACCCTACCTTGAGCCATTCCGCTTCACCTCGTCCCAGGCGGCGAATCCGTCGCCCTCGAGCCTCAGCGCGGGGCGGACGAACGAGGTTCCGGCGATGGCATCCTCGAGCGCCGGCGGGCGGTACGACAGCGGTGTGCCGGTGAGATCTTGGCCGCGGGCGAAGAGAAGCTCGAACGCGATGTAGACGGGGCGTGGCGGGTTCTTCGGGGCGCTCGTCGCCGATCAGGTGCAATTGCGAAATGAGGCTGCTATCGAAAACGCAGAGCTCGCCGTCAAGGATCAGCGTGCGAGCGGGCAGCTTGGCGATGGCGGCGGCGAGCTCGGGGAACCGTGCGGTAGCGGCTGTCCGTTTATCGTGAGGCGAGCCATCCGATCAGGATTCCAACTCCGATCACGATTCCGATGACGATCGCGGCGGTGAAGAGGGTTCTGCGACCAGTCAGCGCGGGCATGCCGGCCTCCAAGGCGCATCGGGTCGGTTCCGATGCGCGTCGTCAACCGCGACGCTCAGATACTCCCTCGCTGGCCTCGATACAGGTCACCGCGGTCGTGACGATGTGGTTATAGTAGCGATGGCCGCCGACGACGACGAGACGGTGAAACACGCCGTCCACAACGATCCCAGTCCCCTCGCCACAGGTTGGTGGTGTCTCGCAGAGCGCCGATACAGTCATCCGGCGCCCGACGATGGCGAATCGACACCGCCGGTGTTTGACCGGTCCCAGCGTGCCCACGACTCGTACCCGGTGCCCGTCGTAACGCTCCGGGTGATGGAGCAGCTTCGCCGGGGAGGCCATGACCGGCTCCTCGAGGGGAGGGGTGGGCAACCACGCGACAGTTGCGAAGATCAGCAGGGCACCGAGCACGCGCGCTCACTGCTCTCGCTGAATGATGACAAACCCCACGAGCACGTAGTGTATCTCACCAACGCGCTCGGGCGATGGCCGCGAGGCGCCGCGAACTGATTGATGCGGGCGGATCGCTCGTCATCCCGAGCGTTTCGCAACGGCGCTGCCGGTCCCGGACCGGAGGCTGACAATTTTCGGCGGCGGCGTAACACGAAATGTCACGCGACCGTTCGGTGGTCGATACACAACCCCTTGATTTTTATTGGCGCAGTCGCTTTGGCCCTCCTCCTGCAGCTCAGGCCACCGACCGACTATCCAGCTTCATAGGGAGGGGAAGATGATGCTTCCGACACGCGGTCAACGCGGCTTCACGCTGATCGAGCTGCTCATCGTCGTGGCGATCATCGGCATCCTGGCCGCCATCGCTGTCCCGCTCTACGCCAACGTGCAGGCGCGGGCGCGCATCGCCAAGGCGCAGGCCGATACCCGGGCCCTTGCCTCCGCGGTCAGCATCTACTCCGCGCTCTGCGGCGGTCTGCCGGACAACGGCTCGTCCGCCACGAACTGCCCGAGCGCCAACAACCAGTCGGGTGCGCTGCCGACCGTGCTGCTCACGCAGCAGACCAACGCGCAGAACCAGGTCGGCGGTCCATTCCTGAACTCGACGCCGTCGCTGCCGGCCGGGTGGACCGGCTCCGGCACGTCCTATAAGTACTCCAGCAGCGCGACGGGTACGTTCATGCTCTGCGGCAGCGGTGACAGCACGGCCGCCAACAGCAACGGCGGCGCCACCTGCCCGTAACGCCTGTAGTCCAACCCCCGGCGGCCGGTACGGCGCCGGGGGCCATCTCGCACTCCGCGTAGATCGTCACTGCATGAAGCCGGTGCCCCTCGACGCCAAGCCTACGGGCCTGTACGCGAGACCGGACGATCGTAAAACCGCCGGCCGCATAGCCGACAGGTGTAGACCCGCCAGCCTAGTAAAGCCGCCAACAAGCGGTCGAGAATGCCGCTCCTCGGTACGCGCTCGATGTTGGTCGAGTGGCACTTCGGACAGCTATGTGGTGCCGAAGCCATGGAACTCCTTGCCGTGCCAGCGGGCGGCCGGGGACGTCGAGGTGCTGCCCGGGCAGGAGGATGACGCCCTCGGCGTTGGGACCACCGGGTAGTTCCTCACCGTTGATGATGCGCTTCACGCGCACAACCTCGCGCGCGTCGAGCACGCGCTCGAAGAGGACCGGACCGCCGGGGCACTTCACGGTGATCTTCATGGCCGGCGGCCCTCAGCTTTCGGCGCCTTCCCTTTCTCCGCGCACTCGACATGGATGTAAGACTCGCCCCGGCGAAACGCACCGGTTCCGGGCGGGATTCGTTTTTTACAGACGGCGCACACGAGTTCTCGGGGTTTGTTGGCCATACCGTTAGTCGCCATCGAGCCGGGACAAGTCAGGGTCACCGGGGATATAGGCAACGACGGTTGTCGCCTGCTGGCAGATCGCGCAGCGCCCCTCGCCGATGAGAATTGGCGCTCCGGCGCGCAGCATTCTCGATCCGCTCTCGGACGGCTTCGTGAGGGAAGGCCTGCCGCAGACAGCGAAAACAGTACAGCCGGTCTCGAGTCTCCAGGAACAGCAGCAGCTCGTCGGGCATTCGGACGGCTCGGCGTTACCCGTTCTTCCTAACGATCCGGGTGCGGCACGATTCCGTTGTCGCTCGGCCCCGCCGCATTCGTCAATCGGGGAGTCCCCTAGAAGTGTCTCAGGGATCCCCCTACGCCCGCGGCACCTTCCCCGACAGCACGAAGCGCGGCCGCGAGGACCTCGCGGAGCCGTCCGAGCGGCACCGGTTTGGTCACGTAGTCAAACGCTCCATCTCGGAGCGTGCCCAGGACGAGGGCCTCGTCGATGTTGGCCGTGACCATAACCACCGGCAAATCCGGCTGGACGTGTTTGAGCCGCGCAGGGTCTCCACGCCGTCCAGCGACCCCGGCATGGCGATGTCGAGCAGGACGGCATCCGGCGGGGGATCCGCGCGCACCACTGCGATGCCGGCAACGCCGGTCCTGGCCGCGACGGTAGCATAGCCGATGTTGGAGACTAGGTCGCAGAGCACGTCAAGAACCTGCAGGTCGTCGTCGACGATCAGAACCGTGGGCGGCGCCGGGCGATCGGAGCGAGGCATCAGCGATCACGGGCGAGCGTACCACGTAGATCTACGTAAGTGACCACGACCAGCTTGGTGCAACCTGAATCCCATTCAGGACGTGACGCTCAGCCCAGCAGCCGCTTGTATTCTCGGCGGATGGTGCGGTCGCACTGGCAAGACGCACGTCCGAGCTTCTTCCGATCGACGATGGTGATGCGTCCCCGCGTATACCGGATCAAGCCCGCGCGCTGCAGCATACCCGCGGCGGCGGTCACGGTGGCGCGGCGCACGCCGAGCATCTGCGCGAGCAACTCCTGGGTTAAGACAACCTCGTCGAGGTTCACCCGTTCGTGAGTCATGAGGAGCCGGCTTGCGCAACGCTCGACGATGGAGTGCAGACGATAGCAGGCGGCGTGTTGCGCGATCTGGTGGATGAATGCCTCCGTGTAGCGCAGCAGGACGGTACGGAAGGCGCGGCTCCGATAGACCTCTTCCCGAAAGCGCGCCGCCCGCATGCGAAGGGCGTCGCCGGGCACCTGGCAGAACGCATTGTCCGACGTGCTCCGTCCGCCGAGAAACACCGAAATTCCGACTATGCCTTCGTTGCCCACGGTGGCGACCTCGACGGTGTCGCGGTCCGTCACGATGCTGACGATCGAGTACACGCCGCTCAGGGGAAAGTAGACAAACTTGATCGGCCCGCCCGCTGCATACAGCGGTTGCCTGACCGTCAGGGATACCGGTTGGAGCGCCTCGAGGAGTCGCTGACGATCCGCCGACGGCAAGGCCGCGATCAACCGGTTGACTTCCAGCCGCGCCACGACGTCACCACTGTATCTTCTGAGCACCCGGCATCTGTTGAGTCCGGTGCTATTGCCATGCCGCCGAGGGCGGCTGGGGGAAGCGTCGGTGTGGCCCCGGCCGGGCGGCCGGACGTTACGCGGTGACTGTCTTCATGACCCGCCGAACGATGTCATAACATTCGCACGCGACACCTTCGAGGCCTCGCCCATTGACGATGCGAATTCGGCCGCGGCTGTAGCCTATCAGTCCCGCCTTCTGTAGGGCGCCCGCGATCATCGTGACCGTGGCGCGTCGGACGCCGAGCATCTGGGCCAAGAATTGCTGGGTCAGCGGGAACTCATCGCTCGCCACGCGGTCGCGTGTCATCAGGAGCCACCGCGCGCACCGTTGCTCGATGGAATGGGTGCGATTGCATGCCGCATGCTGTGCGAGTTGGACCATCATGGCCTCGGCGTAGCGCAGGAGCAGTCGGTTCACGCTGGCCGTGCGCCGAATCTCTTCCAGGACGGCCCTGGTTGGGACCCTCAGCGCGCGGCCGGGAATCTGACACAACGCCTCCATCGTGGTGGACGCGACACCGAGGATCACGGCAGTGCCGATGAGACCCTCATTCCCGATCGTCGTCGCCTCCACGTCGTCGGCGTCCGTCATCTTGACGACGAGGGAGTGTACAGCACCTGGCGCGCCTCGAGCGGTTCAGGTGTGGCGCCACGGAGCAAGCGATCACGTTCCTCAGGAGCAAGGACGGCGAGCAGACGATTGGCCAGAACGTCTCCCGGCATCGCGGGGAGTATACCGCCACCTTCAGGATGCGGCGGACGGCGTCGGTACGCCAGCGTACATAACGGGAGGAATTTCATTTCACGTGGTCCGGAGGCGTGCGTACACTGTTCTGGCCGAAGGATGATGGATTCGACCGAGATGGTGGAAGTCATCCTCAAGCAGTCTCCCGGAGAACCGCTCTGTCCTGAGACAAGGCCCGGGTTCGTGTACCAATGACCGCCGAGTTCCCACGCTGCGCCGTGTGCCGCGTGCCGATCGGGCCCGGCCAGAACGTCATCTTCCGCATCGATGGCCGCGTGCAGCACACCGAGTGTCCGAAGGTGATCTGCCCAGTCTGCGAACTGCCCGTTCTCCCTGCTCAGCCGATTCGCAGAGAGGGCGAGCGCCTCGTGCACGCCAACTGTTGGATGCGAGTGTATCGAACGTCACGCTGAGTCCGAAGCCCTGGCCACCGTCGACGCTGTCCGCTGCGGGCCGCGGTCGCTCTTTCTTGGCGTCAACGCACTCGCGTGCATGCTCTGCAGCCCTTGACGATAACGCATCGCCCCGCGACGAATTGGTTTCCTACAGACGGCGCAGGAGGGCTCCGGCTTGTCCTCTTCGTCGAGGCCATCGCCGTCAGTCCAGCCCCAGCACTCCGCGAATCTCCTCGCAGAGCGCCCACGGGTCCACGGGTTTGCGTAGCACGCGCGCGAAGGGCGCCTTCCGAAGCTCGGCTGCCTGACGTTCGGCATAGCCGGTGAGGACGATGATGGGCAGGGAACGGCCGCGTTCGCGGACGCGCTCGAGGAGCCAGAGTCCTGTGTCGCCGGGCATCGAGTAATCCGTGACGATGACATCCAGCTCGTCCAGGCCGGCGAGCGCCTCCCGTGCCGATGACGCCGTAGTGACGGTGGCGCCGTAGTGGGCCAAGATCTGGCGGAGCACCTCGCGGCCATCGTCGAAATCATCGACGACGAGGATGCGCACGCCGCTCAAGGGCGTCAGCGTCGAGCCCATCAGGAACGCTCCAATCCGGACCACGGCAATACCTACGTGGAACTGCCTGTAGCCAGCGAGCTCGGCCGCCGGCAAGATGCGAAAATAATTTTCCCAGGGACCGACTGACGGTTCAGTCGGAACGCGCTATGACGAGCCGCCTGCGGAGGTAGGGGCGGCGGCGGGGCCGCATCTCGAGCTCTGGGAAAGAGGCCGGACAGCCGGCCGCTCCGCGTGATCAACACCGCCCGCGATCCGGTATCAAGGCCTGCCCTACGAAGCGCCCGTGAGCGTCCTCCGCCAGCGGTCTTCTGCCTCCGTCCAGTTCGGTACCTTCACCTTGAGCCATGCGCGCGTCGGGCCGCCGACGTAGCGCGAGCCGTCGTCTTTGGCGACAACCCTCCCAGCCGTTCCGCTTCACCTCGTCCCAGGCGGCGAACCCGTCGCCCTCGAGCCTCAGCGCGAGCAGGACGAACGAGGTTCCGGCGATGGCATCCTCGAGCGCCGGCGCGCGGTACAACAGCGGTGTGCCCGTGAGATCCCGGCCGCGGGCGAAGAGAAGATCGAACGCGATGTAGACGGGCGGCGTGGTGGTTCTTCGGGGCGCTCGTCGCTGATCAGGTGCAATTCAGAAATGAGGCTGCTATCGAAAACGCAGAGCTCGCCGTCAAGGACCAGTATGTGAGCGGGCAGCTTGGCGATGGCGGCGGCGAGCTCGGGGACCCGTGCGATCGCGGCTGACAGCACGGCCGCCAACAGCAACGGCGGCGCGACCTGCCCGTAACGCTTCTCTGTTAGTCGAGCCTCCCCGGCGGCCCGTACGGCGCCGGGGACGATCTCACACTCCGTCACGCCGTCACTTCATGTCCCTCGGGCGCGGCCAGAGCAACGTCGCCCTTCGCCGGCGGACCGTGATTCTGGTCGTCAGGATGGCTCCGCCGGTCGGTCGAGGAGGCGACGGACTGCGGCTTCCAACTCATCAGGCGGGCACGGCTTCGTCAGGAAGACGGCCGCCCCCGCTTCGAGCGCGCCCCCCTCAATGGCTCTCTGGCCGTAGCCCGTCAGCATGATGACCGGGATCTTGCGTGTCCGAGGATTGCGCTTGATGCGCCGGGTCGCCTCTATGCCGTCCATCTTCGGCATGGTGAGGTCCATGACGATCACGTCGGGCCGCTCTGACGTCGCCACTTCGACCGCCTGCTCCCCATCGCGCGCGGTGACGGCGCGGAAGCCGCGGACTTCGAGATAGGCGGCGTAGATGTCCCGGGCATCCTGCATGTCGTCTGCGATGAGAACCAGCGGCTTCCTCGGGCCACGCGGGTGTTGGCGGCGACGAGACAGAGGTGGCGATGGCGGCGGGAAGCGCTGCCGCCCGGGCGGGCTCGGAGAGGGCC
>VBPC01000119.1:0-4706 GCA_005887895.1 Candidatus Rokuibacteriota bacterium
AGCGATGACCTGGCGGTGCTCTCGCAGGCCCGAAGCGAGGCGACGCCCTGGGCGGTGCCGCCGCGGATCGCCGCCGACCTCGCGGCGTGGCTCGCGCTGTCGGCCCGGCCCCTGATCGTCGAGGAGACCACCTTCTACGGCGACGCCGTCTCGTCGCTCAAGAGCGCGATCGTCGATCTCGAGCGTCAGCGCGTCGCCCTGCTGCTGCCGCTCATCCTCGAGGGACGGCTGGCGGCGGTTCTCACGGTCGGCGAGAAGCTCTCCGGCGAGATCTACGAGGCGGACGAGATCCAGCTGCTGGAAACGCTCCTCCAGGCGGCCGCCGTCGGCCTGAAGAACGCCGGCCTCTACGCGGATCTGCAGCGCCAGATGCAGGAGCTCCGGCGCACCCAGGACCAGCTCATGCAGGCAGCCAAGCTGGCCGCGATCGGGGAGCTGGCCGCCGGCATCGCCCACGAGGTGAACAATCCGCTGATGGTCATCATCGGGACGGCCACGGTCCTGCGACGACGTCCCGAGTTCAGTCCGTACTACGACCGGCTCGACGCGATCGAAGTCCAGGCGGCCCGCGCCACCAAGCTCGTCCGGGGCCTGCTGGACTTCGCCCGTCGGCGCGCCCGCACGCCTACCGAGGTACCGATCCGCGAGACCATCGAGCGCGCGCTGGCGCTGGTGGCCGATCGGCTGCGGAGTCCGGCGCTGGAGACGATCAAGCTCTTCGACGAGTCCGATCCGGTCGTGTTCGGCGATCGGGACGAGCTCACGCAGGTGTTCATCAACCTGATCACCAACGCGGCCGACGCCATGCCGCGCGGCGGCCGGCTGACGCTGAGCACGGACGTGCGGCGCCACGAGGACGTGGCGTACCTCTCGGCGCGGGTCACCGATACCGGCGTGGGCATCCCCCCCGAGAACCGCGACAAGATCTTCGAGTCCTTCTTCACCACCAAGCCGGAAGGGCAGGGCACCGGTCTTGGCCTCGCCGTGACGCTGGAGATCGTCAAGAACCACGAGGGAACGATCGAGGTCGAAAGCGCGGTCGGCAAGGGCACGACGATGATCGTCAACCTGCCCCTGGGGCCCTCGAGCGCGACGCGGACCGCCGCCGACTAGGAGACCGTCGGGTTAACGAGGGCGGCGACGGCTCCGCCCGCGACGCCCGAGCGTTGGGGGGTTGGGGGCCATATCGGGGCCCCCATGTACAGCTAGAGGTCTTTGAAGCGCTCGTTGAGGTCGCGCACGCGGTCGGCCTCGGTCTGCTCGCCGCGGCGGCGCTGCTCGCCCTTGCGGTGCGCCGCCTCCAGCCAGTCGCGATACTGGTCGTTCGCCAGCGCGATGCACCGATCGATGGTCTGGACGTTCTGGCCGACCTCCTCGGGCGCGCTCTTGAATCCCAGCTGGATGACGTGGACGTTGGCCACCCAGCGCACGGTCGCCTTCGAGTCCGCCCCGGCATGGCGCTCGAAGAATCGCACCCACTCCCCCGGCGGCTGGCCGGAGATCGGGATCGTCCACTCGGTGCCGTCGGTCGTGGTCGGTGGTCCCGACCGGCGGATATCGGTGAAGCGCGCGGGGACGAAGCTCATGGAGAGGAGTCTACACGAGAGTCGGCGCGCGGCCGTCAGCCAGTTGCCGGCGCGTCGGCGTCGTAGCCGAAGAGCCACCCGCGCGCGGCCCAGGGGCTCTCGGCCATGAGGGCGGCGTACCTCGCGTCGCGGGCGCGCTGGGCGTCGCCGTCGGGCAGGTGATAGGTCACCACGTTGTCGCGCGAGGCGCGCTGCACCTGCCAGACGCGCGGCTGCCGGATCTTCTCGTAGCGCCGCAGCGCGTCGGCGACCGTGGCCGACGCGGCGTCGGCCAGGCAGCGCGCGAGGACCGCGGCGTCCTCGATGGCCTGGCAGGCGCCCTGGGCCATGAACGGCAGCATCGCGTGGGCGGCGTCGCCGAGCAGCGTGACGCGACCGGCGCTCCAGGTGGTGAGCGGCTCGCGATCGTACAGTCCCCAGCGGTGCGTGCGCTCGGCGGCGCCGATGATCGCCTGGACGGTCGGATGCCAGCCCGCGAACTCCGCCAGCGCGTCGGCGACCTCGCCGGTGGCCGACCACGACTCGACCCGCCAGTCGCCGGCCGGCACCACCGCCACGAAGTTCAGGTAGCGCCCGCCGGCGACCCAGTAGTGGACGAAGTGACGTCCCGGGCCGAGCCACGAGTTCGCGATCCGCTGCAGCGGCAGGTGCGCGACCCGCGCGGCCGGCACGAGGCCGCGGTAGGCGACGCTGCCCGAGAACCACGGCGACTCCGGCCCGAGGAGCGCGGCGCGCAGCGTGGAATGGATGCCGTCGGCGCCGATCACGAGATCGGCACGCTCGGTCACGCCGTCCTCGAAGGTCACCTCGACCTCGTCGGCGCGCTCGACGACGGCGACGCAGTGCCGGCCGAGGCCCACGATACCGGGTCCCACCGCGGCGGCCAGGACGTCGAGCAGGTCGGGACGGTAGACGTGATAGTAGGGCGCGCGGAACTCGCGCTCGCAGGCCTCGCCGAGCGGCTGCCGGAGCAGGACGCGGCCGTCCTGCCATCGGCGGTGCTCGATCGTCTGCGGCCGCACGCCGACCCTGGCCAGCGCCTCCCGCAGTCCCAGCCGCTCGAGGATCCGCGTGGCGTTGGGCGCCAGCTGGATGCCCGCCCCGACCTCGCGCAGCTCCGGCGCCTGCTCGCGGACCGCGACCTCCACCCCGGCGCGGCGCAGCGTGAGCGCCGCGGTGAGACCGCCGATGCCGGCGCCGACGACGAGCGCGCGCATCAGGCGAGCGCGACCTTCACCGTGTGCTTGCGCACCGCCGGCAGCACGTCGGCGGCGAAGCGGCGCAGCTGCCGCACGAACATCTCGTGCGGCATCGCGCCCTGGTTGAACTGGACCAGCAGCGTGTTGGCGCCGAGCGCCTCGCCGAGACCGATGAGCGTCTCGGTCACCTCGGCCGGCGAGCCCCAGCAGAGCCGCTCGTTGTGCTTGAGGTCCTCGAGCGTCACCTGCCGGAAGCCCTGCAGCGAGCGCAGGAACGCCTCGCGGTTCTCCGGCCGCAGCCAGCCGAGCCCCTCCTCGCGCACGTAGCCGCTCTGGCGCTGGGCCCCCACGTTGGACAGGTTGCCGTGGCTGAACAGCGTGTGAAAGAAGTAGAGCATGTAGGGCCCGGCTTCCTTCAGCGCCTGCTCGCGGCTGTCGGCGATGTACACGTTGGCCGGCGCCACGACGTGCTCGGGCGTGATGGCGCGGCCGTGCCTGGCGAGGCAGGCGGCGTAGTAGCGCACCATGTCCTGGCGCGCGGGCAGCGTGGCGACGGCGCCCGGCGTGATCGGCGCGTTCTCCCGCGCGGCCCACTCGAGCGTCTCCTGGCTCGTGGTCACCGGCACCCAGATCGGCGGATGCGGCTGCTGCACCGGGCGCGGCCAGATCGCCACGTCCTTGTACGACCAGAAGTTGCCCGTGTAGGAGAAGACCTCCTCGGTCCACGCCCGCTTGATGATCTCCCAGGCCTCCTCGAAGCGCGCGCGCGACTCGGCCAGCGGGACGTTGTAGGCCTTGTACTCGCGGGGAATCCCGCGGGCGAAGCCGCTGATCAGCCGGCCGCCGCTCAGGCAATCGAGCATGGCCAGCTCCTCGGCCAGGCGGAGCGGATCGTGGATCGGCAGGAGGTTGCCGTAGATCAGGATCTGCATGCGCTTCAGGCGCTGCGAGGCGGCGGCGGCCATGATGTTGGGGGAGGTCATGAGCCCGTAGGGCGAGGTGTGGTGCTCGTTGAAGCCGACGCCGTCGAATCCCAGCTCTTCCATGAGCGCCCACGCGTCGAGGTGCTCGCGGTAGTTGCTGACCGCCAGCGCCGGGCTGAAGTGCTTCCGGGGCAGCGGGTACGGCAGCTCGCCGTCGACCTTCAGGTGATCCAGATGCTCGGGATACGGCAGCAGGTCGAAGCCGAAGATGCGCATCGTCATCTCCTTGCCAGGCGCACGAGGCCCTGGGGAAACCACATGACGCACATGACGTACAGGGCGCCGAGGACCACCAGCCAGTTGTCGGTCCAGGTCGACAGCAGTTCCTCGAGCCCGACGGCGATCACCGCCCCGACGATCGCCCCGTACAGCGTACCCATTCCGCCCAGCATCGCGATGACGACCACCTCGCCGGAGAGCGCGAAGTCGAGCAGCTCCGGGGAGACGAAGTTCTGATGGATCGCGAAGAGCACGCCGGCCAGGCTGTCGCTGCCGCCGGTGACGGTGACCCACTTGACGGCCTCCGTCCTGAGGTGCCCGGCAGCCGTCACGGCGGGCGCCTCAGCGCAGCAGCGTGGCGAGCTGGGCGACGACGTTGCGGCGCGCCTGCTCGGTCGCGGTCGGGCTCCAGCCGAGCGTGGCGCCCTTGTGCAGGCAGCCGAGCACTTCGGCGCCGTTCAGCACCGGGCCCAGGATGCTGGCGGAGCGAATCGGGCAGCCCGCCGCGCTGTCCACCCGCGGCAGCCACGCGACGCGCCGGCCGACGTTGTCGAAGCTGTGGTGGGCGCCCGGATAGACCGTGATGTCGGCGTCGAAGCCGCCCGCCTTCAGCATCGCCACTAGCTCGCGGCAGGGCGCGGCCGGAGTCCAGTCGTCCAGCTCGCCGATGTGGACGCGCACGGGAGCCGACACGGCGCGCCGCTCCGGGTAGTCGCCGC
>VBPC01000119.1:4726-8700 GCA_005887895.1 Candidatus Rokuibacteriota bacterium
CCGTGCGAGAAGCCCATCAGCGCGATGCGACGCGCATCGATGCGCGCGTGCGTGGCGAGGCGGCGGAGGGCGCCGTAGGCGTCGGGAAGGCGCTGGACGCTCAACAGGGCGCGGCTGCTCATGCATACCTCCGTGAGACCGCGGCCCGTGAAGCTGTCGACGACGAACGTCGCATAGCCGGCGGCCTTGAGTGGACCGACCCAGCCCCACTCGGCGTTGCCGAGGCCGCCGCAGCCGTGCATCAGCACGACGGCCGGGAACGGTCCGCCGCCGTCGGGAAGCCTCAGCTCGCCGGTGAGGCCGACGCTCTGGTCGGCGCGCTCGAGGCGCGACGCGTCGACGCGCTCGAGCGTGCCGAGCGTGCCGAACGTCAGGCGACCCGTGGCATCGCTGCCGAGCGCGCCCGGCGCGTCACGCGGCGTCGACGGGACGCAGCCGCCGGCCAGCAGGGCGGCGAGCACGGCGACGACCAGCAGACGGCGCGTCATGCCAGCGCGGGCATGACCTCGTGGGTCAGGATGCGCAGCGTGCGCATCACCCGATCGACCGGCAGCTGGCAGCCGGGATCCAGCTCGGCCACGACGCCGTCCAGACCCAGCTCGTCGCGCAGCGCGCCGAGCTGCTCGGCGACGTGCGATGCGGTGCCGACGACGGCGCGCGTCTTCACGATCGCCTCGTAGTCGAGGCCCGCCAGGCGATCGGCCCAGAACTCCTTGCGGTCGGCCGACCCCGTGCCGGCGCGCCCGAGCCCGAGTCGCGTGATCTCGGCCTGGCGCGCGCAGAAGCTGAGGAGCGCGGCCTCGCACTCGGCGCGCGCCTCACGCTCGCTGGGAGCGATGTAGACCGGCACGCGCAGGTACACGGTCGGCGCGCCGCCCTGGCCGGCTGGCCGCCACGCCCCGCGATACGACGGCAGGTACGCCTTGAGATCGGCGACGTCGAGGGCACGCAGGCCGAGGAAGATGCCGACGCCGAGCTCTCCGGGGATCGCGAACGACTCGGGGGTGTTGACCGCCATGCGGATCGGCGGGTGGGGGCGCTGGTAGGGCGTGGGCGCCACGGGGCCGGTCTGCACGCGGAAGAACTTGCCGTCGTACTTGAAGCCCTCGCCTTTCCACGCCTCGCGGATGATGTCCAGCGCCTCCGCGAAGCGCGCCTGGCTCTCGCCGTAGGGCACGCCGAGCACGTCGTAGGCCCGCGGCGAGCCGCTGCGACCCACGCCGAACTCGAAGCG
The DNA here is from genome assembly GCA_005887895.1 of Candidatus Rokuibacteriota bacterium. Lineage (GTDB taxonomy): Bacteria > Methylomirabilota > Methylomirabilia > Rokubacteriales > CSP1-6 > AR5. The sequence goes on from VBPC01000119.1 coordinate 5,961, forward strand.
GCCTTCGCTCATGTGATCGAGCGTCGCGACGTCCTCGGCAATGCGCAGCGGATGGTTGAGCGGCAGCAGGTGCACGGCGGTGCCGATCCGGAGCCGCTGCGTGCGGCCGGCGATGGCGGCGGCCATGACCAGCGGCGAGGAGAGCACGGAGCGCGCAACGTTGAAGTGGATCTCGCCCAGCCAGACCCCGTCGAGGCCCCAGGCCTCCGCCGCCTCCACCAGCTCGAACGTGTCCTTGAAGGCGCCGGCCGGGGTGCTGCCCGGGCGCGCTTCCTCGAGAAAGATCCCGACGTGCATGTGGGCTGGACAATGCCCCAGGAGCCAGGCGCTGTCAAAGCGGCGTGTGCTAGGCTGCGCGCGATGCCGGCGTCGATCGTCATCGCAGGTGGCGGCCTGATGGGACTGAGCGCGGCGTGGCACCTGCGCCGCGCCGAGCCCGACGCGCGCGTCACCGTGCTCGAGCGTGGCCGGGTCGGCAGCGCCGCCTCGGGCGCGAGCGCCGCCGGCGTGCGGGCGATGGGCCGCGATCCGGCCGAGCGCGCGCTGGCGCTGGCCAGTCTCGCGCGCTGGCCCGAGCTGGACCGCGAGCTCGAGGGCGCCACGCGCTACCGGCGCGGCGGCGGGCTCCGCGTGGCGCTCGAGGATGCGGCGTGGCGCAAGGTGCCGGGCTGGATCGCCGAGCAGCGCGCCGACGGGGTGCCGCTCGAGCTGGTCGACGCGACGGCCGCGCGCACGCTGGCGCCCGGCCTCGCGCCGATGTGCGCGGGCGGCGTGTACTGCGCGATCGACGGACAGGCCGAGGCGATGGCGACGGTCACCGCGTTCGCGGCGGCGGCACGCCGGGTCGGCGCGCGCATCGAGGAGGGCGTGGGCGTCACGGCCTTCGTCGCCGAGCGCGGCCGCGTGGTCGCCGTGGCGTCGAGCGACGGCCGGCGCCACGCCTGCGACGTGGCGCTCGTCGCCGCGGGAACGTGGAGCGCGCCGTTGCTGGCCGGGCTCGGCGTGCGAGTGCCGCTCGCCACGCGCGGCCTCCAGATGCTGCTCACCGAGCGCGCGAGCGGTGCGCTGGCGCCGGTCGTCAGCGCTTTCGGGCGCAAGCTCAGCCTCAAGCAGCTGGCCAGCGGTGCCTGGCTCATCGGGGGCGGATGGCCGGCTGACATTCCGGACGAGACGCAGAACCGCTGGGCGCTCCGCGACGACAGCGTGAAGGCGAGCCTCGAGGTCGCCCGCGAAGTCTATCCACCCGTCGGCGAGGCCACGCTCGCGCGCGGCTGGGCGGGCCTGGAGGCGTTCACGCCGGACGACTTGCCGCTGCTAGGCCCGGTGCCGGGCATCGACGGCCTGCTCGTCGCCGCCGGCTTCTGCGGCCACGGCTTCGCGCTGGCGCCGGCGGTGGGCGACGTGCTCGCGCGGCTGGCGCTCGGCGGCGATGCACGGGCTGACCTCTGGCGCGGCCTCGGCATCGACCGGTTCGACGCGGCCGGAACGATCGAGACGGCGAAAGGCGCCTGGTGCTGAAGATCTTCGCACTCTGCGGCGGCTACCTCGAGCTGGCGCGGGAGTCCATGATCCGCGACGCGCCGGCGGCGCGCTGGACGGTGCCGATCGAGTGCTTCCTGATCGTCCATCCGCGCGGGCGGCTGCTCTTCGACACCGGGCTTCACTGCGAGACCATGACGAACATGCTCGGCCGCTACGGCGAGGAGCGCGCGCGGCGCTTCGGCGTGCACTCGAGAGCCGGCGACGACGTGGTCAGCCAGCTCGCGCGGCTGGGCCTGACGCCGGCCGACGTGTCGTTCGTCGCGAACTCGCACTGGCACTTCGATCACTGCGGCGGCAACGAGTTCTTCCCGGAGGCGACGATCCTCGTGCAGAAGTGCGAGATGGACGCCGCCCGCTCACCCGAAGTGCTCGCGCAGGGGACGTACCGGCCGAGCCCACGCGACTTCGAGCACGCGTTGCGCTACCGGCCGATCGACGGCGAGCACGACGTCTTCGGCGACGGCACCGTCGTGCTGTTTCCGACCTACGGTCACACGCCCGGCCACCAGTCCCTGCGGGCGCGCGCGGGCCGCGAGACGCTCGTCTTCACCGCCGACGCTTGCTACACGCGCGAGAACATGGATCGCCAGGTCCTGCCGACGGTGGTGTGGGACGAGACGGAGATGGCCCACTCGCTGCGCCGGCTTCGCGAGCTGCGCGACGAGCAAGGCGCGCGGACGCTCTACGGCCACGACCCCGAGCAGTGGACCACGCTCCCCCACGCCCCCGCCGCGCTAGGCTGACGGGACTGACAGAGGAGAGCCCCGGCTCCGCCGGGACGCTCCGAACGTTGGGGGGCTTGGGGGCCCGGTCGAGGCCCCCCATCAGGTCAACTCGCGGCGCGCGTGCCGCCGTAGGCCTCGCTCGGGCCGATCTTGCTCGCCGCGCCGCGGCGAGCGCGGCGCGGAAGCGCGGTCCATCGAGCAGCCCCTCGACATACACGCAGATCGCCTCGGTGCCGGGCTCCTCGACCATGTACTCGACGAAGTCGCTGATCTCGAGATCGGCCTGGTTGCCGAGCGAGACGCAGTGGCGGAAGCCAAGGCCGTCGGCGCCGGCGCGGTCGAAGATCGAGACCATCAGGGCGCCGCTCTGGCTGACGAGCCCGATCGGCCCGTCGTGCAGCCGCTCGGTGTCGAGCACGACCGACGAGCAGAGCGCGAGGCGGTGGTGCGGCACGATCAACCCCATGCAGTTC
>VBPC01000119.1:8804-23833 GCA_005887895.1 Candidatus Rokuibacteriota bacterium
GGCGGCGTCGGCACCGCGGCGATCGCCGGGTAGGCGCGGCGTCCGAGCACCGCGGCGTGGCGCAGGCTGATCGGGTAGATGTCGCCGGCGAAGCCGTGGCGCACCAGGAAGCTCATGATGCGTCCGCCGAACTTGTCGGTGCTGTCCGAGGCGCCGAAGACGGCGATCGAGCGCGAATGCAGGATGCGCGCGACGTCGAGCCGCGGCCGCGCGCGGTCGGCGAGCAACGCGGCGTGGAGGGACGTCATCGGAGCCGGACTATACCACCCGGGCCGCTCGACGGCAGCGCCATTGCACCATCGAGGCCCGTCAGGAGGGGCATCGACATGACTGCGCATATGCTCCGTCTCGTCGTCCTTGCGGCCGTCGCGGCTGTGGCGCTGGGGGCGGCCGGCGCCGCCGGGACCCAGGCCACCGGGACCGCGGGCACCGGCACGGCCGGACCGGTCCTGCTCCAGTCCGGCGCGGGCGCGTCGCCGACGCCGGTCGATGCCACCGGCGTCGTGTCACGGGTCGATCCCCAGGCCGGGACGATCACGCTTCAGGACGGGCGGGTGCTGCACGTGACGCCACGCACCACGCTGTGGCAGCCGGTGCCGATGACGTCGGTGACGCCGGGCGCGTCGATCTACGTGCGTGGCGGCGAGCCGATGGACTTCCGTCCCGGGGCGCCGGGACCGACATCGGCGGTGCAGCGCGACCCGATTGGCGTCGCCAGGAGGCTGCCATGAGATCGACATCGCGCGTCGTCACCGTTCTGCTCGTCACCGTTCTGCTCGCTGGCTCGCTGCTCGGCGGCGAGGTCGCATCCGCCCGGACGATCGGCCAGGTCATCGACGATGCCACGATCGTCGCGCAGGTGAAGGCCAAGCTGGCCGCCGACAAGCTGTCGAACCTGACGAAGATCGACGTCACATCGGACAGCGGTGTCGTCACGCTCTCGGGCACGGTCGACTCGCTCGAGCGGCGTAACCGCGCCGCGCAGATCGCCAGCGCCGTCAGCGGCGTCAAGAGCGTCGTCAACGACCTCGACGTGGCCGGCGCTCCCGTGGCCACCCGCGTCCCGCCGCCGACCGGCGCACCGCTCGAAGCCACAGGCACCGTGGCCACCGTGGACGCCGCCAGCGGGACGATCACGCTCCAGGACGGCCGGGTCCTCAAGACCACCGACCAGACGGTGGTATGGCAGCCGACCTCCGTCGGGGCGCTGAAACCGGGCGCCCAGGTGCTGGTGCGCGGCGCCACGCCGGCGGGCTTCCGATCGGGCCCGTCGAGCGGCACCCGCGACTGGCGCATGGGCACGGTGAGCCGCGTGGACGGCGCCGCCCGCCAGCTCGTGCTGAACGACGGCACCGTGGTGCGGGTGACGTCGGCGACGAACATCCACCGTGGCGCCGACCGGTTGACGCTCGAGCAGATCGAGCCCGGCGCCGAGGTCGTGGTGCGCACGGCGCCGGTGACCGCGGGCGGCGGGTCCGACGCCAGCGCGCTACCGCGGCAAACGGCGTCGTCGCCGACGCTCGACGCCAGCGAGGTGAGCGTGCTCTGGACGCCGGCGCCGTCGTCGCGTTGAGGCGGCGTCGCTGACGCCGACTGGCTCATGTGAACGACCATCTCGGCAGCATCCGGGCCACGACGGCCGGCCAGTTGCGCTACACTCCGACAAGGAGGCTGGCCATGAAGAAGCTGACGGCGATCGTCGCGCTCGGAGCCATCCTGCTCGCGCTGCTTCCGGCACCGGCCCAGGCGCATGGGGCCGCCGGCGCGGCGCTGGCGCTCGGCGCCTTCGCGGTCTTCAGCGTGCTGTTCCTGCCGTTTGCGCTGCTCAACGCCGCCGTGGCCGCGCCGGCCCCGGTCGTGTACACGCCACCGACGCCGGTGTACGCGACGCCTTCGCCGGTCTACTACACGCCCCAGTACTCCACGCCGCCGGCGTCCGTCCCGTCGCCGATCAACCGCGTGGTCGTCTATCCCCACGGCCGCTATCTGCTCTACGGTGATGGTGTCACGGCTGCATATCGCTGGGTCTGGGTGCCGAATCCTCCGCCGCCGGGTTCCGCTCCGGTTCGTTAGACCGTTAGAGTTGGGGGCCTCGAAGGCCCCCCCAAAACCCCCCGAATGTTCGGAACGCCCCGGCGAAGCCGGGGCGTTCCTCTTCCACGCTTCCGCCGCGGCGCGCTCCGCGCCGCGGTTCATGGATCAGCGACGCCCGTAGCCGTACGGGTGGCCGTAGTAGCCGTAATAACCGTAATAACCGTACACGGGCCGTGGGGCCACGATGACGGGAGCTGCCACCGGCACCGGCGCCGGGACGAGCACGCAGCCGGCCAAGCCCACGGCGGCGACGCCGACCAGCAGCAGGCTCGAGGCCAGGCGGCGGACGTTCCTGACTGGGACCATGGGTCGATCCTCCCGCCTCGTTAGACGGCCGAGCGCGCCTCGATATTTACCTGTGCATCCTGAAGGACTGGCGTGCCCCGTGCGTCAAACCAATGATGAAGGGACACCAGTGAAAAAGTTATCAATCGTGGGCGTGCTCGCAGTGGCGGGACTGGCGCTCCTCGTGCTCGCGGGTGCCGGGCCGCGGCGCCAGGGCGGTGCCGGGGCGACGGTTCCGACCGAGGCTCGCAGTCTCATGCGCGCGCGGGTGACGAGCGTGGACGCGACGACCGGCCGTATCGCGCTCGCCGGGGACGGCACGACGCTCGACGCGGTGTTCGCGCCGAGCGTCGCGGCCGGGGTTCGTCTCGGCGATGTCGTTTTCGTCACGCTCAACGTCATCGGGAGCCGACGGGCCGCGGTCACCGGCTCGGTGACGAGCATCGACGCCGAGCGCAACACCGCGACGCTGGCGCTGCCGCAGGGCCGGGTGACTGTGCAAAGCGCGTCAGTGAAGGAGGGGGATCTGCAGCCTGGGGACACCGTCGTGATCAAGCTCGATCTCGTCGATATCGGCCAACCGCTCGGCCAATCGCGCTGACGGTGGGGGCCGCTCGGTGGCGGCGGGATTGCAACAAGTCGCAACGCGGGCGTTTACGCCTGGAGGAGGCCTAGAACCATGAGGCTCGTATCACGTGTGATGACGGGCATGATCGGTCTTTCGATGCTCGTGGTGATGAGCGGGTGTGCGGAGACGACCGGCGCCGCCGTCGGCGCGGGCGCTGGTGCGGCGATCGGCGCCGGTACCGGCTACGGCGCTGGCAAGGGCGCGCTGATCGGTGCGGGCACCGGTGCCGTCGCTGGCGGCGTCTACGACCTCGTCAAGCACAGGTAAGGAGACAAGCATGAAGCGCTGGCTACTGCTCTCTGGTGGCTTCGTTACCGCCGCGCTCTTGACGGCCGGCCTGGCATTCGGTCAGACGGGCGCGCAGCCGAAGGCCCCCGGCGAATGCAGCAAGAAACCGCTCGAGAAGGTCGAGGGGCAGGTCACGAGCGTCGACTCGACAGCCGGGAAGATCATGGTCCGCGACAAGAGCGGAGCAACCCACGAGTTCCAGGCGTCGGCCGAGACAATCAAGGAAGTGAAGCCGGGCGACACGATCGAGGCCCGGCTGCGGGAAGTGAAGTGCTGAGCGCTTCCTGACCGGGACTCACACCGCCTGATAGGGCCGGCGTCGGACGCGGTCCATGTTCGTGCCCTCGATGCGGATGAGCCGGGTCGGGCCCTCACGCCGTGGTGAGTGCACGTCGCCCTCGTGGTAGACGTGCGCCGCCCCCGGCGTGAGGGTGTAGCTGCGCGCCCGCCGCACTCGCCCCGGCCGGTCGCCGGACGGCGGTTCCTCGACGATCCAGTCGGACATCACGGTCTCGCCGCGCGCCTGGCCGTAAATCGCCCACGACGGCCCGTGATCGTGCGGCGCGCTCTCCCGGGCGCCCTGGTAGACGTGGGCGAGGATGCAGAATCCCAGCTGAGGATCCTCGTACAGGATCTTGCGCTCGGGCCCGTCGTCGCCGAGGTGGGCGGCGATGAACGTCTCGTCCTCGAGGACTTCTTGCAGCAGCGCGCACACCTGCTGCCGCCCCGCCCGCGTGGGGTGTTCGGTGAGGATGCGATGACAGGCGGCCGCGAATCCTTCGAGCGTGTGGCCCATGGCGGTGCTCCTTCGCGTCAGCGCGCCAGCCCGAACTTCTGGAACGTGTGCGTGCCCTCGGGCGCCAGCCCGCGGCTGACCGCAAAGGTCCACGTCACCTCGCTCACGTAGACGTCGCCGCGCGAGTCGACGGCCACGCCGTGCGGCGCCGCGAAGCTGCCGGGCGCGGTGGCGTCGGAGCCGCCCCATCGCGCGAGCAGGTGACCGTCGCGGTCGAACACGCTGACGCGGCCGGGCCGCGGCTCGCTGACCGGCCCGTGGCGCTGCGAGGTCTGACCCTTGTGCCACCACAGCTCGGAGACGTGGGCGCGTCCCTGCGTGTCGAAGACGAGATGGGTCGGGCGTTGCGTGTCGGTCCACTCGGCGAGGTACTCGCCGTCGGGACTGAAGATCTGGACGCGATCGTTCTCCCGATCGCACACGAACACGCGCCCGTCGGCGGCGACGGCGATGCCGTGCGGCAGGTGGAACTGGCCGGGGCCCTTGCCCGACACGCCCCACGAGCGCTTGAGCGTGCCCGATGGCGAGAACTGGTGCACGCGGCAGTTGCCGCACCCGTCGGAGACGTAGAGATCGCCCTTCGGCCCCACCGCGAGGTTCGTCGGACGATTGAACGGCCCGGCCGCGCGCGGGATGTTGATCGAGTCCTTGCCGTCGTAGCCGGTGTCGGAGGGCGTGTTGAGCGTGCCCAGCGTCAGCAGCAGCTTGCCGGTCGGCGTGAACTGTCGCACGGTGTGATTGCCGTCGTCGGTGCACCACACGGTGCCGTCGGGGGCGACGGTGATGCCGTGGGTGCGGTACGTGAAGTCGCCCTCGCCCCACGAGCGCAGGAAGTGACCCTTCTGATCGTAGACGATCAGCGGATGATCGCCGCGGCACATGAGGAAGACGCGGTCCTCGCCGTCGACGGCGACCCCGGCGACGTCACGGTGCACGTAGCCGGCGGGCAGTTGCTCCCAGCCTTCCTGGACCTGGTACGTGAGCGCGCTCGCCTGTGTCATGGCTTCCCTCCGTCGGCAGCGCCCACTATGGGAGCGCGACGGAGGGGAGTCAAGTCGGCGCGATCAGCGGCGTCCGGGGCTGGCTGCCGGGTCGGCGGCCCGGGCCCGCAGCTTCTCCACCAGCGCCGGGTAGGACTCCGTCTGCACGATCTTGTTGAACTGGGTGCGGTAATTCGATACCAGACTCACACCCTCGATGATGACGTCGTAGACGAGCCAGCGGCTGTCCTTGAGGTGCATCCGATAATCGATCGGCACCGCCTGGCCGCTCTTCGTCGTGATCTGCGTCTTCACGACGGCCTCTTCGCCGTCGATGGACTCACCCGTGTAGCGGACCTTCTCGCCCTGGTAGAGCTCGATCTTCGACATGTAGGAGCGGTCGAGCAGGTCGGCGAACAGCCGCGAGAATTCCTCGCGCTCCTGCGGGGTTCGCCCGTTCCAGTGCGCGCCGAGCGCGCGGCGCGCGGTGTCGGGGTAATCGAAGATGTCCTCGGCGATCTTGCGCACGCGGGCCCGCCGCTCGGCGGGCTTGTCCTTCTGCGCGGGGTCGTCGAGGATGCGGACGACTTCGTCGACATGGCCGCGGAGCTGTTCGGTGGGGGCGCCGGCCCAGGCGGGCACAGCGCCGAGAACGAGAACGACGAGCGCGATGACGGCGATCTGGTATGTACGCATGCGGCCGTGTCGTGCAACGCGGGTGCCACCTGCGCAGCCGACCCGGACTCAGCGGGACGGTGGCGCGGCGCCCTTTGGTGCGACCGGGCCGGGGCCGCCCGGGGCAACACCGCCCGACGTCGACGGCGGCGAGGCCGCGCCACTCGCTCCGCCGGCGCCCACGCCACTGCCGCGCGGCCCGGGGCCCCGCTCGCCGCCCGCCTGGCGCCCCGTCGGGCTGCGCACGTCGACCTTCGCGCCCTGGACGAGCCGGGGCTGGCCGTCCGTCACGACCGACTCGCCGGGGGCGAGACCGCTGGCGATGACGCTCTCGCTGCCCTGCGTTCGCGCGACCACCACGCGACGCGCTTCCACCGTCGAATCCGACTTGACGACGAACACGAACGCGCCCTGCTGGCCGGTCTGCAGCGCCTGGGCAGGCACCACGATGGCATCGGGCTCGACCGCGAGCGTGAGGGCCACGTTCACGAACTGGCCCGGCCAGAGCCGGCGCTCGGCGTTCGTAAATGTCGCCTTCAGGCGGATGGTGCCGGTGTTCTGGTCGACGGCGTTGTCGATGAACGTGACGGTGCCGCGCTCCGGCCGCGGCTCGCCGGAGGCGAGGGCCTCGACGCCGAGCGTCCCATCCGCCATGTAGCGCTTGATCTGCGGCAGCTGCTGCTGCGGCACCGTGAACGACACGTAGACCGGCTGGACCTGGTTGATGACGAGCAGCGTCGAGTCGCTGGTGCCGCCCGAGCGCACGACGTTGCCCAGGTTGAGCTGCAGGCTGCCGGTGCGGCCGTCGATCGGCGAACGGATCGTGGTGTAGCCGAGCTGCACGCGCGCGTTGTCGACCAGCGCCTCGTCGGCCTTCACGAGCTGCTCGGCGCTGCGCACGTTGGCCTCGTCGGCGCGTACGGTCTCCTCGGCGCTGGCCACGTCGGCCTCGTCGGCGCGCACGGTCGCCGCCAGCGACTCGTAGGTCGTCTTGATCTGGTCGTACTGCTCCTGCGCGATGAGCTCGCGCTTGAGGAGGTCGCTGTACCGACGCTCCTGGACCTCGGCGTTCTTGGCCTGGGCCTGGTCGCGCAGCAGCGCCGCCCGCGACTGGGTCACGCGCGACAGGTCGCGCTGGAGCGCGGCCCGGGCCTGCTGCACCTGCCCGTGGTCCTTGGCCAGCGTCGCCTGGGCCTGGGCCAGAGCCGCCTCGGACGTGCGCGGATCGATCGTGAAGAGCAGGTCGCCCTTGTGGACGTCCTGGCCCTCCTTGATGTGCACGCGCATCAGCTCGCCGCCGACCTGCGCGCGCACCGACACGACCTGGTACGCCTCGACGGTGCCGATGGCCTGGATCTGCAGCGGGATGCTCTTGCGCTCCACCGCGGCCACCGCGACCGGCACCGGCGGCCGCTTCGGCGGCTGCTTGGATTCGGCGTTGCCTCCCGAGCAGGCGGTCGCCGAGGCGGCCAGCAGCAGCAGCAGCACTCCCGAGCGGCCTCGCGTCACCCGCGCGCCTCCGAGCGTCGATCGGCGAGGACAGGACGTGTCCGCGTGAGCGCCACCCGTAACCGCTCGAGATAGAGGTAGACGACCGGCGTCGTGTAGAGCGTGAGGAGCTGCGACATGATGAGCCCCCCGACGATGGTGATGCCGAGCGGGTGGCGCAGCTCGGCGCCGGTGCCGGTGCCGAGCGCGAGCGGGAGCCCTCCCAGGAGTGCAGCCATGGTCGTCATCATGATGGGACGGAACCGCAGAAGGCAAGCCTGGGTGATGGCCTCGGTCGGCGACTTGCCGTCCCGGCGCTCGGCCTCCAGGGCGAAGTCGATCATCAGGATGGCGTTCTTCTTGACGAGGCCGATCAGCAAGATGATGCCGATCAGGCCGATGACGTTGAGCTCGCCGCCGGTGAGCAGCAAGGCGAGGATCGCGCCGACCCCCGCCGAGGGCAGGGTGGACAGGATCGTGATCGGGTGGACGTAGCTCTCGTAGAGCACGCCCAGCACGATGTACACGCTGATCAGCGCGGCCAGGATCAGGATGGGCTGGGTGGCCAGCGAAGCCTGGAAGGCCTGGGCGGTGCCCTGGAAGCTGGCCCGGACCGACGCCGGCATGTTGATGTCGCGCTCGGCCGCCTGGATCGCCGTCACCGCCTCGCCCAGGGCCATGCCGGGGGCCAGGTTGAAAGACAGTGTCACCGAGGGGAAGAAGCCCTGGTGGTTCACCGCCAGCGGCGTCGTGGTCGGCTGGAAATGCGTGATGGTGCTCAGCGGCACCTGCTTGCCGGTGGAGGACTTCACGTAGACCGACTTCAGGTCTTCGGGATTCTGCTGGAAGCGCGGCAGCACCTCCAGCACGACGTGGTACTGGTTCAGGGCGCTGAAGATCGTCGAGACCTGGCGCTGGCCGAAGGCGCTGTAGAGCGTCTCGTCGATGGCCTGCGGCAGCACACCCAGGCGCGAGGCGCTGTCGCGGTCGATGACGAGGGAGGCCTGCAGGCCACGGTTCTGCTGGTCGGTCGCCGCGTCGCGCAGGCCGTTGAGTCCGCGCAGCTTGGCCAGCATCAGCGGCGCGAAGGTGTTGAGCTCGTTGAGGTCGGTGCTTTGCAGCGTGTACTGGTACTGGGCGTTGCTGATCCGGCCGCCGATGCGAAGATCTTGCACGGCCTGCAGGAAGAGCGTGGCGCCCGGCACGTGGCCGAGCTTGCCGCGCAGGCGCTCGATCACACGGTCGACGGGCAGCTGGCGCTCCTCGATCGACTTGAGCGAGACGAACACGCGACCGGTGTTCGTGGTGTTCTGGTTGCCGCCCATGAAGGCGACGACGTCGGTGACGGCCGGGTCGGCCTTCACCATGTTGACGAAGTCCGCCATCTTCTCGCGCATGGCCGGCGAGGAGATGTCCTGCTCGGCCTGGATGTTGCCGATGAGCCGGCCGGTATCCTGCTGCGGGAAGAAGCCCTTGGGCACGACGACGAACAGGTAGATGTTGAGGGCGACCGTGGCCAGGAACACGGCGAGCGTCAGCGGCTGGTGGCGCAAGACCCAGCCGAGCGTGCGTCCGTAGAAACTGACCAGTGCCTGGAACAGCCGCTCGCTGAGCTGGTACAGCCGGCCGTGGCGCACCTCGCCGGCTGACTTGAGGAACTGCGAGCACATCATCGGCGTCAAGCTGAGCGAGATGAGCAGCGAGACCAGGATGGCCATCGCCAGCGTCACCGCGAACTCGCGGAAGAGCCGGCCGACCAGCCCGCCCATCAAGAGAATCGGGATGAACACCGCGACGAGCGAGATGCTCATCGACAGGACCGTGAAGCTGATTTCCCGCGCGCCGCGCAACGCCGCCTCCCGCCGAGGCACGCCGGCCTCCAGGTAGCGAGTGATGTTCTCGAGCACGACGATCGCGTCGTCCACGACGAAGCCGGTCGAGATCGTCAGCGCCATGAGCGAGAGGTTGTCGAGGCTATAACCGTATAGATACATTCCGCCGAAGGTTCCCAGCAGGGACAACGGCACGGCGACGCTCGGGATGATCGTGGCCCAGCCGTTGCGCAGGAACAGGAACACGACGAGCACGACCAGGCCGATCGAGATCAGCAGCGTGATCTGCACATCGCGAAACGACGCCCGGATGGTCGTCGTGCGGTCCAGCAGCACGCCGAGGTCGATGGCCGGCGAGATGCTGGCGCGCAGCTGCGGCAGCAGCGCCCGCACGCGGTCGACGGTCTCGATGATGTTGCTGCCCGGCTGGCGGAAGATCACGATCAGCACGGCGCGTTTGCCGTTGGCCAGGCCGCCCGTGCGCACGTCCTCCACCGAGCTCTCGACCTCGGCGATGTCGCTCAGGCCGATCGGCGCGCCGTTGCGGTAGGCGACGATCACCGGCCGGTACTGGTCGGCCTCGAAGAGCTGGTCGGTGGCGGTGATCGCCCACGCGGTCGTGCGGTCGGCCAGCTCGCCCTTGGGCGAGTTGGCGTTGACCAGGGCCAGGGCGCCGCGGACCTCGTCGAGGCCGATGCCCATCTGGCTGAGCCGGTGGGGATCGACCTTGACGCGCACGGCCGGCTTGGCGCCGCCGCCGACGAAAACCTGGCCGACGCCTTCCACCTGCGACAGCTTCTGAGCCAGGATCGAGTCGGCGGCGTCGTAGAGGCGGCCGACCTGGAGCGTGTCGGAGGTGAGCCCGAGGATCAGGATCGGCGCGTCGGCCGGGTTGACCTTGCGGTAGGTCGGGTTGTTGGGCAGCCCGGGCGGCAGCTGGCTGCGCGCCGCATTGATGGCGGCCTGCACGTCGCGGGCGGCGGCGTCGATGCTGCGGTTGAGATCGAACTGCAGCACGATCGTGCAGTTGCCCAAGAGACTGGTCGATGTCATCTCGGTCACGCCGGCGATGCGGCCGAACTGCCGCTCCAGCGGGGTCGCCACCGCCGAGGCCATCGTCTCGGGGCTGGCGCCCGGCAGCTGCGCCTGCACCTGGATGACCGGAAACTCGACCTGCGGCAGCGAGGCGACCGGCAGCGTGCGATAGGCGACGATGCCGGCCAGCAGCAGCGCGATGCTCAGCAGCGAGGTCGCGACCGGCCGGCGAATGAACGGTTCGGCGATGTTCAATTTTGAGATGGGGGCCCCGATATGGCCCCCAAGCCCCCCGACGGCTCGGAGCGCCCCGGCCACGCCGTGGCGCTCCTCGATTCCCGTGTCATGGTGATGGGGGCCCCGACATGGCCCCCAAACCCCCCGACGGCTCGGCGCGCCCCGGCCACGCCGTGGCGCTCCTCGAAATCGCGTTCATGGTGATGCGGGGCCTGGCAATGCGGTGGCCCTCTGCGACTCGCGACCGTGTCGCACGCGGCGGGCGAGGCGGTCGAAGTAGAGGTAGACGACGGGCGTGGTGTAGAGCGTGAGGAGCTGGGAGAGGATGAGGCCGCCCACGATCGTGATGCCGAGGGGGCGGCGCAGCTCGGCTCCGGTGCCGCTGCCGAGGGCCAGCGGCAGGCCGCCCAGCAGCGCGGCCATCGTGGTCATCATGATCGGCCGGAAGCGCAGCAGGCACGCCTGGTAGATCGCCTCGCCCGGCGGCTTGCCGCCCTCGCGCTCGGCCTCGAGGGCGAAGTCGATCATCATGATCGCGTTCTTCTTCACGATGCCGATCAGCAAGATGATGCCGATGAGCGCGATGACGTCGAGGTGCGCGCCGAAGAGCTGCAGGGCCAGGATCGCGCCCACGCCCGCGGAGGGCAGGGTCGACAGGATCGTCACCGGGTGGATGTAGCTCTCGTACAGCACGCCCAGGACGATGTAGACCGTGACGATCGCGGCCAGGATCAGCAACGGCTCGTTGGCCAGCGAGGCCTGGAAGGCCTGGGCGGTGCCCTGGAAGCCGGCCCGGATCGACGGCGGCAGACCGATCTCCCGCTCGACGCCGCGGATCGCCTCGACCGCGTGGCCGAGCGCCACGCCGGGCGCCAGGTTGAACGAGAGCGTGACGGCCGAGAACTGGCCCTGGTGATTGACCGCCAGCGGCGCCGTGGCCGACGTGAAGTGCGTGAAGGCGCTCAGCGGCACCTGCTGGCCGGTGGCCGACTTCACGTAGATGTACCTCAGCGCCTCGGGGTTCTCGCGGAAGCGCGGGGCGACCTCGAGGATCACGTGGTATTGGTTCAGCTGGGTGAAGATCGTCGAGACCTGGCGCTGGCCGAACGCGTCGTAGAGCGTGTCGTCGATGGCCTGGGGCACGACGCTGAGCCGGGCGGCGGTGTCGCGGTCGATGACGAGCGCGGCCTGCAGACCGCCGCTCTGCTGGTCGCTGGCCACATCGCGCAGCTGCGGCAGCGTCTTCAGCCGCTCGATCATCCGCGGCGCCCACTCGGCCAGCTCCCGGGCATCGGCATCTTCCAGCGAGTACTGGTACTGGGTGCGGCTCACGCGGTCTTCGACGGTGAGGTCCTGCACCGGCTGCATGTACAGCGTGATGCCGTCGACGGTCTCGAGCTGCGGCTGCAGGCGGCGGATCACATCGGACGCGTCGGTGGCCCGCTCGTCGCGGGCCCTGAGGTTGATCTGGATGCGCCCGCTGTTGGGCGTCATGTTGACGCCGTCGACGCCGATGAAGGACGAGAGGCTGACGACGTCCGGATCCTTGAGGATGAGCCGGGCCAGCGCCTGCTGCCGCTCGGCCATCGCCTCGAACGACACGGTCGCCGGCGCCTCCGAGATGCCGAGGATGACGCCGGTGTCCTGGATCGGGAAGAAGCCCTTGGGCACGACGATATAGAGGAGGATGGTCGCCGCCAGCGTGACGACCGTGACGATCAGCGTGCCCGGCTGGTGGCGGAGCACCCACGCCAGCGTCGTGGCGTAGCGTGCGATCACCCAGTCGAAGCCGCGCTCGGTGGCCCGGTAGAACCACGTCTGGTGCCCCGCGCTCTCGCGGCGCAGGAGCTTGGCGCACATCATCGGCGTCAGGGTCAGCGAGACCACCGCCGACACGAGGATCGTCACGCTGAGCGTGATGGCGAACTCGCGGAAGAGGCGGCCCACGATGTCGCCCATGAACAGCAGCGGGATGAGCACGGCGATCAGCGAGACCGTCAGCGAGACGATCGTGAAGCCGATCTGCTCGGAGCCCTCGAGGGCGGCCGCCAGCGGCGACTGGCCCGCTTCGATGTAGCGCGCGATGTTCTCGATCATCACGATGGCGTCATCGACGACGAACCCCGTGGAGATCGTCAGCGCCATCAGCGAGAGGTTGTCGAGGCTGTAGCCCAGCAGATACATGACGCCGAACGTCCCCACGATCGAGATGGGGACGGCCACGCTCGGGATGACGGTGGCGGCCAGCGAGCGCAGGAACAGGAACATCACCATGACGACGAGCGCGATGGTCAGCACCAGCGTGAACTCGACGTCGTGCACGGAGGCGCGGATGGTCGCGGTGCGGTCGGTCAGCGTGGTGATCTCGACGGACGACGGCAGCGAGGCCTTGAGCTGCGGCAGCAACCGCTTGATGCGGTCGACGACGCCGATGATGTTGGCGCCCGGCTGGCGCTGGATGTTGACGATGACGGCCGGCTTGTCGTTCATCCAGGCCGCCTGCTTGGTGTTCTCGACGCCGTCGATGACCGTGGCGACGTCGGCGAGCCGCACGGGGGCGCCGTTGCGGTAGGTGACGACGACCGCCTGGTACTCGGCCGCCGAGAAGATCTGGTCGTTGGCGCCGATCGTGAACGACTGGCGCGGCCCCTCGAGGTTGCCCTTGGCCTGGTCGACGTTGGCCTGCCCGAGCACCGAGCGGAGGTCCTCGAGGCCGAGGCCATAGGAGGCCAGCGCGCTCGGATCGGCCTGGACTCGCACCGCCGGCCGCTGGCCGCCGCTGATCGACACGAGCCCGACGCCGGGCAGCTGCGAGATCTTCTGGGCCAGGTTGGTGTCGGCGAGGTCTTCCACCCGCGGCAGCGGCAGCGTGTCGGATGTCAGCGCGAGCGTGAGCACCGGGGTGTCGGCGGGGTTGACCTTGCTGTAGACGGGCGGGTTCGGCAGGTCGCGCGGCAGGAAGGTGGCGGCGGCGTTGATCGCCGCCTGCACCTGCTGCTCGGCCACGTCGATCTGGTACTCGATGATGAACTGCAGCGTGATCAACGACGCGCCGAAGGAGCTCGTCGAGGTCATCTGCTTGAGGCCGGGCAGCTGGCCGAACTGTCGCTCGAGCGGCGTGGTGACCGAGGAGGCCATGACGTCGGGGCTGGCGCCCGGATAGAACGTCACGATCTGGATCGTCGGGTAGTCGACCTGGGGCAGGGCGGAGACCGGCAGCTGCAGGTATGCCACCATCCCCGCGAGCAGGACGCCGGCCGTCAGCAGGGCGGTGGCGACCGGCCGGAGGATGAATGTCCGGGACGGGTTCATGGCGGCGCCACCCCGGGCATGACGTCTTGGACGGGGCTCCGCCGCCGGCTATTCAGGTCCGGCTCATCCGCGGCCGACGAACGGCATCTTGGTGGCCATGACGGTCATGAACAGGACGTTGGCGTCCAGCGGCAGGCTCGCCATGTACACCACCGCCCGCGCGACGTTGTCGACGGCCATCACCGGCTCCGCCATGGTGGTGCCGTTCGGCTGCGGCACGCCCTTCGTCATCCGCTCGGTCATCGGGGTGGCGGCGTTGCCGACGTCGATCTGCCCGCACGCGATGTCGTACTTGCGGCCGTCGAGGGCGGTGGTCTTGGTGAGGCCGGTGATCGCGTGCTTGGTGGAGGTGTAGGCGACGGAGCCCGGCCGCGGCGCGTGGGCGGAGATCGAGCCGTTGTTGATGATGCGGCCGCCGCGCGGGTCCTGGCTCTTCATGATCTTGAACGCTTCCTGGGTGCACAGGAACGAGCCGGTGAGGTTGGTGTCGACGACGGCCTTCCACTGCTCGTACGGCAGGTCCTCGAGGGGCCCCGCCGGCGCGCCGATGCCGGCGTTGTTGAACAGCACGTCCAGCCGGCCGAACGTCTCCTTCGTGCGCGCGAAGAGCGCGCGCACGGAGGCCTGGTCGCCGACGTCCGTCGGCACCGCCAGCACGCTGGCGCCCGGCTTCGCCTCCCGCGCGACCGTCTCCAGCGCGTCCTTGCGCCGTCCCGCCAGCACGACGGCGTAGCCTTCCTGCAGAAGCGCGAGCGCCGCAGCCTTGCCGATTCCGGTGCCAGCGCCGGTGACGAGAGCGACCTTGCCTGCCGAGGCCATGGTGTCGGGTCCTTTCAGGAGAGTCGAGCGCCCTCAGGGTAGTCTCGGGGCGCAGGCGAATCAATGACTTCCAGATGATAGCTGTAGTCGTAGACGAGCGCCCGGATCGCTTCGCGGTCGAAGGCGGCGCGTTCGAGCTGGGCCGTGTAGTGGGCGACGCCGAGCGCGATCCGCTCGGCCGCCTGGCGCCCGTCCTGGCGACCGCGCTCACGCGGCGGCCCCCCCACCTCGATCAGCGGAAACTCCTCGACCATGCTCCGCCCTCCTGCCGACGCGGTCGTGATGATACACGCTGCCCGTCACCAAGGAGCGCGGGACCTCCACGGGTTCCGACACGAAGTAGAGAGTAGAGGAGAAGCAGAGGGGCGCCCCGGCTTTGGCCGGGGCGCCCCGAACGACTAGCGCGAGCGGAGGAAGTTGAGCAGATCCTGCTTGTGGGCCTCGCCCAGCGTGCCGAAGCGGTCGACGACGAGGTTCGCCTCCGAGGCGCGGTAACGCACCGTGGCCGCGCTCCGGTGGGCACGAATGGCCTCCACGAGATCCCTCGTGCGCCCGTCGTG
>VBPC01000021.1 GCA_005887895.1 Candidatus Rokuibacteriota bacterium
CTCGACGAGCGTACGAAAGTCCGGCGTTTTCGACTCGCTGGCCCCAGGATCGGCAGGCATCGTCTCGAGCGCTCTCAAGGATGATGTCCTCTCCACGCCGGCAGCCTGCCCGGCAGCGCTTCAGACAGTCGGCAAGTGTGATGCCACACGTGACACGTTCGGAGTCAGCAGGTTACAGGCTCGCTGGCGGCGGCCACTGAGGCGCCGTGTCCCCACTCGCCCGGCGGCACTGGGGAACCGGGGCCCCGTCAGGAGCGGTCACTCCGCGGGGCCATTCGTCTTCAGCGCGGCTCGATCTGCGCGAGACATCAGCCCTCACGCGCGTGGCAGATTCCCTGCAGGGCGTTGGCGCATGCGTTCCCCCCGGCCTCGGCGCGAGGATCGCGCAGCGACTCCGTCGCCTGGGCTACAACCCGCGGGCCTTCTACGAATGGCTCGGCGACCGCCGAACGCCGACGAGATATCTCAGCCGGTACGCCCACGATCTGGGTGTTTCGCGCGCTCGGCGACCGGCCGCCTGACGGGATCAGACGGTGCGGCTGACCGGTGCCGGCGCGTCGGCGGCGATGCAACGCCGGTTACACGTCACCGACGCGCACGCGCCCAGCACCGAGCAGCGCGCCACGTCGACGAAGCGCACGGTCCACTCGTCCCACTCGAGGTCGGCGGCGACGGCGCGATCGAAGAGCGGGCAGCGCACGATGGCGGGCACGATGCGCTGCGCGCGCGGAAAGGCGCGGAGCGCGCCGACGACGAGCACGATCAGCGCAGCGAGGATTCCGAGCCCCATCAGGGTGCCTTCGGCCACGGTCAGGGTGAACATGGTGCCGTCCTCCTGCCCGCGCTGATTCACGGTCGATGCCAGACGGCGCGCCATCGAATTCGCGAGGTTGCGCGCGCCCAGGGCGTCCCCGACGGGGCGTCGCTGGCCCGCGCGTGCCCCACCTGGGACGGCGACGCCCCGCGGCCGTCGGCAGGGGCGCTAGAAGCACCATCGCGATTCCAGGTGGTTGCCCGCCTGCGGCTGGGGCACCGGTGTTGCACCAGCCGGAGCCATGACCGCGTCGTTGGAAACGTCTACAGTTGAGGGCCGCGGGTGGGCAACGCATTGCCCGTGGCTGTGGCAGCTGCAGGGTTCCGAGCGGCTGGCCGTGCCGCACGGTCGCGCGTGCGCGCTACGGCCCGGCCTGCGTCGGGCGCCGTCGGCCGACGAGCTGGCCTGGTTTTGCACGAACGGTCGCGCCCATGCGTGTCCGAGCTATCGCCGCCATGTCGCCGCCGGCGCCGCCCCATGAGCGGCGTCGCCGCGCCGCTGCGCGTCTACTGGGAGCTCACTCGCGCCTGCGATCTCGCCTGCCGTCATTGCCGGGCGGAGGCGCATCCCGACCGCGGGGTCGACGAGCTGACCACCGACGAGTGCCGCGAGGTGCTGCGCGACCTCGCGACCGCGATCGCGCCGCCGCCGCACGTGATCTTCACGGGCGGCGATCCTCTCAAGCGCCCCGACCTCGGCGCGCTCGTGCGCGAGGCGGCCGGGCTCGGGCTGGGCGTCTCGGTCGCGCCGAGCGCCACCACGCGGCTGACGGCGGACGTCGTCGGCGAGTTGAAGGCGGCCGGCGTGGAGGGCATGTCGGTGAGCCTGGACGGCGCGACGGCCGCGCGCCACGACGGGATCCGCGGCGTGCCGGGCTGCTTCGACATGACGCTCCGCGCGGCCGGGTCCATCGTCGCCGCGGGCATTCCGCTGCAGATCAACACCCTCGTCTGCCGCGAGACGGTCGACGACCTGGAGGCGATCGCCGCGCTGGTCGCCGGCATCGGCGCCCGGCGCTGGAGCCTGTTCTTCCTGATCGCCGTCGGCCGCGGCCGCGTGCTGACGCCGCTCTCCGCCGCGGAAGCGGAGCGCACGCTGGAGTGGGCGGCGAGCCAGGCCGGGCGGCGGCCGTTCGTGACGAGCACGACCGAGGCACCGCATTACCGTCGGATCGTGGTCCAGCGCCTGCGCAGGGCCGGTCGCAGCGTCGAGCAGATCCGGCGCTCACCGGTCGGGCGGGGCTTCGGCGTGCGCGACGGCAGCGGCATCCTGTTCATCGCCGCCAACGGCGACGTCACGCCGTCGGGGTTCCTGCCGCTCGTCGTCGGGAACGTGCGCCGGACCCGCGCCGCCGTCCTCTACCGCGACGATCCCGTGTTCCGCGCCCTGCGGGCGCCCGAGACGTTTCGAGGGCGCTGCGGCGCCTGCGCGTTCCACGCCCTCTGTGGCGGCTCGCGCGCCCGGGCATGGGCGACGACCGGCGACGTGCTCGGGGAGGATCCGCTGTGCGCGTGGGAGAGCGACGCCGCCGGTGAAGGAGGACGATCATGAGCGCGCGAACGGCGATACCCAATGCCCGCATGATCGCGGAGTTCCGGGACCGCCTGGCGGCCGCCAGACTGGAGCTCGCGCGTGGCGTGGCCCGGACCGACGCGGATCTGGAGACCATCGCCGCCCACGAGTCGCGCGAGATCGCCGAGGACGCTGCGACCGGCACGGTCGGCGCGCTGCTCGGCCGGCTGGAAGGTCAGGCCCGCCACGAGCTGGACGAGATCGACTCCGCGCAGGCGCGGCTCGAGGCCGGCGTGTTCGGCGTGTGCGAGGGGTGCCGGCGGCCGATCACGCTCGAGCGGCTGCGCGTAATGCTCAGGGCCCGCTACTGCAGCCAGTGCCAGACCTATCCGGAGACCGAGAAGGTCGCGTAGCCGTCGACCCCGGCGCGTCGCTCATCCGCCACGAACGACGAGCACCGGACGATCGACGTGACGCAGGACGGCCTCGGAGACGCTTCCGAGCAGCAGACGCTTGAAGACGCCCAGGCCGCGGGCGCCCACGACGACGAGGTCCGCACCCTCGGCGGCCCGCACGATCTCGTCGGCCGGATGGCCCACCACCACGCGCGACTCCGCGGCGATGCCCCGGGCCGCGAACGCGGCCGCGACGCCGGCCAGCGCCGGCCGCAGGGCGGCCTGGCGTTCCTCGATGATGCGGTGGAGGCCCGTGCGCAGCTGCGCGGTCAGCGCCGGCGGCGCCGAGGGCGGAGAGCGCGGCGCCTCCACGACACCGAGCAGCCGCACCTTGATCGCCGAGGTGAGCGGAAGCCTGGCCACGAAGGCGGCGGCGGCCGCGGCCTGCTCGGAGCCGTCGAGCGCGATCAGGATCGTCTGCAGCAAGGCCGCCCGTCCCTTGACGACGAGCACCGGACACAGCGCGTGGCGCGCCACGCCCAGCGACACGCTGCCCATGACGAAACCGGCCAGGCGTCCGAGCACGCGGGCGCCCACCACGAGGAGATCGGCCGGCCATTCGTCCGCCAGGCGCAGGATCTCGTCGCGCGGATCGCCCTCCGGCACGCGGATCTCCGCACGCGGGAAGCGCGTCGCCAGCTGCGCGCGTGTCGTCTCGGCGACGCTGCCCGCCTCGTCGCGCAACGATTGCTGAAAGTCGAGCACCGCCGGCACGTCAAGCGCCGACGTCGGGACGGTCACGGCCGTCACAACCCGCAGCGAAGCGTCGGGCGGCAGCGGACACGACGCCACCCACGTGGCCGCCGCCCGCGCCTCCTCGGAGCCATCGGTGGCCAGCAATACTCGCATCACCATCCCTTCCCCGTCAGCCGCGCGCGGGTGGCCGGTCGTCGGCGTCGTCATGCCCGCGCCCACTGCGTCTTCAGATCACGTGGAAGCTGCGCCATGATGTCGTCGGCCTCGCCCTCGGAGATCTGCTCCTTCATGGCCGCGAAGACGGCGTCGGTCACCAGCTCAGCCTGCACGGTCGAGCGCAGATCCGCGTCCAGCCGCACGCGTTCGAGGAATTCGCGACGGTGCAGCCGCAGCGGCCGGGTCATCGGCGGCCGGCCGCCCGCCCACAGCTCCTTCAGCTCACGCGGCAGCTGCGCCGCCGCCTGCCGGGCCTCGTCCGGGGTGAGACGATCGCGCAGCGCCTGCAGGACCGCCGCGGTCGCCCGGCGCGACTCCTCCAGCGTGTCGAGCTCCGCTTCCACCGCCACGCGCGAATAGACCTGCCGTGCTCGCATGATCTCGTTCCTCCCGTCGATGTCACCGCAACCGACTGAAGATCGAGAGCAACGGGGGTGCCACGCCAGAAGTTCGACAAGTCGCGACGTTATGGAAGCGCCTGCCGTCCGCTTGAGGCGCGCGTGCCCCGCGCCGGCCGGCCGCGGGGCGATGTCTCCCCGCCACCGGCCGGTGACGTCAGCGAGCGCGACGGGCCATGGCGGCGCGGCTGCGCTTGATGCCGGCGCCCGGCCGGGCGTGCTGGCGCTCGGCGCGCTTCGGTGGCGCCAGCCGCGGCTCCATATCACGGCGACGGTCGCTCTGCAGCCACGTGGTCCCGCGGCGAATGCCCGCGCCGCCGAGGCGTCGCATCGACTCCGTGCTCGAGGTCGCCCGTTGCTTCTTCATCCCGGTCTCCCTCCCGTCCTTCGAGTGACTGCATAATAGCCGCCGTGCCCGATGCCACGTCGAGCGCGCTGGGCCGCTTCGATCGCACGATCGCGCTGCGCGACGGCACTGTGGTGCGCCTGCGCCCGATCCGGGCGGACGATGCGCCCCGGTTGATCGCGCTTCTACGACCAGCTCAGGCGGCGCTCGTCGTCGAGTCACCCACTGATGCCGACACGCTCATCGCCGTCGCGCGCTACGAGCCGGCCGGCGAGCCCGGCGCCGTCGAGGTCGCCTTCGTCGTGCAGGACCCCTGGCAGGGACGCGGCCTCGGCACCGGCCTCTTCCGGGAGCTGCTAAGCCTCGCCGAGCTCAACGGCGTCCAGCGTTTTCGCGCCTGGGTGCTGGCCGACAACCGCCGGATGCTCGACCTCGTCACGCGCCTGGGCGACGTCCGCGGCCGCACGTTCGAGCAGGGCGTCGTCGAGCTCACGTTCCTCGCGCGCGTCGCCTCAGCGTAGCGAGCCCAGGTACGCCGCCAGCGCGTCGATGTCGCGGTCCGTCAGCTCGAGCGCCGGCATGTGCGCGCTCGGCCGCTGCAGGGACGGATCGCGCAGCCAGCGGGCGAGATAGTCCGCCGGGTACTTGCGGCCGACGCTCGAGAGGTCCGGGCCGATCGGCGTGCCGGCCTTGCCGATCACGTGGCAGCCGTAGCAGCCGTTGTTCTTGAACGCGGCCTGGCCGCGCTCGACTTGCGCCGACGGCGCCTGGGCCGCCGCGGTGGCGACGCCGGCGAGCAAGACGGCGGCGACGATCACGCGCGTCCTGACTCCTCGTTGGAGCGGCGCCGTCCAGGGGCGCATCACGATGTCGACCGGAGCGCGATGGGTGCCTCGCCGAGGATGCCCCGGACGACGCCGAGCAGCTGCCGCGTGGAGAACGGTTTGCTGAGAAACGCCGTGGCGCCCCCCTCCAGCGACAGCCCGCGCGTTCGGCCCGGCGCGTACGCCGTCACCACGATCACGGGGACCCCGGCCGCCCGGCCCGCCACGAGCACGTCGAGGCCATCGCCATCCGGCAGGTAGCGATCGACGATCGCCAGCGCGGGCCGCGGATCACCGGCGAGAGCCGCCAGCGCCGCCGCGCGGGTGCCGACGGTCACGACGCGCCAGCGCTCGCGCTCCAGCAGGCGCGCGCACGTCGAGGCCAGATCCTGCTCGTCCTCGACGACCAGGATCGGCGACGACATCATGCCGACGTGTGCTCCCGCGCGGCCAGCCGGACGAAGTCCGACTCGGTGACGATCCCGGTGAGCCCGCCGTCGTCCATGACCGGCAGCGCCCCGATCTTGTGCTCGCCCATGATACGCGCCGCCTCGGCCACCGGCCGGTTGGAGTCCACGACGATGACCGAGCGCGACATCACGTCGGCCACGGTGAGCCGCCCCAGCAGGTAGTTGACCTCCCACACCGACAGGCTGGTGGCCGGCGACGGCATGTTGAGCCGGATGTCGCGGTCGGTCACGATGCCGACCACGCGGCCGTCCTCGACGACGATGAGATGCCGGATGCGCTCCTCGGCCATGCGCTGACGCGCCTCCAGCATCGGCGTCTGCGGCTCGACGGTGATCGGCTTGGCGATCATGATGTCGCGCACTCGCATGTGGCCCTCCTACTCGCGCGTGTGGGGTCGGCGGCACAGCCGGCGGGCCAGGCGCACCAGGTCCTCCACCGCCGCCCACTCGCTGCGCGCGTGCGTTTCCACGAGCAGATCCGGATTCAGCGAG
>VBPC01000022.1 GCA_005887895.1 Candidatus Rokuibacteriota bacterium
TCCAGCAGGCGCCGCAGCCGCCGAACGTCGTCCGGGCCGTCCGACACCCCATGGCCTCCGTGGCCCGGCGCACGCCGGCCGGCCGGCACGGGCCGCGAGAACGCGTGCTCGCGCACGAGGCGGAAGCCGAACGCCGCCTAGAAGTCCGGGATCTGCGTCGTCAGCACCTGCGTCGCGCTGCGCTCGCGGCAATGGGCCAGCGCCGCCTCCATCAGCGCGTGCGCGTGGCCGCGCCGGCGATGCGCGGGATCCGTGCACACGCCGTGGATGAAGCCGACCCACCGCCGCTCGCCTGCCACGATCAGCGGCTGCTCGATCACGCCGACGTGGGCGACGACGCGGCCGTCGTCCCGGTGGACGAACGGCGTGGAGACCGCCGTCCAGTGGAAGCCGAGCGCGCCGGCCCGCGTGATCGCCGGCGGCAGCGCCGGCCACCCGCGGCCGAGGAGCGCAGCCACCCCGGGGTCGACCGCCGGCGCCGGCACGGACATACCGGCGCGTTGTAGCGTCGGCTACCTCGACTTGGCCGGGCCCGGTCGTTACAATGAGCCAGATGGACGCGCGCCACCGGGACGTTCTGATCGCGACGATTCGCGAGTACATCGACTCGGCCGAGCCGGTCGGCTCGCGGGCGCTGGTCAAGCGGCACTTCCCGCACCTGTCGCCGGCGACGATCCGCAACGCCATGGCCGACCTCGAGGACATGGGCTACCTGGCCCAGCCGCACACCAGCGCCGGCCGCGTGCCGACCGACAAGGCCTACCGGTTCTACGTCGAGTCGTTTCCACCGCCCCAGCGCGGCGCCGGGCCGGCGGCCCCGGGCGCTCGCGGCCCGTTCTCCCTGACAGCGCGACGGGCCGGTGTCGACGGCTTCATGGAGCAGGCCTCCTCGCACCTGTCGACGGCGACGAAGCTCACCGGCCTGCTGCTGGCGCCCCCGCTCAAGCACACCACGATCGCGCGCGTGGACCTGATGCCGCTCGAGGACGACCGCGCGCTGGCGGTGGTGGCCACCGAGGCCGGCTGGGTGACCGTGCGCGAGATCACGCTCGACCCGCCGCTGCGGGCCGAGGAGGTGCGGACCATCGGGCGCGAGCTCACCCGGCGCTTCCACGATCGCACCGTGCAGGAGATCGTAGACATGGAGCGGGCGCCCGACGACCCGCTCGACGCGCTGCACACACGCGCCCGGGCCGTCACCGAGCAGATCGTCGCGATGCTGCGCGGTCGCACGCTCTACGTCAGCGGCGCCATCAACATGCTCGATCACCCGGAGTTCTGGGACCTCGAGACCATGCGTGAGCTGCTGCGCACGTTCGAGCGCAAGGAGCAGCTGGCCGAGCTGATGACCACGCTGGCCGCCGACGAGGGCGTGCGCGTGATGATCGGGGACGAGAACCCGGTGGGCGAGATGCGCGAGTGCACCCTCATCACGTCGACCTACATGTACCGGGACCAGGTCCTCGGCATCCTCGGCGTGGTCGGCCCCCGGCGGCTGCCCTATCCCGAGGTCATCTCCGTGGTCAACGAGACCGCCCGCCAGGTCACCGAGGCGCTCTCGCGCGTCCGTCAGGACCTCTATCTGCCCTCGTGACGGCGGCCGCGGTCGACCCCGCTGCTATAATTCGAGCGATGGAAGAGTCCGGCCCGCGTGACGTCGCCGAGCAGCAGAGCCTCGAGGAGCTGAAGCGTCAGCTCGACGAGAAGCAGGACCGCCTCCTGCGCGCGCTCGCCGACATCGAGAATCTCCGCCGCCGCACCCAGCGCGACCGCGAGGAGTACGTCAAGTACGCCAACGAGTCGCTGCTGCGCGACCTCATCCCCGTGCTCGACAACTTCGACCGCGCGGTGGCGGCCGCCCGCGCGGCCGGTGCCCCCGGCACCGTCGTCGAGGGCATCGAGCTGATCCACCGCGAGCTCCTTCGCGTGCTCGAGCGGCACGGCGTCACCCGCTACTCCGCGGTCGGCCAGCCGTTCGATCCCTCCCGGCACGAGGCCATCGCGCGCGTGGTGAGCGCCGAGCAGAGGCCCGACACCGTGGTCGGCGAGACGGCCCCCGGGTACCTGCTCCACGGCCGCGTGCTGCGCCCGGCCCTCGTGGCGGTGGCCGCCGCGCCCGACGAGGACGCGGCCTAGGTGGCGCGCGACTATTACGAGATCCTCGGCGTCTCGCAGGAGGCCGGTGAGGCAGAGCTCAAGAAGGCCTTCCGCTCGCTCGCCATGCAGTACCACCCCGACCGCAACCAGGGCGACAAGGTCGCCGAAGACCGCTTCAAGGAGATCAACGAGGCCTACGCCGTGCTGTCGGATCCCGACAAGCGCGCGCACTACGACCGCTTCGGCACCGCCCCCGGCGCCGGCGGCAGCGGCGGCTTCGACGCCGGCTTCGGCTCGCTCTTCGAGGACATCTTCGAGAACTTCCTCGGCGGCGGCGGCCGCGGGCGGCGCACCCGAGCCGCGCGCGGCGAGGACCTGCAGTACGAGCTGAAGATCACGCTCGAGGAGGCGGCGGCCGGGCTCGAGACGAAGGTCCAGATCCCGCGGCTGGAAACGTGCGGCACCTGCAACGGCAGCGGCGCCGAGGCCGGCACCCGCAAGGTCGCCTGCGACGCGTGCGGCGGCCGCGGCGAGGTGCGTATGAGCCACGGCTTCCTCACCGTCGCCCGGCCCTGTCCCAAGTGCCTGGGCGAAGGCCAGATCAACCGGAGCCCGTGCAAGACGTGCCGCGGCGAGGGCCGCCAGCGCGCCGAGCGGCTGCTGTCGGTGAAGATCCCGGCCGGCATCGACGACGGGATGCAGCTTCGCCTCACCGGCGAAGGCTCGGGCGGCGTCAACGGCGGTCCGCCCGGGGACCTCTACGTGCTCGTGCGGCTGCGCGAGCACCAGATGTTCGCGCGCAACGGCAGCGATCTCTACTGCGACCTGCCGGTGTCCTTCCCGCAGCTGGCGCTCGGCGCCGAGCTCGAGGTGCCGGTGCTCGGCGGCAGCGCCGCGCTGAAGCTGCCGGCCGGCAGCCAGCCCGATCAGATCTTGAAGCTGCGCGGCAAGGGGATGCCGCACCTGCGCGACCGCGGCCACGGCGATACCTGCTATCGCCTCGTGCTCGAGGTGCCGGCCAAGCTCAACACCAAGCAGCGCGAGGCGCTGGAGGCGTTCGAGGCGGCCTCCAAGGAGCGCGGCCCGCTGGCGACGTCGTTCTTCGAGCGCATGAAGAAACTGCTCGGGTGACCGCGGTCGCCGGCCACTCCGCCTACGTCGAGGTCGTGGTGGACGCCGGCGAAGAGGCCCTCGAGGGACTGACGAACTTCCTCTGGGAGCAGGGCGCCGTCGGCGTGGTCGAAGAAGCGACCGCCGACCGGCCGTCCCGGCTCCGCGCGTTCTTTCCCGTCACCGCCGGCACCGACGTCCTCACCGCGCGCATCGACGCCTATCTCGAGGCGCTGCGCGCCCTCGGCTTCCGCGTCGGGCCCCGCGCGCGACTGGCGCCGGTCGCCGACGCCGACTGGACCGCTGCGTGGCGCGAGCACTTTCGCCCGGTGGCGGTCGGCCACGCGCTGCTCGTGGCGCCGCCGTGGGAGATCCCGGCCGCGAGCGACCGCCTCGTCCTGGTCATCGAGCCCGGCCGCGCGTTCGGCACCGGCCATCACGGCACCACGGCCGGCTGCCTCGCGCTCCTCGAAGCCATCGTCACCGCCGAGCGACCGGCACGCGCGATCGACCTCGGCACCGGCTCTGGCATCCTGGCCATCGCCGCCGCCCGGCTCGGCGTCGGCCACGTGCTGGCGTGCGACAGCGATCCCGACGCCGTCGCCGCCACGGAGACGAACGCCACGCTCAACGGCGTCGCCGGCCGCGTGCGGCCGATCGTGGGCGACGCCGCCACCCTCGCCGCCGAGCCGGCCCCGCTCGTGCTGGCGAATCTGCTCGCCGCCGCCCACCGCGCGCTGGCCGAGCGCTACGCGCGCCTGGTGGCGCCGAACGGGATGCTCGTCGCCGGCGGCCTCCTCGACGCGGAGGGGGACGATGTCGCCGACGCGCTGGCCGCCCACGGATTCCGCCGCGAGACGACGTGCCGGCTCGAGGGCTGGACGAGCCTCGCCCTGCGTCATGCGCCGCTTCACGCTTCGGCCTGAGCGTCTCGTCGACGGCCGCGTGACGTTCGACGCGGAGGAATCGCGTCACCTCGTGCGCGTGCTCCGGCTGCGCGCCGGCGACATCGTCGTCGCCACCGACGGGGTCGGCCGCGACTACACGGTGCGCCTGGAGAGCCTCGGCGACGCCGTCACCGGCACCGTGCTGGCCGCCGAGGCCGGCGCCCGCGAGTCGCCGCTGGCGATCACGCTCATCCAGGGCGTACCCAAGGGCGACAAGCTGGAAACGATCGTGCGCGCGGCGACCGAGCTGGGAGTGGCGCGGGTGAGGCCCGCGCTCTGCGAGCGCACGGTCGTGCGGCTGGAGCCGAGCCGGTGGCGTGAGCGGGCCCGGCGCTGGCAGCGAGTCGCCCGCGAGGCGGCCAAGCAGTGCGGGCGCGCGGTCATTCCGGAGGTGGAGCCGCCGCGCCCGCTCGCCGAGTGGCTCGCCGCTGCCGAGCCGGTCGACCTGGCGCTCTGTCTGTGGGAGGGTGGCGGCGCGCCTCTGGGCGAGGCGCTGAGCGCCGCCGGGTCGCCGCG
>VBPC01000156.1 GCA_005887895.1 Candidatus Rokuibacteriota bacterium
TCCGCGCATGATCTACGACGTGGTGCGTGTCAGCACCGGCACCAGCTACGCCTTCGACGCGCGCGTCCCCCGCATCCTCGCCCGCGACTTCTCCCCGACCGGCACCGTGGACATCTCGTTCAAGGACCAGGAGCTGGAGACCTCGTTCGCCAAGCAGCTCGGCGTGCCGGTCTTCCTGGCCAACGTGAGCCAGCAGGTCTACCAGATGGCGCGGGCGGCCGGGCTCGGCAAGGAGGACGGCACGGCGATCATCAAGGTGTTGGAGCGGCTGGCCGGCGTCCAGGTGAAGGGCTAGCGACTCAGGCGGTGAGGCGCCGCGGGACGAGGGCCGCCGCGGCGACGTCGAACGTCTTCCTGACGAACGTCCGCACGTCGTGCGCGCCGGGCTCCTCGATGCGCAGGGCGGGGACGGCGGCGACCAGGCGCGCCAGCGCCGAGATCAGGAACAGCACGTGCAGGTTGGTCCACGTCTCGCCGAGCAGCGTGAAGCGCTCCGGCAGTGCGGAGGCCAGCAGGCCGGCCGCGACGGAGGCGATCGCGAAGCCGAGGCCGCTGGCGGCCGCGAACACGGCGAGGTAGAACGGGCGCTCGGCGCGCGGCGACAGATGCACGGTCAGGTCCATGGCGGCGATGCCGTGACCGGCCCAGAGCGCGCCGGCGAGGGCCGCCTCCAGCGCCAGGGGCCACAGGAAGTCCGGCGTGACCAGCAGCCAGATCGCCGGCACCGCGGCGATGCCGAACGAGCACAGGATCAGCACCGGCCGCGCCCCGACACGGTCGACGGCGCGCCCCCAGAGCGGGGCGGAGACGATGCGCACCAGCGCGGCGCCGATGCCATAGAGCGCCGCGATCGCAAATCCGGTCCGAAGATTCGTCAGCATGTGCAGCGAGAAGAAGCCCGCCGACACCGCGACCGCGCCGTTCCAGCCCAGCAGATACCACAGGAACGGCCGGGCGTGCGGGGCCCGGACGACCGCGATCAGCACCCGCCAGTCGGATCGCTCACGCGGGAGCGCGGGAGCGGGATCGTGCTGACGACGCAACAGGTACAGGCTCAGGACGCCGGCGAGGCAGGCGACCGCGGCCAGCCCGCCGAGCGTCGGCCCCTTCCATCCCCGCGGGCTCAGGCCGTCGAGCGCGATCGCCGCGCCCAGCGAGGCGACGGTGCCGGCCATCGAGATGTACATCGTGCGGCGGCTGAAGAAGCGACCCCGGATCGCGCTGGGCACGAGGTCGCCCATCCAGGCGGCCCAGGCGTTGTTGCCGATCACACCGAATACCGCCGCCAGCGCGACCACGCCGATGAAGATGCGCAGCGCCGTTCCCGCGGACACCTCCGTGAACGGCAGCACCACCATCGGAAGCCAGAGCAGCCGCGACGCGCCGATCGCCGCGATGGCGACGGGCTTGGGCCCGAACGACTGCGTCAGCCACGCGCCCGGCAGCTGGAGGACCTGGGCCGCGAGCGGGAGCGCGCCGAGGAGCCCGATCGTGAACGGGGACGCGCCGAGATGCAGCGCCCAGGCCGTGAGGACGGCTCCCCCGGCGCAGGCGCCGAACAGCTCGGCGGCGGCGCCCTCCGCGTAGGATGCGTGGAAGGAAGCCCGAAGTGCCGAGCGCGTGGAGGCCACCAGGTTCGGCAAGCGGGAGCAATGTCAGTACCAAATGGTGCGATTGCTCATCGACGCGTTCTGACGCGTCTTCCGGCCCGAGAGGAAACCCGCTGGGCCGCGCTGCTCGGCCACGATGGCACGCGGCGCACGGCGACGCGCCAAGCTGGCGCTGATGTGCGAGCTATGGGGACCCGGTCTGGGCTTCTGTTCAGTCCAGGATCACGCCGCCGTCGACGTTGAAGGACTGGCCGGTGATGTTGCGCGCGCCGGGGGAGGCGAGGAAGACCGCCAGCGCGGCCACGTCCTCGGGGTCGTTGGGGCGTCCGAGCGGGATGCCGGCGTTGCGACGGCGCGCCATCTCCTCGACCGACACGCCTTCCTGCTGCGCGCGCGTCCTCAAGTTGTCGTTGGAGAGCGCGGTGACGGTGGTGCCCGGACAGATCGCGTTGACGTTGACGTTGTGGCGGGCGAGCTGCAGCGCCGCGATCCGGGTCAGGCCCATGACGGCGGCCTTGCTGGCGGCGTAGATCGCGTTCGACGTGCCGGCGTAGCCCTTGCCGGCGATCGACGCGATGTTGACGATCACGCCGCTTCGCCGCGGGATCATCTCGCGCGCCACGCGTTGCAGGCAGAAGAACACGCCCTTGCCGTTGACGCGCATGATCCGGTCCCAGTCGGCCTCGGTGAGGTCCATGATGTCCGCCCGGCGGGTGACGCCGGCGTTGTTCACGAGCACGTCGATGTGACCGAGGGCGTCGACGACGCGGCGGACCATCTGGTCGATGGCGGCGACGTCGCCGACGTCGGTGGCGAGGGCGAGGCCGCGCCGGCCGAGCGCGCCGACGGCGCTGGCAGTCTGCTCGGCGGCCGCCTTGTCGATGTCCACGACGGCCACGTCGGCGCCGGCCCCGGCCAGCGCCAGGGCGGTGGCGTGGCCGATGCCGTGACCGGCGCCGGTGACGATGGCGATGCGATCGGCGAGCGCGGGCGTGGTCATGTCGGTGTCGCCTTCCAGCGCGCGAGCTTTTCCTGCAGGCGGGGCAGGCGCTGCGTGGCATCCACGACGAACCGGTCGTGCGTGCCCTTGCCGATCTCGTCGAGCTCGTCGCGCACTTCCACGCGGAAGCCGATTCGTCGCCGGTCGATCTCCGTGACCTCGACCGTGATGGTGACGGTCATGCCCACCAGCGCCGCCCCCACGTGGGCGACGTCCACGCGCGTGCCGACGGTGGCCTGACCCGGCGGCAGGCACGGCGTCACGGCCTCGATCGCCGTCTGCTCGATCAGTCGGATCATGTCGGGCGTGGACAGGACGCGGATCGGCTCGCTCCGCAGGTGCGCCGGCGTCATGTCGTCGGTGACCTTCACGTGACGGCTGTGCTTCAGTCCGACCGCCAGCGGCTTCGGTGCGACGTCGCTCATCGTGGCGTTCCCCGGTGAGCTTAGCTCGCTCATTCCTTGTAGTCGAGCCCGGCCTCGGCGAACTTCGCGCGAAACGCCGGGCGCGCCAGGAACGCGATGAAGCCGCGCGCCAGCTCGACGTTGGCGGCCTTGGCGGCGCGGCCGGCCGAGTAGATCGTGACCTTCTGGAGCTCCCTCGGCAGCGGGCCCACGAACGTCACGCCTTTCACCGGCAGGATCTCGCTGATCTGGTGGGCGACCAGCTCGACCTTGCCCTCGGCCACGAGCTCGGCCGGGTAGCCCCCGGGCACGAGCGTCGTCTTCGACTTCACGGCGTCCGCGATCCCGAGACGCTGCAGGACCGAGGCGAAGTGGATCCCGCTCGTCGCGCCCTGCGCCGGGTCGACGTAGACGATGGACCTCGCGGCCAGCAGCGTCTGCTTGAGCGCCTCCGCCGTGGCGATGTCCGGCTTCGGCGCGCCCTCCCGGACCGCGATGCCCATGCCGGTGCGCGCGATGTCGGTGCGGCTGTCGGCCGCGACGCCGCCCTTGGCGATCGCGTCGTCGAGGGCCGTATCCGACATGATCACGACGTCGGCCGGGTCGGTGGCCAGCTTCTGGCGCACGACACCGACGGTGCCGAAGGCCAGCGTCACGGTGTTGCCCGTCTCCGTCTCGTAGGCCTTGGCCAGCTCGGTGACGATCGACCGGACGGCGCCCGCGCTCAGCACTTTCACCTCCGCCGCCTGTGCCGGCGCGCCGCCGGCCAGGGCCAGCGTCAGCAACGCCGCGATGCCGAACCACCGGGCGCCTCTCCGTCTCACGCTCATGGTCGTCCTCCTTGCTCGGATCGCCGCACGCTCAGGAATCGTGATACACCGCCGCCCGGTGAGTCTCGGGCAAGAACGCGTAGACCGTATCGTGCCTGGCGTCGAAGGCCAGGGTGTGGGCGCCGCGCTCCGTTGGCACCGTCTCGATCCGTCGCCACGATTCCGTGTCGAGGACGTCGATGACCCCGGGCTCGCCGACGGCGACGTAGAGATGCCGGAGGTGGGCGTTGAAGAAGATCACGTCGGGGGGGCCGCTGAGCGTGGCCCGCGTCGCCGGCGCCCACGTCTCGAGGTCGACCTCGATCAGCGCGCCGTCGTCGCACGCGCAGAAGAGCCGGCGCCGAGCGGCGTCGAGGTCGAGCCCGTGGGGCCCGGTCGCCGCGAGGGGGATCGTGCGAGTCACCAGGCGGGTCCGGGCGTCGACGATCTGGATCCACGGCGGCCCCGCGATGTTGACGCAGAACGCCGCCCGGGCGCCGTCGAAGACGGCCCACCGCGTGCGGCCCGCCACCGGGACGTCGGCGACCAGCGTGTGGCTCGCCACGTCGACGAGGGAGACCGTGTACGACTCGGGACGGGCGGGATCGCCGACGTTCGCCGCCAGCAGGAGATCGCGCTCGGGATCGTAGGCCAGGCCGTTGGGGCGGACGCCGACGGGCACGCGCACGAGGCTCGCCTCGTCGCCCGGCGCGAAGATGCCGACGGTGTTCTCACCGCGATTCGACGTGAACACACGATCGCGCGGCTCGGAGACGAGGGCGCCCGCCACGCCGGGCAGCTTCTCGATCGAGCCGACGTGGTGCTGGGTCGCCGTGTCGATGACGTCGAGCGCGTCGTTGGCGGTGTGCGCGAGGTACAGGAGACCGAGCCGGTGATGCACGGCGGCGTGGTCGAAGCCGCCCTGGCCTCGGTGGGCCGGCAGCTCGACGTGTCCGCGAAGACGGAGCGCCATCGCCCGTCTACCTCTGGCTGTTGGTCTGGTCGAGGGCCGCCCTCAGGCCCTGGGCCAGCTTCACCGCGTCGTCGGTCGCCCAGAAGTGCATGTAGAAGAGGCGCGGCGTGTCCATCAGGCCGTGGTTGTGGATCGCCGTGACGTCGATCCCGTGCTGGCGGAGCGTCCGCGCCACCGCGTTGACCTCCTTGTCGAGCAGCACGAAGTCGCCGGTGATCGCCGCCTTGCCGTCAGCCGTCGGCTGGAAGTTCAGGACGGTGGTGACGCCCATCGCCGGCAGCAGGGGCTGCCCCATCTCGGTGATCGTCTCCGCGCGCGGCACCGTCACCTGGAACACGCCGCCGCCGACCTCGCGCCCGGTGCGGCCGAGCGCCTGCTCGATCAGCTTGCCGTCGAGCGCCGGTCCCGCCGTCACCGGCGCCCGGGCGGGGCCAAACGGCGTGGCGCTCGCCGACAGCGCCTGACGCAGGGCCGCCGCGAGCTGGACGGCGTCGCCGCGGCCCGCGTAGTGCATGTACATGACGTGCGGCGCCATCTCGTTGAGGTGGTTGTGCACCGCCGTCACCTCGAGGCCGCCGGCGAAGAGCCCCGACATCACCGCCGGCACCTCCTGATCGAGCAGCACGAGATCGCCCATGACCATCGCCTGGTCGCCGATCTGCTTGAACGCCGCGTAGGAGCCGAGCGCGAAGCCCGCCTTGACGGGGACGCCCTTGACCGTCACGGCCAGGTCGGTGCGCGGCATCCCGACGCGGAAGACGTCGCCGGCCTGGAGCTGCCCGGGCTTGCCGAGCGCCTGCTCGACCAGCTTCCAGTCGGGATCGGCGGCGCCGGCCACGCCGGCGATCGTGAGCACGAGCACGGTGATGACGAGAAGCGAGCGCATCGCGACACTCTCCCTGCGGGGTCTACGCCTTCCGCGTCAGAATGATATCGAGGCTGTCGACGACGCTCACAGTAACGCTTGATACCGAGCGGGTCAAACGTTACACCGACCAGGCGCGGCGATCCTCGACGGCGCTCGTTACCGGCGGGACCCGAACGTGCAGGGCTTCATCCGCGGCGCCCACGCGGCCGCCCTCGGCATGGTCTTCGTGAAGTAGCGCGTCAGCGCGCGATCTTCACCAGCGTCACGGCGTTGACGAGGCTGTTGGCGAGCACGAAGTCGCCGTCGCGCGTGACCGAGGTGTTGCGCACGATGTTGCCGCCGCCGGGGATCGTCCAGCACTGAAACTTCTCGGTCTTCGGGTCGAAGCGCACGACGGTGTTCGGCGTCGTGCCGGACTCGCTGTACCAGATGACGTCGTGGATGGCCGAGATTCCGTACGGCTCCGACTTCGGCCCGCTCGGCGACGCCCACTCGGTCACCTTGCCGGTGGCGGGATCGAGCCGGCCCAGATAGCCGCGCGAGAAGTCGGCGTACCAGACGAGGTCGTCGCTGGTCATCGCGATGCGTCGCGGACGCGAGGCCGGGTCCGGCAGCGTGTACTCGCGGATCTCGAGTGTCCTCGGATCGACGCTGCCCACCTTGTTCGCGCCGAACGCCACGTAGAACACCGTGCCCTTCGAGCTCACCGCCATGCCGTAGGGACGGGATTTCGGCGTAGGCGGCGTCAGCAGTTTGATCTCGCCGGTCTTGGGATCGAGGCGTCCCACCCGGTTGGCGTTCTGGGCGGTGAACCACAAGATGCCGCGCTGGTCGAAGATCAGCGTGTGCGGATCCTTCACGTCGGGGTCGGGCATCTTGTACTCGGTGACCGCGCCGGTCTTCGGGTCGAGCTTGCCGATCAGCGCTCCGGTGTTGCCCGTGTACCAGATGTGGCCGTCCTTGTCCTCGACCAGGCCGTGGGGGCCGGAGTGCGGCGTCCTGAGCGCATATTCCCTGAAGCGGCCCGTCTTCGGATCGAGCCGCCCGAGCACGTTGGCCATCTGGCCGGTGTACCAGAGCGCTCCGTCCGCCGTCGCCAGTGGATCGTGCGGCCGTGAGCCGGGCGTCGGTACCTGCCACTCCTTGATCTCGATCGTGGCGGGGCCCGGGATGACGACGCCGGGGGGCTTCGGCTTCTCGGGGAAGTTTCGCGTCAGGTAGTCGGTCATCGTCGCCAGCTGGTCCGGCGGAATGGCCACGCCGTGATTGACCATCATCCGCATGACGGTGCGCCAGCCCTCCGCCGTGTAGCCGGCGCCCACGCGTGCATAGAACGGGTGACAGCTGTTGCACTGGGCGGCGACCAATTCCTTGCCCTTGCCCTCGGGCAGCTCCTGGCCCGAGGCCGGCTGCGCGGCGCACACCAGGGCGGCGACGATCAGGGAGAGAGCCGCATGCCTCGACATGGCATCCTCCGTCAGGCGATCTTGACGATCCCGTCGTCCACGCGCTTGAAGCGATCGGCCACCTGCGGATCGTGACCCGCCACGATCAGCTTCTCGGCGCCGGCCAGCTCGTGGATCGTCTCGAAGGCGGTCAGCATCTCGGGCAGGCTGGTGATGATCTGCACCGGCTGGCGCGTCTCCACGTTGTGGTAGAAGTGCGAGGCGTCGGAGGTGAGCACGACGGTGCCCCGCGCCGTCTTCACGCTGACGATCTGCAACCCGGCGGTGTGGCCGCCGACCCGGTGCACGCGGATGCCCGGCAGCACCTCGCGGTCGCCCTCGACCACGCGGATGCGGTTGGCGTAGTTGAGCGAGACCAGTCGCGCCAGCGCGTCGACGTTGGCCGAGCCGCGGAAGGCCGGCGTGCTGCCGAACGGCCCCGTCCAGAACGCGACCTCCTCGCCCTGGATCCAGTACTGCGCCTCCGGGAACAGGCTGTGGCCGGCCCAGTGGTCGTAGTGCAGGTGGGTGATGAGCGCCATCGGCACGTCGCCGCGCTTGATCCCGGCCCGTTCGACCATCGCGGCCGGGCTCACGTAGTTCCGGATGTGCCGCGCCCGCGCGTCGTCCTCGAGAAAGCCGGTGTCGACCAGCACGGGATGCGGACCGCCCAGGATCAGCCACACGAAGTAGTGCAGCGTCAGCGGATCGTGCGACGCCTCGCGGTAGAAGAACTGGCACTTCGTGGTGTCGCGCTCCGCGTACTTGAGGGCGTAGACCTCGTACATGGGACACCTCGCTGGCGCCCGAGTGTACCTCCAAAAACTCCGACGGTGCAGGTGGAGAGCGTCCACCGGTAGCCGGACGGGTCGGTGATCTCGCCGGTGCGGTGGCCGTAGAACTTGCTCTCGAGCGGACGGGTCAGCGCGCCGCCGGCGGCCACGGCCTGCGTGACCATGCCGTCCACGTCGGGCACGGCCCCGCCGCATCGCCTCGCGCTAGGACGATGTGGCTCCCGACCGGCCTACTCGTACCCTTCGGGCCGGCTGAAGCCGCCGATTTCCCCCGCCAGCAGCGCCGCGAAGCGAATCGGCGTGCGGTCTTCGAGATAGGGACCGATCGCCTGCAGCCCGATCGGCAACCCGTCATGGGAGCGCCCGACCGGGAACGCCGTGGCCGGCTGCCCCGCCACCGTCGACACGGCCGGGTAGACGAGGCCGTCGAGGTACGGCACCGCCCGGTCGCCGATCGTGAACGTCAGCGACAGATCGCTGTCGTCCGGCGGCCACGCGCGCTCGATGTGCGGATAGGCGAGCACGTTGATGGCCGGCGCCAGCACCACGTCCCAGTCGCGGAAGAACGCCCGCCAGGCGGCGCGGTACTGCTCGCGCTGGCGGTGCCAGAGCAGGTAGTCGCTGGCCGTGCCCTCGAGCCCGCGCAGGTGCGCGCGCGAGAACTCGTCGTCCGGCTTGCGCCACATGGCGATGCGTTGCCGGCGCTGTTCGGCGTCCAGCGCCGCGCCCGTCACCGCCGACAGCAGCGAACGGTAGAGCGCGTGATGCGCCCGGAAGTCCCCGAGGGTGTCGGGCTGCGCGCGCTTGACCGTGCAGCCGAGCCGGCCGAGCCTCGAGGCCAGGGCCTCGAGCGCCGACGCGATCTGCTCGTCCACGGCGAGCCAGGGGATCGCGGGCAGGATGGCCACCCGAAAGTCGGCCAGCCGCGTGCGGCGCGCCGGCGGCAGCTCGACGCGCCACGCCACGTCCTCGCCGACCTCCGGGCCGGCCAGCACGTCCAGCGCGAGCTCGAGGTCGTCGGCGCTGCGCGCCAGTGGTCCCTGCACGCCCATGACCACGGCCGCATTCGGCATCGGCGGGAACGGGAACTGTCCGCTCCTCGGCAAGAGCGTTTCGCTGGGCCGGTGGCCGTAGACGCCGCAGAAGGCCGCGGGCACGCGGATCGAGCCGCCGATGTCGGAGCCCACCTCCAGCGCGCTCAGCCCCGCCGCCAGCGCGGCCGCGCTGCCGCCGCTGCTGCCGCCCGGGGTGCGGCCGAGGTCCCACGGATTGACGGCGCGCCCGTGAATCGGGTTGGCCGACTGCCAGTCGGCGAGCATCGGGGGCACGTTCGTCTTGCCGAGGAGCACCGCACCGGCCGCGCGAAGCCGGGCCCACGCCGGCGCGTCGTGCTTGGAGACGAAGCCCTTCCACGCCGGGACCCCGCACGTGGTGGCAAGCCCGCTGACGTTGAACGACTCCTTCAGCGTGATCGGCAGACCGCGCAGCCCGCCGGGCCCGCCCTGATCGGCCGCCCGGGCCGCCTGGCGCGCGCGCTCGAAGTCGCGGACGACCACCGCGTTGAGCCGCGCGTCGTGGCGCTCGATGCGGCCGATGTACATGTCGGTCAGATCGCTCGACGTGACCGTGCCCGCCCGCAGGTCGGCCAGCAGCTCGGTGGCGCTCGCGAATGGATTCATCTCAGTGCTCGTGGCCGACGGCCTTGTGCAGGTCGGCCACCGGCACGATGCGCCCGTGCAGCGGCAGCAGGAGGTCGGGGGTGAGGCCGAGGCGCTTGAGGTTCTCGGCCAGGTTCACCGTGAAGTTGAGCGGTCTGGCCGGTGGCGGCGCGTTGGCCGGCGGCGGCGTGAACACGTCGACCTCGACCAGCAGCTTCTCCTTCGGCAGGTACGCCATGAGCAGGCCGTCGTCGTGCGCGTTGCCGGCGATGTGGTGGATCTCGACCGTCCGCGCGCCGTCGCTGAGCACGCGCTTGTCGCGCACGCCCTCGACGACGCCCTTCTGGCCGGACTTCGCCAGGTGATCGGGACGCACCGTGGCCGGCGCCGCCAGCGCGCGCTCGAAGTAGACCCGGTTGATCTCGTGGGTGATGATGGTGGCGCCCTCGCCGGCGGCCGCGCGCAGCCCGCCCGAGTGATCGAAGTGGTGGTGGGTGTTCACGACGTAGCGGACCGGCTTGTTCGGCGCCAGGCTGCGCGTCTCGGCCAGGACGGCGAGCGCGCGCTCGTCGTTGAGCGGGCTCTCGATCAGGATCACGTGGTCCTTCATCTCGATGGCGACGCTGTGGTGCGTTCCGCCGCTCACGTACCAGACGCCGTCGGCCACCATCTGCGTGGCCACCCTCGCGTAGGGGGCGGTGGCCTGACGGACGTCGTCGGGCACCGCGATGTCGACGGCGGCGTTCGGCCGCACGTCGGTGACGCTGACGTCGAGGGCCGGGAACCCGCCGGCGGTCTGCCGGATCCGCGCCGGGAACTTCACCCCGCCGTAGTCCTTGTAGTCCGCGTAGCTGATCTCGATCGGCAGGTCGCCCAGCACCGGGCTGGGGAGCGTGGCTTCCACGCGCTCGACGAGGTTCTGTCCGTCGATGATGGCTTTCACCGGAATGCGGTTCGGCAGCGTGAAGGCGATCACGCGTCCCTGCCGGGTCGCGTTGCTCGCGAGAGCGGCCTTGACGACGCCGTGCGGGGTGGCCCAGAGCTGCAGCTGGCGCTCGGCCAGCGCGATCGGCGCCGGGATCGCCGCGTTCTCGGCCACGTTCCAGGCGTGGTCGCCGCTCACCATGAACACCTGCTTGAGCTCGCCGACCACCGGCAGGCCGCCGCCGCGCGGCGGCTCCTCGGCGCGGACGCGCAGCCAGTCCTCGCGGGCCGAGGCGGTCTCGTAGTTCACGCGACGGGTGAGGCTCTTCACGGTGAAGCGCGGCCACGGCTGCCCGGGCGCGGCGCTTTGCCCGACGGCGAAGTTGACACCGCTCGCCGTGTACTCGAGCGACTTGACGCCGGGCGCGCCGAGCGCCGTGGCGACCGCCTCGACGCCGGCCCGTCCGTCCTGGGCCTGGGCGACGACCGGGACGAACGGCAGGAGCGTGGCCAGCAACGCGAGAGCGATGCGCATGTCGGGCCTCCTGAACGCGGCGACTGGGGCGGCCGGAATGCTAGCAGCCCTGCCAGCGCTCCGCAAACGCGGTACAGTGCGGCCAGCCCCGGCCGCCCGGGGCGCGAAAGGAGCCCTGCCGTGAGCACCCCCCGCACGATCACCTCCGCCCGCGACGAGGTCCGCAAGGTCGCGCCGAAGCTCATCGAGCTGAGCGAGAAGGTCCTCTACGCCGACGTCTGGGAGCGTCCCGGACTCTCCAAGCGCGACCGGAGCCTCATCACCGTCGCCGCGCTGGTCGCGATGTACCGCGGCGACCAGCTGACCGGCCATCTCGAGCGCGCGCTGGCCAACGGCGTGACGCGCGAGGAGATCGGCGAGGTCATCACCCACATGGCCTTCTATGCCGGCTGGCCGGCGGCCATGACGGCCGGTCGCATCGCGCGCAAGGTCTTCGACGAGGCCAAGTCATGAAGATCGGATTCATCGGACTCGGCACCATGGGCCGTCACATGGCGGCCAATCTGCAGAAGGCCGGCCACGAGCTGGTCGTGCACGACGTCCGCAAGGATGCCGCCGAGCCGCACGTCAAGAACGGCGCCCGCTGGGCCGACACGCCGCGGGCGGTGGCCGAGGCGGTCGACGTCGTCTTCACCTCGCTGCCCGGGCCGGCCGAGGTCGAGGCGGTGGCGCTCGACGAGCGCGGCGGTCTGCTGACCGGCCTCACGGCCGGCAAGGCGTACTTCGACCTGTCGACCAACTCGCCCACCGTCGTCCGTCGTCTCCACGCGATCTTCAAGGCGCGCGGCGTCGACGTGCTCGACGCGCCGGTGAGCGGCGGGCCGCGCGGGGCGGAGTCGCGACGGCTCGCGCTGTGGGTCGGCGGCGACGAGGCCGCCTTCAAGAAGTTCAAGGCCGTCCTCGACGCGATCGGGGATCAGGCCTACTACGTCGGACCGATCGGCGCCGGCTCGATCGCCAAGCTCGTGCACAACTGCGCCGGCTACGTCGTGCAGACGGCGCTGGCCGAGGTGTTCACGATGGGCGTCAAGGCCGGCGTGGAGCCGCTGGCGATCTGGAAGGCCGTGCGGCAGGGCGCCGGCGGTCGTCGCCGCACCTTCGACGGGCTCGCCGATCAGTTCCTGCCCGGCACGTTCGAGCCGCCGTCGTTCGCCCTGCGCCTGGCGCACAAGGACGTCTCGCTGGCCGTGGCGCTCGGCCGCGAGCACAAGGTCCCCATGCGCCTGGCCAACATCACGCTCGAGGAGATGACCGAGGCGCTCAACCGCGGCTGGGGCGAGCGCGACTCGCGCGTGGCGATGCTGCTGCAGGAGGAACGAGCGGGCGTGCAGATCAAGGTCCCGCCGGCGGCCATCAAGGAGGTCCTCGAGCGGGACGGCAAGTGACCGGCCACGTCGAGCGCAACCGCGCGGTGTGGGATCGCCAGAGCGCCGAGTGGGTCGAGCCGGGGCGCCGCGCGTGGGCGAGCGACGAGCCGGTGTGGGGCCTGTGGGAGCTTCCCGAGCGCGACGTGCGCGCGCTGCCGCCGGTGCGCGGCAGGGACGTCGTCGAGCTCGGCTGCGGCACCGCGTACTGGGCGGCGTGGCTCGCGCGCCGCGGCGCTCGGGTCATCGGGCTCGACAACTCCGCCCGACAGCTGGCGACGGCGCGCGAGCTGCAGCGCGAGCACGGCCTGGTATTTCCGCTCCTCCATGCCGACGCCGAGCGCGTGCCACTGGCCGACGCCCGCTTCGACGTCGTGCTGTCGGAGTACGGCGCCAGCATCTGGTGCGATCCCTACCGGTGGATCCCGGAGGCGGCGCGGCTGCTGAGGCCGGGCGGCGAGCTGGTCTTCCTCAAGCACGCAACGCTGCTGACGCTGTGCGCCCCCGACGGCGCCGGCGCCGCCGACGCCCACCTGCGCCGCGACTACTTCGGTCTCCATCGGTTGCAGTGGTCCGACGACGAGTCGATCGAGTTCACGCTGCCCACGGGCGAGTGGATCCGCCTGTTTCGCTCCAGCGGCCTGGAGGTCCTCGACCTGCTCGAGCTGCGCGCGCCCGCCGGCGCCTCCACGCGTCATCCGTACGTGACGGCGGCGTGGGCGCACCGCTGGCCGTCCGAGGAGATCTGGCGGCTGCGCCGGAATTGACATCCTCGATGCCGCCCGGTAGATAGACGTCACCGTGCCCGCGCCCACCGCCGCCCGCCGTCTCGCGCGCTTCGTGCTCGCGCTCTCGCTCGGCGACGTGCCGGCGGCCGTCACCGCCAAGGCCACGCTGCTGACGCTCGATACGATCGGCAACGCGCTGGCCGCGGCGCGCGACGACTTCGGCCGGGCCGTGCTCGGCGTGGCCGAGCGTCTCGGGGGCGCGCCCGAGAGCGCGCTGCTCGGCACCGCGGGGCGCGTCGCCGCCGCCAACGCGGTGCTGGCCAACGCCACGCTCGCCCACGGCCTCGACTTCGACGACACCCGCGAGGACGCCATCGTCCACACCGGCTGCGTCGCCGTCACGACGGCGCTGGCGGCCGGCGAGGCGAGCGGCGCCGGCGGCCCGGCGGTGCTGGAGGCGCTGATCGCCGCCGTCGAGGTCATGTGCCGCGTCGGGCTGGCCGTGCCCGGCGCGCTGCACGCGCGGCATTTCCACCCGACCGCGATCACCGGCAGCTTCGCGGCCGCCGCCGCCGCCGCGCGGCTGTTCAAGCTCTCCGAAGACCAGCTCGTGCACGCCTTCGGCATCTGCGGCAGCCAGGCCGCCGGGATCATCGAGTACCTCACCGACGGCTCGTGGACCAAGCGACTGCACCCGGGCTGGGCCGCTCACGCCGGCGTCACCGCCACGCTGCTGGCGCGCGCCGGCTTCACCGGGCCCGACACGGTGCTCGAGGGCGGCCACGGCCTGTACGCGGCCTTTGCCGGCGGCCACGACCGGGCCCGCCTCGACGGACTGCTCGACACGCTCGGCCGCGCGTGGGAGCTCGAGCAGCTCACGCTGAAGCCGTACCCGTGCGGCTCGATCGCCCAGCCGTACATGGACTGCGCGGCGCGGCTGCGCGCCGAGCCCGGCGTGACCGCCGAGCGCATCGCCACGATCCGCTGTCGCACGTCGGCGGGGCCGGTGCCGCGCCTGTGGGAGCCGCTCGGCGCCAAGCACGCGCCGCCCAACGGGTACGCGGCGAAGTTCAGCCTGCCCTACCTGCTCGCGTCGATCTTCGTGCGGGGCCGCGCGGGCCTGGCCGAGTTCACCGACGCGGCGGTGCGCGAGCCGGGCGTGCTGAACGTCGCGCGCCGCGTGACCTACGAGCTGGATCCGACGATCGACTATCCGCGCCAGTTCGTCGGGGACGTCGAGGTCGCCCTGACCGACGGCCGCACGCTGCGCGAGCGGCAGGACCGGCCGCGCGGCGGCCCCGACGCGCCGCTCTCGCGCGCGGAGGTCGAGGCGAAATTCCGCGGCAACGCCGCGCTGGCGCTGCCGGAGCCCCGGATCGAGCGCGTGGTTCGGGCCGTCCACGCGCTGGCCGGCGGGGGGACGCTGACCGAGCTGCTGGCCGCGCTCGGCGTCGAGGGGAGCGCATGAGAACGACGTGGTGCCTTGCGCTGCTGGCGACGCTGGCAGTGGCCGGCGGCGCCGCCGCCCAGGACGCGAAGCTCGTGGACGCCGCGCGGAAAGAGGGCAAGGTCGTGTGGTACACGTCGCTGGCCCTGCCCACCGCCGAACGGCTCGCCAAGGCGTTCGAGGCCGCCTATCCCGGCATCAAGGTCGAGCTGAACCGCACGGGGTCGGAACGAATTCTCCAGCGGGTGATGCAGGAGCTCCAGGCCAACATCAAGACCGTCGACGTGATTCACACGTCCGACGCCGGCCATTTCGTGATGCTCAAGGACAAGAAGCTGCTGGCCCGGCACACCCCGCCCGGGGTGGAGCGGTTCCCCGCGGGGTTCAAGGACAGGGACGGCTACTACTACGGCCTGCGGGCGACGGTGAACGCGATCGCCTACAACACCAGGGTGGTCTCGGCGGCCGAGGCGCCGAAGACGTGGAAGGACCTGCTGGATCCGAAGTGGAAGGGCAAGATGGTCACCGCGCATCCCGGCTACAGCGGCGTGATCGCCACCCACGTGCTGGCGCTCGTCAAGCTGCTCGGCTGGGACTACTTCAAGCAGCTCGCCGCGAACCAGCTCATGCTCGTGCAGTCGGCCAACGACCCCTCGGGCGTGGTCGCCTCGGGCGAGCG
This sequence comes from Candidatus Rokuibacteriota bacterium, assembly GCA_005887895.1. GTDB lineage: Bacteria > Methylomirabilota > Methylomirabilia > Rokubacteriales > CSP1-6 > AR5. The sequence goes on from VBPC01000156.1 coordinate 15,239, forward strand.
GCCGGTGGCCGTCGACGGCGGCGACTACACGTTCTACCAGATCAAGAAGAAGGGGAACCCCGTCGAGATCGTCTATCCGAAGGAAGGCGTCCCGCTCGTCATCTCGCCCACGGCCATCACGGCCTTCGCGCCGCATCCCAGCGCGGCCCGTCTCTTCACCGATTTCTCCTTCGGCCGCGAGCTGCAGCAGCTCATGGCCGACAGCGAGGGACTCTACACCGGCCACCCCGACGTGACGTATCCCGCCGACAAGCCCAAGCTCTCCGAGCTGAAGCTGCTGACCGTCGATCCCGACGAGCTGCTGAAGCGCAACGAGGAGATCAAGAAGCGCTTCGTGGAGTTCTTCGGGGCGTGAGGTCGGCGTGAAGGTCGGCCGGCGCGCTGTGCTCGTCGGCTTCGGCGCCACCCTGGTGGTGTCGGCTGCGCACGCCCAGAGGGCGCCGTCGCCGTCTCGCATCGGCTGGCTGTCCGCCGGATCGCGGCCCGATCCGTTCCTCGAGGGATTTCGCGATGGCCTGCGGAAGCTGGGCTACATCGAGGGCCAGAATGTCGTTCTCGACATCCGGCACGCTCAGGGAAATCTGGAGAGGCTGCGCGCCGAAGCTGCGGAACTGGCCCAGTCGAAGGTCATGCTGATCGTGGCCAGCCTCACGGCGGTCCGGGGGGCGGCGGCCATCAAGGACATTCCAATCCTCTTCACCATCAGCGGCGATCCCGTCGAGGCAGGCTTTGCGAAGAGCCTGGCGCGTCCAGGCGGCAACCTCACCGGCATCACGTTCCTGTCCCTCGAAGTCGCCGGCAAGCGAGTGGAGCTGCTCACGCAGGCCCTTCCTCGCCTGCGCTCGCTCGCGGCGCTCTCGAATACCGACCATCCCGGGGAACAGTCGGAGCTGCACGCCACCGAGACGTCCGCCCAGAGGCTCGGGATCAACCTGCTCTACGTCCCGTTCTCGCAGTCCCCCTTTGGAGCCAGTCCCGAGCTCGACCGAGCGCTCGAGACCGTCCGCCGGGCGCAACCCGACGCGATGGTGGTGTTTCCCGAGGGTGCGACCCTGGCGAACCGGGTCAGCCTGGCCAACTTCGCCGTCACCCAGCGACTGCCGTCGATGTTCGGCTGGAGCGAGTATCCCGACGCCGGAGGGTTGATGAGCTACGGCGCCAGTCAGCGCGAGACGCACGAGCGCCTCGCCAGCTACGCCGACAAGATCTTGAAAGGCGCGAGGCCGGCCGACCTTCCCATCGAGCAACCCACGAAGTTCGAGCTCGTCCTCAACCTCAGGACTGCGAAAGCGATCGGGCTGACGATCCCTCAAGCGCTGCTGCTGCGGGTGGATCGGATCATCTCCTAGGGCGGACGTGATACGCTGCGGCTCCGCGCCGTGACCAGACAGAGCCGTCTCCCGCGTCCCGGTCTCGACCGCTCGCTGCCCGTCTGGCTCGCCGCCGCGCTCGTCCTGCTGTTCCTCATGGCGCTGCCGCTCGGGTGGCTGGTCCGGGTCAGCGTCAGCCAGGAGGGCGGCGGCGTCACGCTCGCCCACTATCGTGCGGTCCTCGCCGATCCGGCGCTGCGCCGCGCGCTCGGGAACACGCTCGTGCTGGCGTTCTGGGTGGGGCTGGCCTCGATCGCGGTCGGCGCGCCACTGGCCTGGCTGACGGCGCGCACCGATCTGCCCGGCAAGGGCGTCCTGCGGGCGCTCGTGCTGGCCTCGTTCGTGACGCCGCCCTTTCTCGGCGCCTTCGCGTGGGTGATGCTGGCCGGGCCCAACGCCGGATTGCTCAACACGCTCTGGCGCCGGTTGACGGGTCTCGACTCGCCGCTCGTGGACATCTTCACGATGCCCGGGCTCGTGTTCGTGGTGACGCTCTACACGTTCCCGTACGTCTACATCATGCTCGTCAACACGCTGGCCCTGATCGCCTCCGACCTCGAGGAGGCGGCGGCGATCCTCGGCGCCGGCCGGCTCGGCGTGGCGCTGACGGTCACGCTGCCGCTGGTCCTGCCGGCGCTCGTCAGCGGTTTCATCCTGGCCGTGCTGCAGGCCCTGGCGCTGTTCGGCTCGCCCGCGATCCTGGCGCTGCCGGCCGGCTTCCACACGATCACGACCCAGATCTGGTCGTTCTTCCACTATCCGCCGAAGATCGAGCAGGCGGCGGCCTTCTCGCTGCCGCTCCTGCTGGCGACGGCGCTCCTGCTGCTCGTCCAGAAGCGCGTGCTCGGCCGGCGCGGCTACGTGGCGGTCGGCGGCAAGGGCGGCCAGCGACGCACGATCGCGCTCGGGGCCTGGCGCTGGCCGGCGCTGGCCGCCGGCCTGGCGGTGATGGCGTGCTCGATCGTCCTGCCCTACGGCATCCTCGCCAAGGCCGCGCTCTCGCGCGCGTGGGCCCAGCCGCTGACGTGGAGCAATCTCACGCTGGCCAACTTCACGTTCACCTTCGTCGACTACGGCGCCACCCAGGCGGCGATCGTCAACACGCTCGAGCTCGGGGTGGCGACCGCGACCGTCGGCGCCGTGCTGGTGGCGCTGCTCGCCTACGTCGCCACCCGCCGGCTCGTCGTCGGCCACCAGGTGGTCGCGTTCCTGGCGCTGGCGCCGATCGTCATCCCCGGCGTCGTCCTCGCCGTCGCGCTGTTCATCGCCTACACGCGGCCGCCGTTCGTCCTGTACGGCACGCTGGCCATCCTCTTCATCGCCTACCTGACCAAGGAGCTGCCGACCGGCTACGCACAGTCGGACGCGACGTTCCGCGGCATCCCGGCCGAGCTCGAGGACGCCGGGCGCATCCTGGGCGCCGGGCGCCTGCGCATCCTGCGCGACGTCACCGCGCCGCTGGCCCGCAGCGGCATCATCGCGGCCTGGTGCTTCATCTTCATCGGCGTCATCCGCGAGCTGTCGGCGTCGATCATCCTCTTCACGCCGGCCACCAGGGTGATGTCGGTCGTCATCTTCGACCTGAAGGAGGAGGGCCAGTTCGGGGCCATCGCCGTCCTCGGCCTCACCATGCTGGCGCTCACCTTCGCCACCGTCGCGCTGATGCAGCGCGTGCTGGGGCGCGACATGCTGGGCGCGCGAGAGTGACATGCCCGGCGTGACGATGAAGGAGCTCAGCAAGCGCTACGGCGAGGTCGGCGCCGTGCAGGGTCTCTCGCTCAGCGTCGAGCCCGGCGAGCTGCTGGCGCTGCTGGGCCCCTCCGGCTGCGGCAAGACGACGACGCTCCGGCTGGTGGCGGGCTTCCTCACGCCGGAGGCGGGCGAGATCTGGGTCGGCGATCGCTGCCTGTCGTCGCCGGCGGCCGTGGTGGCGCCCGAGCGGCGGCGGATGGCGATGATCTTCCAGAGCTACGCGCTGTGGCCGCACATGACGGTCGCCCAGAACGTCGCCTACGGGCTGCGCTTCAAGCCCGGCCTGGCGCGGGCCGCGCGCGACGCGCGGGTGCGCGAGATGCTGCGCGTGGTGCAGCTGGCCGGCTACGAGAGCCGCTATCCCGGCGAGCTGAGCGGAGGCCAGCAGCAGCGGGTCGCGGTGGCGCGCGCCCTGGTGGTCGAGCCGGAGATCCTGCTGCTCGACGAGCCCCTGTCGAACCTCGACGCCAACCTGCGCGAGGAGATGCGCTTCGAGATCCGGCGGCTGCACGAGGCGTTCGCGATCACGACGCTCTACGTCACCCACGACCAGGCGGAGGCCATGGTGATCTCCGACCGCATCGCCGTCCTCGAGCGCGGCCGCGTCGTCCAGGTCGGCGGCGCCGACGAGATCTTCCTCCGGCCGCGCACGCGCTTCGTGGCCGAGTTCATCGGCCGCACGAACGTGATCGAGGGCGTCGCGGAGTCGACCGACGCGCTGGCCCGCGGCGGGCTGCGCCTGCGCGTGGCCGGCGGCCTGTCGCCGGGCGCGCCGGCGGCGGTGTCGATCCGGCCCCACGACATCGCGCTCGCGCCGACGGGCGCCGCGCCGTCGGGGCCGCTGGACAACGCGCTGCGTGGCATCGTGAAGCGTGCGAGCTTTCTCGGCGACAGCGTCGACTACCAGGTCGCGATCGCCGGGACCGACGTGGTGCTGCGCGTCGTCACCCCCGCCGTCCGACGGTTCGGGGCCGGCGACGCCGTCGCGCTGACGATCGCGCCGGCCGCCTGCGTGACGCTCGGCGCCGAGGGCCCGGCGTGAGCGCGCGCCGGCGTCCACTGGACGGCATCCGCGTGCTGGAGCTGGCCCAGGTCGTCGCGGGGCCGTTCTGCGGCACGCTCATGGCGGAGTTCGGCGCCGAGGTCATCAAGACCGAGCTGCCCGGCCGCGGCGACGACCTGCGCCGGCTGGGGCCCGTCGAGGACGGCACCTCGTACTGGTTCGCCGTCGACAACCGCAACAAGAAGCTCATGACGCTCGACCTGCACCGGCCGGGCGGCCAGGACGTCGTCAAGCGGCTCGTGCCTCACTGCGACGTCGTGCTGGAGAACTTCCGGCCCGGCGTGCTCGAGAAGTGGGGCCTCGGCTGGGACGCGCTGCACGCGATCAACCCGCGGCTCGTCATGGCGCGCATCACCGCCTTCGGCCAGACGGGGCCGTTGCGCGACGGGCCCGGGTACGCGGCCATCGGCTCGGCGTTCGGCGGCACCTGGTACATCAACGGACCGGCCGACCGGCCGCCGGCGCGACCGACGCCCGTCTATCCCGACTACATGACGGGCCTGTTCACCGCCTTCGGCGTGATGGCCGCGCTCCGCCACCGCGACGCGACCGGCGAGGGCCAGTGGATCGACGCCTCGCTGTACGAGTCGGCGTTCCGCGTCATGGAGTACACCACCACGCTCTACGGCCGGCAGGGCGTGGTGCGCGAGCGCGGCGGGCTGCAGCACGCCGGGTGGCCGGGCGGCGCGTTCCAGACGCAGGACGACCACTGGATCGTCTTCACCGCGCCCGCCCAGCATCTGTTCGAGCGCCTGTGCACGATGCTGGGCCATCCCGAGCTCCCCCGCGATCCGCGCTTCGCGAGCGGCCGCGAGCGCCCCCAGCACATCGGCGTCATCCTCGAGATCGCGCAGGGCTGGTTCGCCGCGCGGACGTTCGACAAGGCCGTCGAGGAGCTGCGGGCGGCCGACATCCCGCACTCGCCGATCATGAGCATGGCCGACATCTTCCGCGATCCGCACTACCGCGCCCGCCAGATGATCGTCGACGTCCCCGCCGAGGGCCTCGGCTCGCTGCCGCAGCCGGGCGTCATCCCGAAGCTGTCGCTGACGCCGGGGCGTGTCGATCACGCTGGCGCCGCGCTGGGGCGGCACACCGACGAGATCCTGTCCGGCCTGCTCGGCCTCTCGGCCGACGAGATCGCGCGCCTGCGGTCCGACGGTATCGTGTAGGCGGTGCGATGCGCTTCGGCGTCTGCGTGATGGCCAACGTCGACGAGATCGGGTTCTTCAACCATGCCGAGACGCTCGGCTACGACTCGGTCTGGGTGACCGACAGCCAGATGCTGTTCTCCGACTGCTACGCGGTGCTGGCGCTGGCCGCGCGCCAGACCACGCGGCTGCGTCTCGGCCCCGGGACCGCCATCTGCGGCACCCGCATCCCGCCGGTGCACGTCGCGGCGATGGCCACGCTGAACCGCCTGGCGCCGGGCCGCGTGCACCTCGGCATCGGCACCGGCAACACGGCGACCCGCACGATGGGCCAGCGGCCGATGAAGGTGGCCGACTATCGCGAGTACCTGCGCGTGCTGAGCGCCCTGCTGCGCGGCGAGGTGGTGGACTACACCTACGAGGGTGCGACGCGCCCGGTGAAGATCCTGATGCACGGCGAGAAGTACATGAGTCTCGAGCCGAAGATCCCGCTGTACGTCTCGGGCTTCGGCCCGCGGGCCATGGAGCTGGCCGGTGAGTTCGGCGACGGCCTCGTCTTCGCCATCCCGCCGCGCGGCATCCCGGTGCGGGAGGCGCTGGCCCGGGTGGCGGTCGGTGCCGCGCGGGCCGGCCGGCGGCTGGACGGCTTCCGCAACTGCGCGCTCGTCAACCTGGCGCTGCTCGAGCCCGGCGAGCGGGCGGACTCCGAGCGCGTCCTGCGCGCCGTCGGCCCCAACGTCATGGCCAGCGTCTACTATTTTTACGACGAGGTGCGCGAGCGCCGCAGCGAGCCGCCGGCGTTCCTGCAGCGCATCTGGAAGCGCTACTGCGCGCTCGTGGAGCAGACGCCCGAGGCCTACCGGCACTTTCGCACCCACGAGCTCCACTACACGGCGCTGCACCCCGGCGAGGCCGAGCTGATCGACGCCGACCTCGTGCGCGCCACCTGCCTGGTCGGCACCGCCGACGAGCTGGTCGAGCGGATCCGCGAGCTCGAGGGGGAGGGGCTCCAGGAGCTGATGTTCGCCACCGGGGTGGACGCGAAGTGGCGGCTCGCCGAGGACCTCGCGGGGCAGGTGATGGCGCGGCTCTAGCGCGGCGTCTCAGAAGGCTTGACCCCGACCCCGCCGTCACGCTATATCAGCGGGTGATGTCTCGGGCCTCCGCCGTCCTGCTGGTCCTGGCCGTCGTGCTCGTCAGCGGCTGTGCCTCGTCCGCGCCGCCGCCGCCCTCGCGCCCGGCCGCCCGTCCGTTCGAGACCGTGCGGCGGGTGGCCGTCGTCGTCTCCGGCGACAGCCGATTCAGCGTAGTCGAGCACAGCGCCGAGCCGGGACGCACCTTCGACGGGCTGATGAAGTGGAACTCCGCGCTGGCGGTGTTCCGGCCCATCGCGGACCTTCTCCATCGGGGCATCAACTGGCTGCTCGCCCTCGACCGCACGACCGATACCGAGCCCGAGGCCGAGGCCGTCTCGCCCCGCGCGGTGGTCGCCGACGCCTTCGCGCGCACGCTGCAGGCCAGCACCGAGTTCGACGAGATCCAGGTCGTCGAGCGGGAGCCGTTCGGCGACGACCGCCGCCGCCTGGACGCCATCATCCGCCTGACGGTGCCGGCGTGGGGTCTCGTGCGGGTTCGCGAGGGCGAGCCCGACCTGATCTCGGGCTTCGCCGACGTCCGCGCCCAGCTCGTGGTCCGCAGCACCGGGGTCGTGCTCTGGGAGGCCGGCGAGGACGTGACCGATCCGGAGCGGCTGCCGCTGGCGTCGTTCACTGGCGACAAGCAGTTCACCCGACACCACCTCGTCGAGGTGCTGGAGCGGGCGGGCCAGCGGCTCGCCAACGAGCTCGTGTACGCGCGGAGTGCCGGCCGATGAGCCCGGGTCGCCGGGTGGCGATGCTCTCGCTGGCGGCCCTGCTGGCCGGCGGCTGCGCGGCCGGCACCGCCGGCCTCGACGTGCGGTATCCCGAGGCCGGCGTGAACCGCGCGATGCTGAGCACGGTGGCGCCCCGCGCGGTCGAGATCGTCCCCGTCGTCGATCGCCGCGTCGACCCCACGCGCATCGGCACGAGCCCGAAGACGGGCCAGGACATCGTGACGGCGCGTCCGGTGACCGAGGTGGTCCGCGAGGCGCTGGCGCTCGAGCTCGCGAAGAACGGGCACGCCGTCGTCGCCGGCCGGCGCGACGTGGCGCTGGCCGCCAGCGTCGAGGAGTTCTGGCTCGACACGGTCGTCGGCCACTCGACCACGCAGTACGTCGGCAAGATCGCGGTGGCGCTGGCGGTGACGGACGGGCGCACCGGCGACGCCGTGCTGGCTCGCCGGTACATCGGCATCAAGCGGCGCGCCACCGAGACGGACTCCGCGGGCGAGGACGCGGAGCGCAAGGTGATGGACGCCGCGCTCGCCCGGGTCATGCACGACCTCGCGACCGATCCCGAGCTGGTCCGCGCGCTGGCCGCGGTGCCGGCGACGCGCCCCTAACTCAGCCCCAAGCCCGAGGGCGGCACGAGGTCGCGGCGCTCGGCGAACAGCCGGCGCCACGCCGCGCGGGCGATGCGATCGGCCTCGGCCACCACCGCCGGCTCGTCCAGCGTCAGCACACAGCGGTCGCGCATGACGAAGCGGCCGTCGACCATCACGTCCCGCACGTCCGAGGCCTGGCCGTTGTGCACGACGTCGGAGATGACGCGCAGGGCGGGCGTCAGGTGGGGGCGGCGCAGGTCGACGACGATCAGGTCGGCGCGGCGGCCGCCGGTCAGCCGGCCGCCGTCGGCGACCCCGAGGGCGTCGTAGCCGTTGCGCGTCGCCCACGCCAGCGCCTGCTCCGGCGTCGGCCGTCGCCCATCCTGCCGCCGCACGCGCTCCATGAACATCGCCGTGCGCGTGACCTCCACCATGTCCTCGGCCATGTTGTCGCTGCCGAGCGTGATGCGACAGCCGGCGCGCTCGAGCGCGTCGACGCGCGCGGCCAGTCCGCGACGGGCGGCGATGGCGGAGTTGATCGCGACGGCGGTGCGGGCGGCGCCGAGCGTGTCCTCCTCCTCGGCGGTCATGCAGCGGCAGTGGGCGGCGACGAGCCGGTCGGACAGGAACCCCGTGCGCGCCAGGTACTCCGTCGGCAGCACGCCGCGCTCCTGCTTCACGGCGGCGACCTCCCCCCAGATCTGGTTCAGATGCACGGTGGCGAGCACGCCGAGCTCATCCTGCAGCTTGCGCAAGCGCCCGAGCAGCTCGGGCGAGCACATGTCGGGGGCCCACGCCGCCAGACCGACCTGCACGCGCCCGTCGGCGGCGCCGTGCCACCGCGCGTGGAGCGCGCGGATGCGGGCGAGGCCAGTCTCGCCGAGCGTCGGATCGAGCTCGAACGGCCCCGGCTGGCCAATCGACGCCTGCGCGCGGTCCCAGGCGCGCTCGCACAGCACCAGGCGCAGCCCGGTGGCGGCGAGCGCCTCCGCGTAGCCGCCCAGCGCCGTGCCTTCCTCCAGCACCAGCGTCGTCCCGCTGCGAATGGCCTCGAGCGCGCCCAGCAGCGCCATGACGCGCTCCTCGTCGGCGGTGAGCGTCGGCAACGGCAGTGGCGCCAGGCCGCCGGTGAAGGGTGGCGTGTGGGGTGGCGAGAGATCCTCGTAGATGCCGCGCGCCAGCACGCGAGAGAGGTGCGTGTGGGTGTTGGCGAAGCCGGGAAAGATCGCGCAGCCCACGCCCTCGACGAGCTCGGCGCCGGGATAGCGGGCGCGGACGTCGGGCGACGGACCGATCAGCGCGACGCGGCCGTTCTCCACGGCGAGCGCCGCGTCGTAGTGGATCGTGTCGGTGTCGTCGCCGGCGACGATGGTGGCGCCGTGAATGACGACCGGCGCGCTCACGCCCGCCCGCGCTTGACCGCCGCCACCGGCGTCGGGAACTCGTCGGGATCGATCGGGATCTCGACGATTGCCGGCTTGCCGCAGGCGAAGGCCGCCTTCAGCGCGTCGCCGACCTGGTCGGGATGCTCGACGTAGTAGCCCTCGGCGCCGAACAACCGCGCGTAGGCGTCGTAGCGCGGGTTGCCGATGTCGCAGCCGATGAACCGCCCGTCGTAGAAATGCTTCTGGTAGGCCTTCTCCGAGCCCCAGCAGTTGTTGTTCATCACCAGCGTGACGACGTTGATCCGGTGGCGCACGGCGGTCTCCAGCTCCTGGGCGTTCATCAGGAAGCCGCCGTCGCCGTGGACGGCGAGCACGGGCGCCTCGGGCCGTCCCAGCTTGGCGCCCAGCGCGACCGGGAACGCGAAGCCGAGCCCGCCGAGGTCGAGCGGCGTCAGAAACGTCCGGGGCCGCGCGAACTGCAGACGGTCGTAGCCGTAGGCCGGCGCGGCGCCGGCGTCGAGCGCGACGATCGTGTCGGCCGGCAGCGCGCGTCGCAGCTCGACGTACACGCGCTGCGGCTTCATCGGCAGCGTCGTGAGATTCGCCTCGGCGGCCAGGCGCGCCTGACGCTGGCCCCGGAGCGTCTCGGCTTCGCGGCACCACTCGGCCGGCGCCGGGCCGACGCCGTGCTGGCCGAGTGCTTCCAGCAGCGCCAGGCAGGCCTCGCGCGCGTCGGCCTGGATGCCGACGGCGACCGGGTAATACCGGCCGATGTCGCGGCCGTCGACGTCGATCTGGACGATCGCCGTCCCGGGCTGGATGTAGCGGTGGTCGAAGTGGGTGGTGAAGTGCCCGAGCCGCGAGCCGATGACGAGCAGCAGGTCGGCCCGCCGGCAGGCGGCGGCGGCCTCCGGGGAGCCGGCGCGGCCGAGAGGGCCGATGTAGAACGGATGCGCGTTCGGCACGGCGTCGTTGCGGCCGTAGGCGGTGATCATCGGCAGCGCGTACTGCTCGGCGAGCCGCGCCACGAGGTCGTTGGCTTCCGCCCACGTGACGCCGCCGCCGGCGATCAGCAGCGGACGGTGCGCGGCGCGCAGCAGCCGCGCGGTCTCGCGAATGGCGTCGGGATGGGGCGGCAACGGGTGGACGGCGCGATAGCGCTCGGCGGGAAGCGCCGTCGCCGCCTCCACCGTCTCGCTCAGCACGTCGCGCGGGATCTCGACCAGGACCGGCCCGCGGCGGCCGCTCATCGCCGCCCGCAGCGCCGTCCGCATGATCTCGGCGATGCGCTCGGGCTTGTTCACCGTGACGGCGAGCTTGGTCACCGGCTTGAACATGGCCACGAGGTCGTAGTCCTGGAACGCATCCTTGTTCCGGTGCGCGCGATCGACGCCGCCGACCAGGGCGACCACCGGCGAATGGGCCACGAAGGCCGCCGCCACGCCGGTGAGGAGGTTGGTGGCGCCGGGGCCGCTCGTCACCAGGCAGGCGCCGGGCCGGCCGCTCACGCGGGCGAGGCCGTCGGCCATGAACGCCGCCGCCTGCTCGTGGCGGACGTTGACGTACTCGAGGCTCTTGTCGTCGTAGAGCGTGTCGAGGACGTCGAGGAACGTCGAGCCGACGATGCCGAAGAGGTACTGCACGCCCTCGGCCTTCAGCAGCTCGACGACGGCCCGCCCGCCCGAGATGCGATCCATCAGAACCACCTCGCCTTGTCGACGACGTTGCGCAGCGGCTGGCCGGCCAGGAAGCGACGGCAGTTGTCGAGCAGGATCTCGAAGCGCCGGTCGTCGAGAAAGGGCCCGAAGCCGGCGGTGTGCGGCGTCAGCAGGACGTTGGGCAGCGTCCACAGCGGATGGTCGGCCGGCAGCGGCTCCTGCTCGTAGACGTCGAGGGCGGCGCCGGCGATCTCGCCGGCCCGCAGCGCGGCGACCAGGTCGTCCAGACGCGTCGTCATCCCGCGGCCGATGTTGATGAGGAACGCGCTGCGCTTCATCCGCTGGAAGCGCGCGCGGTGCATGAAGCCCTCGGTGGCGGGCGTGTGAGGCACCGTCAGGATGACGAAGTCGGCCAGCGGCAGCAGCGAGTCGAGCGCGTCAGGCCCGTCGAGCTTCAGCACGCCGGGCGGCGCCTCGCGGCGACGCGCGTCCACGCCGGTGACGCGCATGCCGAAGGCCGCCGCCAGCCGCGCCGTCTCGGCGCCGATCCCGCCCAGCCCGACGACGAGCGCGCTGGCCTCGGGCAGGTGGACGACGCCGCTGTCGAGCGGCTCCGGCCGCCACTCGCGCCGGAGCTGGCGGGGGACGTAGTAGTGCAGGCCGCGCGCGAAGGCCAGCACGAACGCCATGATGTGGGCGGCGATGTGGTCATTGTAGATCTCGCGGAAGTTCGTCACGACCACCGGGTGCGCGATCAGCTCGGGCGTGTAGTAGCCGGCCGGCGGCGCCGCCTGCGGCGCCTGCAGCCAGCGGAGCTTGGCCGCCGTGCGCACCAGCGCCGGCGGCAGCGTGCCGAAGGCCGCCTCGGCGCCCGGCGCCGCTCGCGCCGCCTCGGCTTCCGTCTCGGCCACGACGACGGTGAGCGCCGGCAGCGCCGCCGCCACGCGGGCCGCCCAGTCGCGCGTCTTCGCCGACTGCGGCGGCAGCATCAGCAGGGTCGCCATCGCGTCAGCTCAGCGTCGCGCCCTGGGCGTTGACGTAGAGGGCATAGATGGACTGGCTGCCGGCGATGAACAGCCGGTTGCGCCTGGCGCCGCCGAAGCAGAGGTTGGCGGCGCGCTCCGGCAGCACGACGCGGCCGATCAGGGTGGAGCCGGCGTTGAAGATCGCCACGCCGTCCTGGCCCTCGCCGCCGCCCCAGCCACACCAGAGATTGCCCTCGGTGTCGACGCGGAAGCCGTCGGGGATGCCGGGGCCGCAGTCGATGAAGACGCGGCCGTGCTGCAGCTTGTCGCCGACGACGTCGAACACGCGAATCTCGCGCGGCACCAGCCCGCTGACCACCACGTAGAGCTTGCTCTCGTCGGGCGAGAAGGCCAGGCCGTTCGGCCGGGGAATGTCGCCGGCGACGACCGTGGCGGTGCCATTGCGGTCCACGCGATAGACGTTGGTTGGCAGCTCCACCGGCGCCACGTGGCCCTCGTAGTTGCCGAGGATGCCGAACGGCGGATCGGTGAACCAGACGGAGTCGTCCGACTTGACGATCACGTCGTTGGGCGAGTTGAGCGGCTTGCCCTCGAAGCGGTCGAGGATGACGGTGAGGGTGCCGTCGTACTCGGTGCGCGTCACCCGGCGCGTGTCGTGCTCGCAGGTGACGAGCCGGCCCTGGCGATCGCGCGTGTTGCCGTTGGCGTAGCTCGACGGCTTGCGGAAGACGCTGACAGCGCCCGTCTCCTCGTCCCAGCGCATGATGCGGTTGTTCGGAATGTCGCTCCACAGCAGGTAGCGACCGTCGCCGAACCAGACCGGGCCCTCGCACCATCGGAATCCCGTGGCCAGGCGTTCGACGGCGGCACTGTTGATGCGGTGCTTGGCGAAGCTCGGGTCGAGGACCTGGATCGCCGGATCGGGGTAGCGGATGGGAGTTTGCATAACGGCCCGGAGTCTAGCATCCTCAGGGCCGTCCCGAAGGAGGACCCGTCGCATGCGCCGACTCTCGAGGCTGCCCGCGTCGCTGGCCGTCCTCGCCGCCCTCACGCTCACCGCCGTCGGTCCGGCGAGCCCGCAGGCGCCCCGCAAGGGAGGCACGCTGCGAGTGGGGATGATCGGCGAGCCGCCGACGCTCGATCAGCACGCGACGACGGCCGTGATCACGCGCGAGATCGGCATCAACATGTTCGAGGGGCTCTACGCGCTCGACGCCAGGTATCAGCCGGCGCCGCTGCTGGCCGAGGGCCACGACGTCGCCGATGGCGGCAAGCGCTACACGATCCGCCTGCGCAAGGACGTCAGGTTCCACAACGGCAAGCCGCTGACCGCGGCCGACGTCGTCGCCTCGCTCAAGCGCTGGGGCGCGATGGCCAGCACCGGCAAGGCGATCTTCAGGAGCGTCGAGGCGGTCGAGGCCAAGGGCCCCGGCGTGGTGGAGATCCGGCTCAAGGAGCCCTCGGGCGCGCTGCCGACGGTCCTGGCCCAGGTCGACAACGCCGCCTCGATCTATCCCAAGGAGGTCATCGACGCCGCCGGCGAGGGTCAGCTGAAGGAGTTCGTTGGCACCGGTCCCTTCAAGTTCGTCGAGCACAAGCCGGACCGCCACATCAAGCTCGCGCGCTTCGACGGCTACACGGCGCGCGCGGAGCCGGCCAGCGGCCTCGCCGGCCGGCGCGCCGCGATGGTCGACGAGCTCTTGTTCCTGCCGGTGCCCGACTACGCGACGCGCCAGGCCGGCATGCTCACCGGCGAGTACGACTACATCGAGCAGGTGAAGCCCGACCAGTACGAGCGCCTGAAGTCGGCGCCGGGCGTGGAGCCGGTCGTGGTGAAGCCGTACGGGTGGGCGACGATCGTCTTCAACCTCAAGCAGGGCCTCATGACCGACAAGCGCCTGCGCCAGGCGGCCCAGGCGGCGCTCGACGTCGAGCCCATGATGCTGGCCGGGCTCGGCCACAAGGACTTCTATCGGCTCGATCCCGGGCTCTTCTTCCGCGAGCTGTCCTGGCACTCCCGCGCCGGCGCCGCGCTCTACGACCAGCACGACAAGGACAGGGCCCGCCGGCTCCTGAAGGAAGCCGGCTACGCCGGCCAGCCGATGCGCTGGATCGTGACGACGGAGTACGAGCATCACTACAAGCCGGCGGTGGTGGCCAAGAGCCAGCTCGAGGAGGTCGGCTTCAAGATCGACCTGCAGGTCTCGGACTGGGCCACCGTCGTGCAGCGGCGCAACAAGCCCGAGCTGTGGGACGCGTTCAGCACGGCGTTCACCTTCGTGCCGGAGCCAGCGACCTCCGCCCAGGTGCTGTGCGAGTGGCCCGGCTGGTGGTGTACCCCGGAGAAGGACGAGCTGCTGCAGGCGATGCAGCGGGAGCTCGATCCGAAGAAGCGCTACGCGCTGTGGGAGAAGGTGCAGACGCTCTTCTACGCCGACGCCGCCCGCCTCAAGATCGGCGACTACTTCCGGCTCGACGCCCGCCGCAAGGACGTCCAGGGCTACGAGCCCGGCCCCTACATGCACTTCTGGAACGTCGCGCTGGACAAGCGCTAGGAGAACCAGGGAATGCGAGAGCTCGTCGAGAGGCTCAACGGGATGTGCGACGCGCTGCCGTTTCAGTCGAGCTGGTATCTGAAGGACCTGACGACCGGCGCCCGCGCCGACCGCTTCGGCGGCGTCCCGGTGCCGTCGGCCAGCACGCGCAAGACGTCGATCATGATGGCCGCGCTGGCCCAGGTCCACGCCGGCAAGCTGGCGCTCGACCAGAAGGTCACGATCGACGAGAAATACCAGCACAACGAGTCCGGCACCTTCCAGCACCTCACGCCGGGGTTCTGGATCACCTTCCGCGACGCGCTGGTCATGATGATCATCGTCAGCGACAACACGTGCACCGGCACCGTGGTCGACCTGGTCGGCCTCGACACCATCCAGCGCTGGTGCGAGTCGATCGGCATGACGTCCACCATCCATCGCTTCGGCATTCCGCCGAAGCTCGGCCGCGACCACACGCTCGAGCAGGTGACGACCACCACGCCCAACGATCAGGGACTGCTGCTCGAGCTGATCCTCCAGGGCACGACCGACGCGGCGGTGGCCGGCCGGCTGGGCGGCACGCCCGAGCTGTGCCGGCTGGGCCTCGACATCCTCTCCTGGCAGAAGCTGAAGGCGCGACTGCCGTCTCGGCTGCCGCTCGGCACGAAGGTCGCCCACAAGACCGGCACCGGCTCGCGCGGCTTCATGGACGCCGGCGTCATCTACAAAGGCGACCGGCCGCTCCTCATCCTGACCGCCTACACCGAGCACGTGCCGGAGGCGCTGGCCGACGGCACGCCGGGCTTCACGGCGGCCGCCGAGCTCATCGGGCGCATGGCGCGCGCCTGCTACGACACGCTGGGACGCTGAGCGATGCCGCCCCGTCCGCTGCCGACCGAGCAGGAGGTCAAGGACTACATTCGCGGCGCTCGCCGCAACTGGGGACGCTGGGGCAAGGACGACCAGAAGGGCGCGCTGAATCTCGTCACGCCGGCCCGGCGCGCGGCCGCCGCCCGGCTGGTGAAGAGCGGCCGGTCGGTGTCGCTGAGCCGGCCGTTTCCGACGGCGCCCGGGCCGAACAACTCCCTGCCGGCGCACCACTACATGAAGACCGTGGCCCGCGGCAAGGGCGGGTTCGCCGCCGACTACTACGGCATCTTCTACCACGGTGTCGCCTCGACCCACATCGACGCGCTCTGCCACACCTGGGACGACGAGGCGATGTGGAACGGCCGGAATCCCAAGAAGGAGATCACGTTCGAGGGCGCCACGTTCGGCTCGATCGAGCACTGGAGCGAGGGCATCATCACGCGCGCGGTCATGCTCGACGTGCCCCGCCATCGCGGCGTGCCGTGCGTGACCGAGGACACGCCGGTGCACGGCTGGGAGCTCGACGACATCCTGGCCCGGCGGAAACTCACGCTCGAGCCGGGCGACGCGGTGTGCGTCTACTCCGGGCGCGAGGCCTGGCAGGCTCAGGATCCCGAGCGGCCGTACAGCAAGCCGTTCGTCCCCGGCGCCACGCTGACCCGGCCGGGCCTGCACGTGTCCTGCCTGCCGTTCCTGCGCGATCACGACGTGAGCGTGCTGGTGTGGGACATGCTCGATCACCTGCCGATCGGCTACGACATCCCGTGGGCCGTGCACGCCTGCCTCTTCGCCTACGGCGTCGCGCTCCTCGACAACGCCCTGCTGGAGCCGCTGGCCCACGCCTGCCTGGAGGAGCAGCGCGACGAGTTCATGCTGGTCATCGCGCCCCTGCGCGTGATCGGCGGCACCGGCTCCCCGGCCAACCCGCTGGCGGTGTTCTAGGGATGAGGCAGACCACGCTGACGCTGAAGAGCGTCGACGTCCGGCGGGTCGTCGTGCCGCTGCGGCGGCCCGTCGTCTCGCGGGTCGGCCTGTTCAAGGACGAAGGCATCGTGGGGTGTCGGCGAGAACTTTTACGGCCCGCGCGCGTTGCACCAGGCGATCGTCGCCGGCGCCGGGGATTACGTGATGCCGGACCTGATGCGCATCGGCGGGGTCACGGGCTGGCTCCGCTCGGCGGCGATCGCGGGCGCCGCCGGCATTCCGATGTCGACGCACCTCTATCCCGAGTTCGCGGCGCAGCTCATGCGCGTGACCGAGACCGCCCACTGGCTCGAGCGGCAGGACTGGGCGGAGCCCATCCTCGCGCAACCGTTCGAGGTCGAGGACGGGCTGCTGAAGATTCCGAGCGTGCCGGGTAGCGGTGTCGCCTGGAACGAGGCGGGCGTGAAGCGCTACGCTGCCCATGGGTGAGCGACCGCTGCGGGTGAGAAGGAGTCGTCCATGAAGACGATCGTCGCGTTGCCGGGCGAGGGCATCGGGATCGAGGTGGTCGAGGCCGCCTGCGAGGTGCTGGAGGGCACCGGCGTTCCGCTCAAGATCCTGCACCCGCCGCAGGGCGCCGCCGCACTGAAGAACCACGGCACGCCGATCCCCGAGGAGACCAAGCGCGCGGCACGCGAGGCCGACGGCGTGCTCTTCGGCGCCGCCGGGCCGTCGTCCTCGGCGGTGGTGACGTGGCTGCGCTGGGAGATGGAGGCCTACGCGGGCGTGCGGCCGATCCGGTTCTTCCCGGGCATGCACTCGCCGCTGGTCGATCCCGACGGCATCGATTACGTCATCCTGCGCGAGAACAGCCAGGATCTCTATCCAGGGCGCGAGGGCGACCTCGAAACCCTGGCGCGCGTGATGCCGGACCTTGCCGACAAGACGGGACGCACGGTCGGCCACTTCGGCGCCGGCCGTTTCGCCGTCAAGGTCGTCACGCCGGCCGGCGTCGAACGCATCGCCCGCTTCGCCGTCGAGCTGGCGCGCAAGCGTCAGGCGCGCGGCAAGCCGGGCAAGGTGACGTGCGTCACGAAGTCGAACGTGCTGCCGAAGTCCGACGGGCTCTTCCAGCAGATCAGCGAGCAGGTGGTGCGCGAGGCCGGCCTGCCGTTCGAGCACTTCCACGTCGACGACGCCGCCCGCCGGCTGGTGCGCTTTGGGAAGTCGATGGACGTCGTGCTCTGCATGAACCTCTACGGCGACATCCTGTCCGACCTGGGGGCCGAGACCGCCGGCGGCCTGGGCCTGGCGCCATCGGGCTGCTTCGGCGACGGCTGGGCGTATTTCGAGTCGGTCCACGGCTCCGCGCCCGACATCGCGGGCCAGGGCATCGCCAACCCGACGGCGACGATCCTGTCGGCCGCGATGATGCTCGATCACATGGGACTGGCCGCCGAGGCGCAGCGGCTCGAGGCCGCCGTGGGCCGCGTCTATCGCGACCGCAAGACGCTGACGCCCGATCAGGGCGGCCGCGCGAGCACGCGGGAGATGGCGCGGGCCGTGCTGGCGGCGTATCGCAACACGTGATGCCGGTCACCTTCGACGACGTCGCCCGCGCCTACGACACCTTCATCGGGCGCTGGACGCGCGCGTTCTTGCCGGCATTGCTGCGTGCGGCGCGCATCGAACGTGGCCAGCGCGTGCTCGACCTGGCCACCGGCACCGGCGAGTCGGCGCTGATGGTGCTCGACGCGGTCGGCGCCGGCGGCCGTGTCGTCGGCGTCGACATCTCGCTCCCGATGCTGCGGGCCGCCGCCGCGAAGGTCGATCGCCGCCGCATCGGCCTGGCCGCCATGGACGGCCAGGCGCTGGCGTGTCGCGCGGCGAGCTTCGACGCGGTCGTGTGCCAGCTCGGCTTGATGTTCTTTCCCGATCCGGTCGCCGGCGTCCGCGAATGCCGGCGCGCGCTGCATCCGGGCGGCGTCTTCGCAAGCCTCGTGTGGGCCGGCGCCGAGCGCATACCCTGGTTCGGGCCGCTGGCCGCCGAGCTGCTGGAGCGCTTTCCGCAGCGTCGTGACGAGATCGTGCGCGGCGCCAGCCTCGGCGAGCCCGGCCGGCTCGAGCACGTGCTGACCGCCGCCGGGCTCCGCGACATCGGCGTGACCGCGGAGACGCACGCGATCGTCTTCGAGTCCTTCGACGACTACTGGCGTCTTGTCGAGACGGGCGCCATCCGGGTCGGCCTGCTGCTGCGCGACCTGCCGGACGACGCCGTCCGCGCGATCCGGGTGCGCGCCCATGCTGCGCTGTCGCGCTTCGAGTCCGGCGGCCGGCTGAGCGTGCCCACCACGGCGCTGGTCGGGGTCGGCCGGACGTAGCGTGATGCGCCTCGGTGTTCTCGTCCCCGCCGGCAACCCCACGATCGAGCCCGAGCTGTACCGGATGGCGCCCGCGTCGCTCACGATCCACTTCGCGCGGCTCGACACCCTGGCCGGCGAGCCCGGCGGCGTCGACGGCATGGTGGAGCGCACGCTGCGCTACCTCGACTCGCTGCCGGCCGCCGCGCGGTCGCTGTCGGCCGTGAAGCCTGACGTCGTGGTCCTGGCCCACACCGCCGTCAGCTACCTCACGGGCTTCGCCGGCGAAAGCGCGCTGCGTGAGCGCATCGCCACGCTCGCCGGCACGCGCGCGCTGACGGCCGCCGGCGCCATCTTGGAATCGCTGCGCCACCTTGGCGTGCGCCGCGTGGCGCTGGCCACCCCGTACCCCGACGTCATCGCGAAGGCCGGTCGCGTGTACTGGGAAGGCGCCGGGCTCGCGATCGTCGCCCACCGTCAGCTCGACGGCGTGACGAACATCTACGAGGAGAGCGAGGAGCGCGCCTACGTCCTCGGCCGCGCGGCCGACGCGCGCGACGCCGAGGCGGTGCTGATCAGCGGCACCGGCCTGCCGACGGCCGGCATCGTCGAGCGGCTGGAGCGCGATCTTGGCAAGCCGGTCGTGACGAGCCAGACGGCGACGCTGTGGTGCGCGCTGGCCACGCTCGGCGTGAAGGAGCGGGTGCGCGGCTACGGCCGACTGCTGGCGGGTTCGACCGCACCGTTTGCCCCCCGCGCCGTGTCCTAGCACCGAAGGGAGACCTGCCATGGCTGACGATTTCGAGTACATCTCGCGCGCTCGGCTGGAGTACCACGACGGGTACCGTCGCGCCTATCTCGGCGAAGTGCCCGAACCGGTCGTCTACGGCGTGCAGGGCGCGCTGCGGACGTACTACGGCGCGAAGGAAGGGCCGCCGATCGCCTCCACCCTGGACCACATCGTCGCCGCCGTCGCCGGCTGAATGTACGGCACCCTGCGTGGCGCCCTGGCAGGGCGCAAGATCGCCTTCGACCGCGACACCTACAAGGCCACCGTCGAGGGCCGCATCAGCGGCATCGGCAAGACGATCCGCATCAAGTCGATCCACGTCCACTACGACATCGCGGTGCCGCCGGAGGCGCGCGAGGCGACCGAGCGCGCCCTTCAGGTGCACCCCGAGGGCTGTCCCGCCCACCAGAGCGTCAAGGACGCGATCGCGGTCACGTGGGACGCGACGCTGCGGGTGGGGGATCAGACGATCGCAGTACGCGAGGCGGCGGCACCGCCAGGAGGCTGAGATGGCTGTGAAGAAGATTCCCGAGGGTCACAACAACGTCTCGCCCTACTTGATCGTCGACGGCGCCGAGCGCGCGCTGGAGTTCTACAAAAAGGCGTTCGGGGCGACGGAGCTCTTCCGCCACAAAGCGCCCGATGGCAAGATCGGGCATGCGGAGATCCGCATCGGCGACACGGTCGTGATGGTGGCCGACGAGTTCCCCGATCACGGCGCCTACGCGCCGAAGAAGTTCGGCGGCTCGCCGGTGAGCATGCACGTGTACGTGGAGAACGTCGACGCGGTGGCGGCCAAGGCCACCGCGGCCGGGGCGACGGCCAAGCGGCCCGTCGCCGACCAGTTCTACGGCGAGCGGATGGGCACGTTCGAGGATCCGTTCGGACACACGTGGCACATCGCCACCCACGTCGAGGACGTCCCGCCCGCCGAGCTCGATCGACGCGCGAAGAAGGCGATGGAGGAAATGAAGAAGAAGTAGACGGCGGCGCCGGAGCCGACGGCCGCTACAGCGTCTGGCTCCAGGCGCGGGCGCGCAGGTGGCTGACGTCCCAGCCGCCGGCCGTGCCGAGCCAGCCGATGGCCTCTCCCGCGCTCGCCGTCGCCACGACCGCGAGCGCGGTGCCGTCGGCGAAGAAGCCGCCGAACGCGAGGCGCTTCTGCTGCTGCAGCGCGGCCAGCGAGGCGCGCGCCTTCGCCCGGTCGCCTGGCGCGCCCTCCACCAGCGTCACCTCGAGGCCGGCATCGACCGGCGGCGGCGCCAGCGGTTCCAGGAAGTCGGTGAGCTCGCGAGGGTGGCGGGCGACGAAGAGGCCGGCCTGCTGGAAGACGTTGTCGTCGAGCAGGCGCTCGAGCTCGGCGCGGTCGGCAACACGATAGAAGATGTGGGCGGCCGAGCCGTCGGGCTCCGGGCCACCGGCCACCACGCGCCCGTCGGCGCGCAACTGGGCCAGCTGCGCGAGGTGGGCGGGGCGGTGCGGCAGGCGGCGTTCGTTGTAGTCGGCCGCGCAGGTGAAGCGGACGTGGACGATCACGACGCCCCCAGCGCCTGCGCTTTCGCGCGTCCGAGCCCGACGGTGTCGGCGGCGGCCAGGATCTCCTCCCACGTGATGGCGTCCACCTCGATGCCGTCGCGCAGGCGCCGCTCGCGCGCGAGCCGCTCGGGGTCGCCCGGCACGAGCACCGGCGCCTGCGGATCGGCGGGCGGCGAGGCCTTCACGAAGTCCACGAAGCCGTCCACCTCGCGGCGGAACCAGTCCACGCCGGCGAAGCGCCCGGGGTCGATCAGGATCGAGAGCATGTTGTTGATGATGCCGCCCGCGCGCGGATTGCCCGGATGGATGCTGGGACCGCCGGAGAGCGCGGTGGCGAGCAGCTCGGTGACCACCGCGAGCCCGTAGCCCTTGTGGCCGCCGAACGGCAGCAGCGCGCCGGTCTTCTCGGCATACATCACGTGTGGGTCGCGAGTCGGCCGGCCGTGCTCGTCGATCAGCACCCCCGGGTCCACCTCGTGGCCCTCGTTCTTGGCCACGCGCACCTTGCCCATCGCGATCGCGCTGGTGGCCATGTCGAGCAGGATGGGCGGCTGCCGCTCGGTGGCCGGCAGCGCGATGCAGACGGGATTGGTGACGAAGCGCGGGTCGGTGCCCCGGAACGGCGCCACCAGCGCGCGATGGTCGGTGACGTTGACGAAGTGCAGCGAGACCAGCCTGGCGGCCTGCGTCAGCTCGCCGTAGCGGCCGACGCGGCCGACGTGGTGCGCGTTGGCCAGCGTGACCACGGCCACGCCGAGCTGGCGGCACCGCCCGATGCCGGCGCCGATCGCCTCGCCGGCGACGGCGCGCCCGTAGCCGCGGCCGCCGTCGAACATCAGCGCCGGGCCGTCGTCCTTCACGACCTTCGCCTTCGTGTTCGGGACGAGCAGCCCCATCGTGAGGTGGCGTACGTAGGTCGGCATCATGCCGACGCCGTGGCTGTCGTGACCGGCGAGGTTGGCGTCGACCAGGTGCTCGGCCACCAGATCGGCCTCGGCATCGGCGCTGCCGCCGGCCTTGACCATGGCGCCGACGAGACGACGCAGGCCCTCGGCGGAGGCCCGCACTACTCGACCTCCTTCAGACGCTGCACCTCGGGCCGGCCGTCCATGAACTCGCCCATCTTGCGACCGAGCGTCTTGAAGTACTCGCTCGCCCGATGCGCCTCGACCGCGGCCTGGTCGACGTAACGCTCCATGAAGACATACGTACCCGGCGTCTCGCCATGGTGCAGCGCGTAGAGCTTGCAACCGGGCTCGCTCGCGTTGACCTTGGCCACCAGCTCCTTGGCCACCGCCTCGAACTGCTTGTCCATCCCCGGCTTGACTTTCAGCGTGGCGACGACGCCCAGCATGACGAGCTCCTTTTCATGTGGGCCCGAGAAGGCCCTACCGGCTGGTCCTGGAAAGCAACATCGCGCAGACGGCGCCGCGATGCAACGGACGTTTTAGCGCCGCCGCGGTGACGGGCGGGCCTGCGGGCTGTCGTATATCCCGGCGGAGCGGGCACGCGCTCCCCGTGTTCCGGAGAGCGCGTGCCACCGAACGCCGCCGCTACGATCCTGACTCAGTTGCTGACGGTCACGTTGACGCTGGCCGACGTGACGTGGCCGGCGCCGTCCGTGCCGGTGACCGTGATGGTCTGCGCACCGTTGGAGACTCGGGTCGTGTCCCACGGGATCGAGGTCGGCTGCGGCGAGGCCGCCGGGGCCGTCGCCACCACCTGGCCGGCCACGGTCACGGTGTAGTTCGGCGCGGCCGTCTGCGCCCCCTCCCACCAGACGATGACCCAGTTGGTGCCGTTGACGGTCGCCCCGGCGGTCGGCGCCGTGATGAAGACCGCGAAGGTGTTGCTCACCGTCACCGTCACGCTCGGCGACGTGACCGTGCGCCCGGTGGCGTCGGTCACCGTGACCGAGAGCGTGTGGGAGCCGCTGAGGATGTTGTTGGTCGTCCACGAGTACGAGGCCGTGGTCGTCGCCACCGTCTGGGTGGAGACCAGCCCGCCGTCCACGTAGAGCTTGAACGTGTTCGAGGTGCCGGAGGCCCTGGTGACGGACATGCCGACGGTCACCGTGCCGCTGACCGTGGCGCCCGCGGCCGGGCTGGTGATCGCCGCCGTCATGTTGGAGACGGTCACGTTGACGCTGGCCGACGTGACGTGGCCGGCGCCGTCGGTGCCGGTGACCGTGATGGTCTGGGCGCCGTCGGACACGCGCGTCGTGTCCCACGGGATCGAGGTGGGCTGCGGCGCGGCCGCCGGCGCCGTCGCCACGACCTGGCCGGCGACGCTGACGCTGTAGCTGGGTGCGGCCGTCTGGGCGCCCTGCCACCAGACGACGACCCAGTTGGTGCCGCTGACGATCGTCCCAGCCGTTGGCGCGGTGATGAAGATCGCATAGGTGTTGCTCACCGTCACGCTGACGGTCGGCGACGTGACCGTGCGGCCGGTGGCGTCGGTCACCGTCACCGCGAGCGAGTGAGAGCCGTTGAGCAGGTTGACGGTGGTCCACGAGTACGCGGCCGTGGTCGTCGTCACCGTCTGGGTGGAGACCAGCCCACCGTCCACGAACAGCTTGAACGTGTTCGAGCTGCCGGAAGCGCCGGTGACCGACATGCTGACGGTCACCGTGCCGCTCACCGTGGAGCCCGCGGTCGGACTGGTGATGGCGGCGCTCATGCCACCGACGCCGTTGGAGACGGTCACGGGGCGGATGGCGGTGGCGGTCCGATTCGCGCCGTCAACACCGGTGACGGTGATCGTCTGAGGGCCGTCGGGGACCCGCGTCGTGTCCCACGCGATCGACGTGGGCTGCGGCGAGGATGCCGTGGCCGTCGCCAAGACCTGGCCGGCCACGGTCACGGTGTAGGTCGGCGCGGCCGTCTGGGCGCCCTCCCACCAGACGACGACCCAGTTGGTGCCGCTGATGGTGGCGTTGGTGGCCGGCGCCGTGATGAAGATCTGATAGGGGTTCGACACCCCGACGACCTCGCTCTTCGATGCCGTGTGCCCGTTCGCATCGGTGATGGTGAAGGACAGGGTGTGGTTACCATTCAGGAGGTTGACGGTCGTCCATGAATAGGATGCGGTCGTCGTTGCCACGGTCTGGGTCGAGACGACGCTGCCGTCGACCGAGAGCGTGAACGTGTTCGAGCTGCCGGAAGCGCCACTGACCGACATGCCGACGGTCACCGTGCCGCTCACGGTGGCGCCGGAGGCCGGGCTGGTGAAGGAGGCGGTCATGGGGTTGTTCACTGTGACCGTCACATTCGGACTGGTGCCGCTGTTCCCGCCCGCGTCGGTGACGGTCAGACTCAGGGTGTGACTCGCGTTGCTCACGCCTGTCGAGTCCCAGGGGCAGGATGCCGTCGTCCCGGAGACGGTCGGGGTGCAGATGGTCTGCCCGTCAACCGAAAGGTTGAACCGGTTCGACGTGCCGGAGGCACCGCTGACCGACATCTGGACCGTGATCGTCCCGGAAACCGTCGCGCCCGCCTGCGGAGAGGTGATCGAGGCGGTCAGCGACCCGGGGTTGTCGACGGTGACGGTGACCGGCGTCGCGAAGGCCACCGTGCTGGCCGAGTCCGTCACCTTGGCCGTCAGCGTGTGGGAGCCATTGGCGACCAGGGTCGTGTTCCAGCTGGTCGTCGGGTTGCTTCCGGAGTAGATCTGGGCGCCGTTGTCCCAGATGACGTAGTTGTAACCGGTGAGGGTGCCGCCGGAGGCGCTCACGCTGACCGTGATCGTTCCGCTCACCGTGGCGTTGTTCGCCGGATTGGTGAAGACGAGCCGCAGCGGAGGCGGCGTACCGCCGCTGCCGCCATTCTGGATGATGTAGACATGGGCCTGGTAGGGGCCGAAGGTGTCGGTGAACGAATTGTTCGAGGCGTTGATCGTGCGGCCCTCGGCGTTCACCGTGATCGTGCCGGGCGCGGTATTCCAGGTGAACGTCGCCGTCTGGGACGTGCCCTGGTAGTTGTAGGCCAGGACGTAGCCCTGACCCCCGGAGAGCTTCACCTTGGTCCGGATCGCGGAGTTGGAGTTGCCGGAGAGCGCTCCGGGCTGGTCCTCCGAGATGAGGACCTGCTCGAGGTTGCTCAGCTCGCTGACCACCGTCTTCAGATCGTTCATGTGCGCGGTGCGCTCGGCACACCAGTCGGAACAGACGTTGGTCAACGCGTTGGAGCCGATGCTCCACCAGAACAGCCCCTTGGCGCCTTCCACGATGGCCATGTAGGCGTGATTGCGCATCTCCTGGAGCGTCGGCCAGCGGGCGTTGTCGGTCGCCTTGAAGAACTGGAGCACGGCGAGGACCGGCCGCGCGTCCATGACGGCATTGCGCGCCGCGCTCGTCCAGTCGGCGACCTTGTTGTGCGGATAGCCACTTCCCTCCGCGCCCCAGAGCGGGTAGGGATCGGTGCTGAGCACGTCGGCCGCGTCGCGCCAGAGCGGCAGCGTCGAATCACCCAGGAGCGCCATGAACGTCATGCTGTCGGGATCCAGGCCCCGCAGCCGCACGTACTGGTCGAACACGCCGTTGACGAGCGCCGGCCGGCACTCGTCCGCCGTGTAGTAACCGGCGCTGCCGGGCTGGCTCCCGATGTCCTGGACGTAGGCGTCCGACGAGTTGATGAAGAAGCTCGAATCCGCGGGCCACTTGTCGAAGCAGTTGCCGGTCTGCAGGTACATCACGCCGTGGTTCTGGAGATTCGCCATGAGGGCATCCATGGACGCTGAGGAAGCGGCACCGTACCAGTAGTTCAGGTACATGTTGATCGGCAGCCCCGTCATCCGGCGATCGCCGGTGGATGACCAGAGAGTCGTCTCCCAGTAGGTCGGGTCGGTCGAATAGCCGAGGCCGGAGTCGTAGACGCCGAGGATGAAGCGCGGCGCGTCATGCAACAGGATGCGGTTCTTGTCGTCGACGGCCACGTTCATCGACGCCCGCGCCGTGGCCGGCACCTTGGAGACACGGAAGTCGGGATAGCTGTAGGCCGGGCTCGTGTTGACGCTGAAGGTGACGCGATAGGCGCCGCCGGGCTGCATGAGACTGCCATCGAGCTCGGCCACGAAGTGCGCCGCGCCGGGGTACGTCTGGGTCAGGATCGGCGAGCCCCCCTCGGGCTTGAGTGCCGCCGTGACGGTGTAGAGGCTCGGATCGCTGCCGTCCGGGGGAGTCACGTTGACGTCGAACCGCATCGTCGACGACTGGTCGTCGAACATCATGCCGCGGTAGTTCGGGTACAGCATGAAGGCCTGCACCGCCGGCGGCGGGAGCCGCACGAGCTGCACGTCGTCGAACCAGGCGGTACCGCTCGCCCCGTTGTAGTTCTCCAGCATGACGGTGGCCGTCACGTCCTGGGGGATGACGAGGTTCTTTAGCTCGTACAGTGTCCAGTCGGACGTGCCCGAGAGGCGTGGGTCGATCGGGTACCACGCGTTGATCGTCGGGCGGAGATCGAGGACGAGCCCCACGCCGGCGTTGGACCCTCCGACACCCGACAGCTTGATCCAGGCGCTGAGGTTGTAGGTCCCGGCCTTGACGGCGATCTGTTGCTGCACGCTCGGGCCGCCGGTCCACTTGTAACTGTAGGTGCCGGCATGCTTCACGGTTTGATCCGCGCTCCAGCCGGACCCCGTGCTCCACGAGGTCGGCACGCCGCCGCTGACCGATTCGAACCCGGGGTTCAGCACCAGGTTCGGCGTCGGATTGTCAGGTGGGAGTTGGGTCAGACCGCCGGGGAAGAGCGTCTGCGCGCTCACCATGTAAGCGTTGAGGAACAGAACGAGGATCGCCGCCATCACGAACGCAATCGATCGCCGCATCGCTGCACCTCGCGAATCGGTTCGAGGAAACAAAGACCGGTGGTGTGGTGGCCCGCTGACGTTCAAAAGCAGTGCCACACCGAAAGGTGCAGGCGCCGTCTCGAGACTCCGCGACAATCGCGCACATTTCAGAGCGTCGCGCGCGATGTCGCTGACGAGCATCATCCGAACGCTGCAGCGCCGTGCGGAATCCCGCAACGCACGTGCGTACGGCGCGCAGGGCGTTACCGGCTGAGATCGTGCAGGTGCGACGCGAGCGAGGCGAGACGACTTCGGCCGACGCAAAAATGTTCGGGGCGCCACGGCATTGCCGTGGCGCCCCGAACGACAGACTCGCTACGGAGCGTCAGGAATTCGGTCCGCGCTCCATCGACACCGGCTGCCACCGGCGCAGGCCGGACTTGTCGAGCACGCCGGGATTTACGCAAGAGCGAGGCCAGCGACCTGTCAACGCCAGCGCGATCTCGGCGCCGACGCGGCGACGCCGCACGGGATCGAAGCGCGCAGAGGCCGAGGCCACGTGCGCCGTGAGGATCACGTTCTCCATCTTGAGGAGCGTGTTGGTCGTCTCCGGCGGCTCCTGCTCCAGCACGTCGAGGCCGGCGGCGGCGATCCACCCCTCGTGCAACGCCTTGATCAGCGCCGGCTCGTCCACCGTCGGGCCGCGGCCGGTGTTGATGAAGATCGCGGTCTTCTTCATCTGCCGGAAGTGCTCCTCGCGGAGGAGATGGAACGCATCGGGCGTCGACGGGGCGTGGATCGAGACGATGTCCGACTGCCGGAGCACCTCGCTCAGGCTGGCCGGCTCCACGCCGTAGGGGCTCATCACCAGCTCCTCGACGTAGGGATCATAGGCCAGCATCCGCACGCCGAACGGCCGCGCGCGCATCGCGACGGCGCGGGCGACGTGGCCGAAAGCGATGAAGCCCAAGGTCTGACCCATGAGGCGCGGCAGCTTGAGCAGCGCCGGGCGGCCTTCCTTCCAGCGGCCGTCGCGGACGAGCTTGTCCTGCACGACCAGGCGCCGGAACGTGGCCAGCATCAGCGTCATCGCGTGGTCGGCGACTTCCTCGATGAACGTGTCGGGCACGTTCGTCACCGGGATGCCCCTGGCGGTGGCGGCCGCGATGTCGATGGAGTCGACGCCGACGCTGCCGAGGGCAATGATCTTGCACCGCTCGAGACCCTCGATCATGTGCCGGGTGATCGGCCGGCCCTTGGCGTAGAGCGCGTCGCAATCGCGGGCGGCGGCGGCGAACTCGTCCTCGCCCTTGGCGGCGATCTCCACGATCTCGGCGTCCAGCGGCGCCAGTGCCTCCATCTCGTAGTCGTAAGCGGCGCCGGGCGCCCCATAGCTCGTTCCCGCCGGTGTCACGACCTTGAACGTCGCCATGTCTTCCTCCTTAGAATGCCGGCTCACTCACTCGGCGAGCCACACGGTGTCGAGCTGCTGGTTGAGGAAGTGGGCCGGCGTGATCGTCCAGCCCCGCACCTTGCTGTTGTGCGGGACGATCCGGTGCCACTGCAGCGTATAGATGTAGTGCACTTCCTCGTCGAGCAGCCGCTTCTCGAAGGCGCGCAGCCAGCGCTTGCGCTCCTCGGGGTCGAGCGCCCGCGACTGCTTGAGGTAGAGATCGTCGAGCACCGGATCCTTGTAGCGTCCGAAGTTGCGGTCCGAGATCCCGATCGACTGGAACTTGTCGATGTCCAGGTCGGGCTCGATCGCGTAGCTGCACTGAAAGTCCATCGCCACGTCGAAGTCGCCCCGGCGCAGCAGCGGATGGTGGGCGGAAGCCTCGATCGTCTCCTGCCTGACGTTGAGCCCGATCTGCCGCCACTGGTCCACCAGCCAGATGCCGACCGGCTCGTACGGCTGGGGGACGCCGCGGTTTCGCAGCGTGAACGCGAAGCCCTCGGGCAGGCCGGCCTCCTTCAGCAGCCGACGGGCCTCGGCGCGGCTGGCGCCGATGTCGCGCCCGTAGCCGGCGAGCTTCTCCAGCTCGGCCGGCGGCGTGGCCCAGGGAGTGCCGGGCACCTGGATGCCGCCGACCTCCTTGACCACGGCGATGCGTGAGAGGCTCTTCGAGGCCTCCCAGCGATCGAGCGCCAGGGTCAGCGCGCGGCGCACGCGCCGGTCGTCGAAGGGCTTGTGCTCGTGGTTCATCGCCACCAGCAGCACGCAGTCCCACGGGCTCTCCTGCACGGTGATCTTCGGGCCGAGCGCCGCCACCAGCGTGTCGCGCTCAGCCGGGCTGAAGCCGCGGAACTGGATGTGCGCGCGCTCGCCCCGGATGGCGGCCACCTGGGCCGAGCTGGAGCTGATGAAGATCGCCCGGTAGCCGTCGAGGTAGGGCTTGCCCTTGTCCCAGTAGTCGGGATTCTTCCGGCCGATCCAGTGCGAGCCCTTCACGTGCTCGACGAACTTGAAAGGCCCGGTGCCCATCACGTTCTTGGCGTACCACTGGGGATCGCGGGCCAGGATGTCGGCCTTGTAGATCCAGCCGTAGGGCGAGGCCAGCAGGGTCAGGAACGAGGCCTCCGGCCACTTGAGGTGAAAGCGGATCGTCGCGGGATCGGGCGCCTCCACGGCCTCGACCACACGGTACTGGCCCCGGCGGTACGACACGAGGCCGGGCGCCGGCCAGATGATGCGCTCGTAGGTGGCCTTGACGTCGCGCGAGGTCATCACGCTGCCGTCGTGGAAGCGGACGCCCGGGCGCAGCCGGAGGGTGTACGTCAGCCCGTCGCGCGAGACCGTCCACGACTCCGCGACGTCCGCCACGATCCGGGAGCCGCCGCGGTCGAAGGGATCGACCCGCAGCAGCCCGTTGTAGTGGGGCGCCAGCGGATGCACGACGCCGAAGGTGCCCTCGGCGTGGCCGTCGTAGGAGGGCGGCTCCGAGGGCACCACGAACACCAGCTCGCCGCCGGAGCGCGGCTTGTCCTGGGCGGCGGCGACGCCGGCTCCCAGCGCCACCAGGACCGCCAGGACGATCGCGAGCAGCCGCATGCGAGGCCTCCCGTCAGGCGAACATCGAGAAGTCGACGGCCTTCTCCGTGATGAACTCCAGCAGCGCCGGCGTGCCCTCGCGCGTCCTGGCGACGGCGCGCTTGATCGCCGGCACGATCTCGTCGGGCTCGGTGACGCGCTCGCCCCAGCCGCCCAGCGCCTTCGCGAAGTCCGCATAGTGGCCGCTGATGTCGGTCGAGCGGTACTTCTCGGTCGCCGTCTTCATGATCTTCAGCTCGATGGCCATCGAGAAGTTGTTGAGCAGCACCGAGAGGA
>VBPC01000120.1 GCA_005887895.1 Candidatus Rokuibacteriota bacterium
AGTTCTCGCCGCCCTTCGAGCTGAAGTGGCCGCTCAAGGTCGGCGAGCGCACGGCGACCCGCGGCACCTGGCACCTGCCGCCCCGGCACGACCGTCCCCGGGCGATGGACGTGCCGGGGACCTTCACCGCCACGGTCGTCGGCTGGGAAGAGGTCACCGTCACCGCGGGCACCGTCGGCGCGTACCGGATCGAGTTCGCCGCGCGCAACGATCGGTCGGGCCGCGGCGGCACGTTCGAGGCCTGGTACGCCCCGTCGGTCCGGCAGTACGTCAAGATCCACAGCTCCGAGGTCGGCATCGTGGGCTTCGAGGTGGTGGCGTTCGACCGCCCCGCCGGCGCGCCGCTGGAGCTCGTCGTCGAGCAGCCACGCGACCAGGCCCAGGTCGCCGACGAGCACCTGCCGGTTCGCGTCAAGGTCCGCTCGTCGCGCGGCGTGAGCCGCGTCGCGTTGAGCGTGAACGGCGCCGAGATCGCCGCGCGCGACGAGGCGGTGCCGAAGTCCGAGCTCTCGCTGAGCCAGACGGTGCCGCTGCGCGAAGGGCGCAACGTGGTTCTGGTGACTGCGACCGAGAGCGACGGCACCCGGCGGCAGGAGTCGCGCGTCGTGATCTACGAGCGACCGGTCGCCATCCCGCCCCCGCCGGCGGTCGCCGCCGTGCCCGCCACGCGCGCGGTTCCGCCGGCGCCGGCCGTCGTGCCGCTGACCATCGCGCTGAGCTCGCCGGCCGACCGCGCGCGCGTCCAGCAGGACGCGATCACGCTGGCCGGCGTGGTTTCGGGCGGGCACGGGATCGCCCGCGTCACCGTGGCGCTGAACGGCGGCGAGCTCACCCGTCGCGACGAGTCACCGGCCGCCCGCGCGGTGCCGCTGAGCCTGCCGATCACGCTGCGCGAGGGACAGAACACGCTGGTGGTGACCGCCACCGACGTGGACGGCGGCGTGCAGCAGGAGGTGCGGGCCATCGAGTACGCGCGGCAGATGCCGCTGAGCGTGGCGGTGCGCTATCCCGAGGACCGTGCCCGCCTCACCGAGGAGTCGAGCGTGGTGGCCGCCGTCGTCACGTCGAGCAAGGGCGTCGCCCGGGTCAGCGTGAGGCTCAACGGCGCCGAGGTCGCGCAGCAGGCCGAGCGGACGCCGCCGACCTCGCTGGCCGTCACCGTGCCGCTCACCCTCAAGCCGGGTCCGAACGCGATCGTCGTGACGGCGGCCGAGACGGACGGTACCACGCGCCAGGAAGTGCGTACGGTCACCTACGACGCGCCCAAGGTCGTGGCGGCAGTGCCGCCGCCGGCGGAGCCGAAGCCGGTGCCGAGCCATCGCTGGGCGGTGGTGATCGGCGTGGGCGACTACGAGAGCGCGGCCATCCCGCGCTTGCGCTACACGGTGGCGGACGCCGAGGCGATCTACCAGACGCTGATCGGGCCGGCCGGGTTCAAGAAGGACAACGTCCTGCTGCTGACCGACCGCAGCGAGCGCAAGCCGACGCTGCGCAACATCAAGTGGGCGCTGGGGACGTTCCTCGGACGGTCGGCCCAGAAGGACGACACCGTCCTGATCTTCTTCGCCGGCCACGGCGCACCCGAGGTCGACTCGCGCGGCCTCGAACGCGACGGCCTCGCGAAGTACCTGATCCCCAGCGACGCCGACCCCGACGATCTCTACTCCACCGCGCTGCCGATGGACGAATTGCAGACGATCTTCGCCCGCATCGAGGCCGAGCGGGTCGTGGCGTTCCTGGACGCCTGCTACAGCGGAGCCGTCAGTGGTCCCGGCCTCGGGCGGACCTTCGCCTCGAAGAAGACGCGGGGGGGCACCGTGGACGATCTGTTCCTCGAGCGCCTCACGCGCTCCAAGGGCCGCGCCATCGTGACGGCGTCGCGCACGAGCGAGGTGTCGATCGAGCTGCCGGAACTCGGCCACGGCATCTTCACGTACTACCTCGTCAACGGCCTCAAGGGCGCCGCCGACTTGAACGGAGACGGTATCATCTCCCTCCAGGAGCTGTACGAGTACGTGGAGCAGCAGGTGTCGGCGAAGTCGCGCGCGGTGGGCGGCAACCAGCATCCCGTGATGAAGGGCGAGCTCGAGGGCGTGCTGCCACTGGCCAAAGTCGGCGGCAAGTGAACGGCCCCCGCCGCCGGAGCGCGGGGCTGGTACTGGTCGTCGTCCTCGCGGCCCTCGCGCCCGGGCTGGCCGCCCAGCCGCGCGCCGAGCGACCGACCTACGCGATCGGAGACACCTGGGCGCTGGCCGACGCCACCTACCGCCTGGCGCGCATCGAGCACGACGTCTACGTCTTCACCGCCGAGGGCAATCGCGAGATCCGCCTGACGCGCGACCTGGGGCTCACCTTCGTGCGGCGCGGCGCCGAGTCCATCGAGATCGTGCCGGCGCCGCGCATCCCGTGGCCGCTGCAGGTCGGCAAGTGGGGCAGCCAGACGGTGTTCATCCGTCTCGGCGGAAGCACGAGCGGCGCCGCCGACGGCTGGCTGACGTGGCGCGTCGAGGCGGAGGAGCCGGTCACGGCCGGCGGGCAGACGCGCTCCGCCTTTCGCATTCACTACGCCGTCGGCAGCGAGCGGCCCGGCCGCGGCTCCGGACGCGACGCCGCGCTTCGGCTGGGCGATCTCGGCCGGCAGATCACCTTCGACGTCACGCTGTGGTACGCGCCGGAGGCGCAGCGGATCGTCAAGGCGCAATCGACGAAGGAGCTGCTGACGTTCGAGGTCGCCGGCGGCGCGGGCGCGGTCGCCCAGGCGCCGACGACCGCGCCGCCACCGGCCGCGCCGGCGCCGTCACCGGCTCCCGCCGCGCCCGCGAAGCCGGCGCCCGGGGCGCCGCCGCCCTCATCGCCGCCGGCCGCTCCGCCGAAGCCGGCCGCGGTGCCATCGGGCGCACCGCTCGCCGTGAGCCTCTCGGGCCCCGCCGATCAGGCGCGCGTCGACCGCGACACCGTGGCGCTGGCCGGGCTGGTCACCAGCGGGCGCGGCGTGAGCCGCGTCGTCGTGACGCTCAATGGCGCCGAGGTCGCGCGGGTCGACGAGAAGGCGCCGCGGCCGGCCGTCTCGCTCAACACATCGCTGAAGCTCCAGGAGGGCTCGAACCTCCTGGTCGTGGCCGCGACCGACGCCGACGGCGCCATCCGCCAGGACGTGCGCACGATCCACTACGAGAAGGCGACGCCGCTGACGATCAGCGTGCGCTATCCGGCCGACGGCGCGCGCGTCACCGAGGAGCAGACCGTCGTCGCGGCGGTGGTGACGTCGAGCCGCGGGGTCGGCAGCGTGACGGTGACGCTGAACGGCGCCGAGGTCCGGCGCCAGACCGAATCGACGTCGCCGCGCTCGGTGGAGGTGACGGCGCCGGTGACGCTGCGCGAGGGCGCGAACACGATCGTGCTGACGGCCCGCGAGCCTGACGGCACGATCCGCCAGGAAGTGCGGACGGTGACGCTCCATCCCGTTCCTGAAATACTCCGTCCCGGACGCCGACACGATGTACGAGGTGCTCACGACCAGCGCCGGCTTCAAGAAGGACCACGTGTTCCTGCTGACCGACCGCGCCGAGCGCAAGCCGACGCTGCGGAACATCAAGTACGCGCTCGGCACGCTGCTGGCCCGCTCGGCCCGCAAGGACGACACGGTGATCGTCTACTTCGCCGGGCACGGCGCCCCCGAGGTGGACCCGCGCGGGATCGAGCGCGACGGGCTCGCCAAGTACCTGATCCCCAGCGACGCCGATCCCGACGATCTCTACTCGACGGCGCTGCCGATGGACGAGCTGCAGACGATCTTCGGCCGCATCGAGGCCGAGCGCGTCGTGATGTTCCTCGACGCCTGCTACAGCGGCGCCGCCGGGGGGCGAACATTCGCCTCGAAGAAGACGCGGGCGGGCTCGGTGGACGACCTCTTCCTCGAGCGGCTCACCCGAGCCAAGGGCCGCGCGATCATCACCGCCTCCCGGCCGGCGGAAGTGTCGATCGAGCTGCCCGAGCTCGGCCACGGGATCTTCACCTACTTCCTCACCGAGGGCCTGCGCGGCGCCGCCGACCTCAACCGCGACGGCATCGTGAGCCTGGACGAGCTCTACGCGTACGTCGAGCAGCAGGTGAGCCGCAAGTCGCGCGCGGTCGGCGGCAACCAGCATCCCGTGATGAAGGGCGAGCTCGAGGGCGTGCTGCCGCTCACCAAGGTCCGCGTCCGGTAGCGGAGAGCCGCCATTCGCGAGCGGCTGCGGACGTGGTGGCGCCTGCGCAGCGGGCGCCTCCTGCGGATCTGGGCGGTGGGGCTGGCGGCGAGTGTGCTCGTCACGGCCGCCTCGTCGCTCGGCTTCCTCGAGAACTGGCAGGCCCGGGCCCTCGATCTGCTGCAGACCGTGCAGGGCCGGCAGTACCCCACCGACGTCGTGATCGTCGCCATCGACGACGCGGCCTTCGGGGGCTTCGGCGGGCGCACGCCGATCCCGCGCGACTACCTGGCGCGGGTCATTCGCGGCATCGCCAGGAGCGGCGCCGCCGTGGTCGGCGTCGACATCCGCATCGACACGCCGACGACGGAGGCCGCCGACGCCGCGCTGGCGGCGGCGCTACGCGAGTTCGGCGACGGCGGGCTGAGCCGCGTCGTGCTGCTCGGACCGCTGAGCGACACGGCGACGCCGCTCGGCGCCGCCGCCCTCGGCCCGGCGGTGGTGCTGGCGTCGCCGGACGTGCTGCCGGACGCCGACCACGTCATCCGGCGCGTCGAGCCGGTCGTGCCGGGTCCCGCCGGCGCCCTGATGCCGACGCTCGCCCTGGCGGTGACCGCGCGCCTCGGCGGCCTCGACAACCGCGCGCTCGTCGAGACGCTGAGGGCGGGCAAGCCGCTGGCGCTGCCGCGCCTGGGCGGCAGCGTGCTCGAGCGTCACGGGTCACCGCCCGTGGTCGCCCGCGGCGGCATGAGGTGGCCGATCAGCTACGTCGGAAGGGAGGGCACGTTCCTCACGATTCCGAGCGACGTGCTGGCGGCGAGCGCCGAGCCGGGCCACGAGCCGGCCGCCGACAATCCACTGCGCGGGCGGATCGTGCTGGTGGGCGGCACGTTCGCGGCCGGCCGCGACACCTACCGGACGCCGCACGGCGTGATGGCGGGCGTCGAGGTGCACGCCAACGTCGCCCACATGCTGACGACGCGGCGGTTCATCCGTCCCACCGACTGGCTCCAGGACCTCGTGATCAACGGAGCCGTCGTGCTGCTGGCGGGCCTGGTGCTGGTCACGCTGCGGCCGCTCGCCGGCACGCTGGTGTGCGTGGCCGGCTCGTTCGTGCTGGGCGTCCCGCTGGCGCTGTGGGCGTTCGACCGCGGCGGGTACTGGATCGACTTCGTCTTGCCGGTGGCGGCGACGGCGCTCATGGGCGTCGGCACCGACCTGCTCGAGCGGCGGCGCTTCCGCGACTCGTTCGCCCGCTATCTCTCGCGCGACGTCCTGGCCCGGGTGCTGGCCGACGCGCCCGGCCTGCGCGGCGAGCACCGCGAGGTCTCGATCCTGTTCTCCGACCTGCGCGGGTTCACGACCCTGTCCGAGCGCATGGAGCCCGCGCGCATCGCGGCCCACCTCAACGAGTACTTCGAGGCGATGACGGCGGCCATCTTCGCCCATCACGGCATGATCAACGACTTCGTGGGCGACGCCGTCATGGCGATCTTCGGCGCGCCGGTGGCCGATCGTGAGCACGCCTGGCACGCCGTGCAGAGCGCGCTCGACATGACCCGCGCGCTGGAGGCGCTCAACCGGCGCTGGGAGGCGGCCGGGCTGCCGAGCCTGCGCATGGGCATCGGCATCCACACCGGGGCCGTGTTCGCCGGCAACGTCGGCGGGCGCGACCGGATCAAGTACACGGTCATCGGCGATCCGGTCAACGTGGCCTCGCGGGTGGAGGGGCTCAACAAGGAGCTCGGCACGACGATCCTCGTCACCGAGGAGACGCTGGCGGCGATCGGCGACCGCGCGCGCGTGCGCGACTGCGGCCCGATGGCGGTCAAGGGACGCGTGGAAAAGGTGCG
Organism: Candidatus Rokuibacteriota bacterium; assembly: GCA_005887895.1. Classification (GTDB taxonomy): domain Bacteria; phylum Methylomirabilota; class Methylomirabilia; order Rokubacteriales; family CSP1-6; genus AR5. The sequence continues at coordinate 6,041 of VBPC01000120.1, forward strand.
GGTCTTCGAGGTGCTGACGGACGGGAGGGAGCAGCCATGAAGGCACTGAGGGGCGTGATCCTCGGCGCGGTCGTCGTGCTGGGCCCGGCGATCGCGTGGGCCCAGGAGCCGCTGGCCGTATTGACCGAGATGCGGGTCACGCACGGCAAGGTCGAGATCAAGATGGCCGCCGACCCCGACTGGCAAGCCCCCAAGCCGCTGCAATCGCTGCGGCCGGGCGACCAGGTGCGGGTGACCGGCGAGGGGCGGGCGGTGCTCGTCTTCACCGGCGGCCGCGGCACGCAGCTCGTGACCCCGAGCAACTCGCCCTTCACGGTGCAGGCCCCGGCCGGCGAGGGAACGACCGATCGCGCCCGCACGGTCCTCGGCAACGTCACGACCTTCCTGCTCGGCCAGCAGCGCGAGAAGACGTACCAGTCGCTGTCGGTACGCAGCGTGCGCGCGCAGCCGCCGGTGATCCTGGCGCCGCGCGACACGCGCCTCCTGCCGGGCGCGCTGACCTTCGAGTGGGCCGGCTCCGACCGCCTGAAGTACCGCGTCCGTCTGCGCGGGCCGCAGGACAACGTGCTGTGGGAGCAGACCGACCTCGATCGCCGCCCGCTCATCTATCCGTCCGGCGCGCCGGCGCTGACGCCCGGCCTCCGCTACACCTGGGAGCTGGAGACCCGCGAGCACGGCGTGCAGCGCGCCTCGTTCGAGCTCGCGCCTCCCGCCGACGCCGCCCGGGTGAAGGACGCGCTCACCGCCCTGACGCCGGCCGCCGCCAGGGGCTATCCGCCGGCCACGCTGTCGCTCATGCGGGCGGGGCTGCTCTTCCAGGAGAGCCTCTACGCCGACGCACGCCGCGAGCTGGTGAGCGCGATCAGCGCCGATCCCGAGGAGCCGACGCTCCGCCTGCTCCTCGGCCACGTCTACGACCGGACCGGGCTCAAGGACCTCGCCGCCAACGAGTTCGACGAGGCCGAGGCGCTGACCGCCCCCCGGCCGTGAGCGCGCGGCCGGCCGGCGCCGGCGCCCTGGGCGCTTTGTAAAAATATCACGATGTGATATACAGGGTGGGTCATGCCGCGGGCGCGCCCGTCCCCGGTCGACTACCGAGCGCTGGCCGACCTTCGCTACCACCTGCGGCGGTTTCTCCGCCTCCGTGAGCTGGCGGCACGGACGGCCGGCGTCGAGCCGCAGCAGTACCTCGTCCTGCTCCAGGTCAAGGGCCTCGACGGCCGCGGCGCCGCCACGATCGGCGCGCTCGCCGAGCGCTTGCAGGTGCAGCACCACGGCGTCGTGCAGCTCGTCGACCGGCTGGCGCGCCGGGGCATGGTGGAGCGCCGGCGTGGGGGCCGCGATCGCCGCGAGGTGACGGTGCATCTCCGCCCGGCCGGCGAGCGCATTCTCGAACGGCTGGCGGCCTACTCCGTGGCCGAGCTGACCACCGAGGGCCCGCTCCTGGTCTCTTCCTTGAGCCGGCTCACCCGGCAGCCGCCTCGCGCGCGGGCCCGAATGAGGCCCAGAAAGGACACGTGATGATCAGACAGGGACTGGGGTTCGCGATCTCGGTGGCGATGTTGTTCGCAATGGGCTGCGCCAAGCAGCCCGCGACGACGATGTCGTCGGCGCCGGCGCCCACCGGCGGCGCCACCACGACGCCGGCGGGCACGACGCCCGCGGGCGCGCGCAGCAGCGATGGAGCCCGGTCGGACAGTCAATCGGCAATGGCGACGCCGGCGACCGCCCGGCCGGCCCCGGGCGACTTCGTCCCCGCGCCCCAGCTCGAGGACGTGCACTTCGACTTCGACAAGTACGAGATCCGCCCCGGCGACGCCAGGGTCCTCGACGCCAATGCAGCGTGGCTGAAGACGAACGGTGACCGGCTGCTCCTGATCGAGGGCCACTGCGACGAGCGCGGCACCAACGAGTACAACGTGGCGCTGGGCGAGCGGCGCGCCAAGGCCACGATGAACTACCTCGTCGCGCACGGCGTGGCGGCGACCCGTATCACGATCGTCAGCTACGGCGAAGAGCGGCCGGCCTGCTCCGAGCACACCGAGGCCTGCTGGGCGAAGAACCGCCGCGCCCATTTCCTCGTGAAGCGCGGCTAGGCGGCCGCGGGGCCCCGATACCCGGGCTTGCCTCGGAGCTTGCGTACAAGCATAATGCCACTATCTCGATCGGGAATGGTGGCGACATGATATCCAGGCTTTCCGCGCCGATAGCGATCGTGGACGAGCACCCGGAGTGGTCGGGCCGGCTGATCGCCGAGCTCCAGAACCGCCGGCTGCCGTTCGAGAAGATCGATCACTCGAGCCATGCGTACGACCCACGCGAGCGCCGGCCGCGGTACTCGGTGATCGTGAATCGCTCGAGCCCCTCGTCGCACCGGCGTGGCCACGGCAACGTGCTCTTCTACGCCGAAGCGCTGCTGAACCACTACGAGGCGCTCGGCATCCCGGTCATCAATCCGGTCGCGGCCTACCGGTTCGAGAAGTCGAAGGCGCTCCAGGCGGATCTCTTCGAGCGTCTCGGCGTGCGCTATCCGCGCACCGTGGTCTTCAACCATCCCGACCAGGTTTCCAAGGTCGTCGACGGCTTTCGCTTCCCGGTGATCGTGAAGCCGAATGTCGGCGGCTCGGGCGCCGGGATCGAGCGCTTCGACTCGCGCGCCGATCTCGAGGCGCGGTTGCCGGCCATCGACCTCGGGCCGGACGGCGTCGCGCTGTTGCAGGAATACCTGGAGGCCGAGGACAACGCGATCGTGCGGGTGGAGGTGCTGGACGGCCGCTATCTCTACGCGATCCGGATCGTGCGCGGCGCGGCGAGCTTCAATCTGTGTCCGGCCGACGTCTGCCAGACGCCGTCGCCGGCCGCGACGCTGGCCGCGTGCCCGGTCGACGCGCCGGCGGCGCTCCAGGTCACCCGGTTCGAGGCGCCGCCGGACGCCGTCGCCCAGGCGATCGCGCTGACGCGGGTGGCGTCCATCGACGTGGGCGGCGTGGAGTATCTGGTCAGCCGGCAGGACGGCCGGATCTACTTCTACGACATCAACGCGACGTCGAACTTCGTCGCCGACGCCCCGACCGTGCTGGGCTTCGATCCGTTCGGGCCGTTCGTCGACTACATCGAGCGGGTCGCGTCGGGCGGCGGGGCGGCGGCCTGAGTCGTCGGCGCCGGCGGGTCGGCGGCGGCCGGCGCGTGCTCGCTGCGCCGCTCGTCCTGCTGCTCGACCGTGCGCCGCCGGTGGTCGTCCACGGCCAGCCACTCGGCGAACGGGGGGAGGGAAGGCGACTACCTATAGCGGGTAGTCAGAGACCCAGATAAGCGCGCTTGAGGCGCTCGTCGCCGAGCAGCTCGGCGCCCCGACCGTCGAGGACGAGGTGGCCGGACTCGAGCACCGCCGCCCGGTGGGCGAGGGTCAGGGCCTGGCGGACGTTCTGCTCCACCAGCAGCACGGTCATGCCGTCGGCATTGATCGTGCGGACGGTCTCGAAGATGCGCGCCACCAGCACCGGCGCCAGCCCCAGCGTCGGCTCGTCGAGCATCAGCACGCGCGGCCTGGCCATCAGTGCGCGGCCGATCGCACACATCTGCTGCTCGCCACCCGAGAGCGACCCGGCCAGCTGGCGCTGGCGGTCCGCCAGGACCGGAAACAGCCCGTACACGTAGCGCAGGGTCGTCTCGCGCTCGGCACGCGCGCGAGCGGTGTGGGCGCCGAGCAGCAGGTTCTCGGCGACGCTCATGAAGGGAAACAGGCGGCGGCCCTCGGGCACCTGCACGATACCGAGGTCGACACGCTGGTAGGCCGGCACCCGGCTCAGGTCCCGGCCCTCCAGCAGCACGCGGCCGCGCCGCGGCGTCACCAGGCCCGAGACCACGCGCAGCGTGGTCGACTTGCCGGCGGCGTTGGCGCCGACCAGCGCGAAGACGCGGCCCTGCTCGACCGTGAGCGAGACGTCGTGGAGCGCCTGCAGATCCCCGTAGAAGGCGTCGATGCCCTCAAGCGTCAGCAAGCACGAACTCCTCGCCCAGGTAGGCGTCGATCACGCGGCGGTCGCTGGCGATCTCGCGCGGCGTGCCCTCGGCGATGCGCTCGCCGTGGTGCAGCATGACGATGCGCTGGGCCAGCCGCATCATCGCCGCCATGACGTGCTCGATGACGATCAGCGTGAGGCCGTCGGCGTGCAGGCGGCGGACGAGGTCGATCATCCCGCCGAGCTCGGTCGGATTGAGGCCGGCCATCACCTCGTCGAGCAGCAGCAGCTTGGGGTGGGTGGCGAGCGCGCGCGCGACCTCGAGCCGCTTGCGCAGGCCGAGCGGCAGCGCCCGCGCGCGGGCGTCCGCGTGGGGGCCGAGGCCGCAGAGGCCGATGACGCGCTCGGCCTCGGCGCGGGCCTCCCGCGTGCCGGCCAGGCGGGTGAGCGCGCCGATCATCACGTTGTCGCGCACCGAGAGGTTGCCGAACGGCTTGACGATCTGGAAGGTGCGGGTGAGGCCCAGCCGCGAGATCGCGTGGGCGGGGCGGCCCGTGACGTCGTGGCCGTCGAAGAGCACGCGGCCCTCGTCGGGACGGTAGTAGCCGGCGATCACGTTGAAGAGCGTGGTCTTGCCGGCGCCGTTGGGCCCGATGATGCCGAGCAGGTCGCCGGCGCGGACCTCGAGGCTGACCTCGCGCACGGCGGTGAGGCCGCCGAAGCGCTTCGTCACGCGCTCAAGCGTCAGCATCGTCGCTCACGGCGAGGCCCCGGCGACCCGCGTCCGCAGGCGGCCGGCCAGTCCGACCAGCCCCTCCGGCACGAAGCGCACGACGAGGATCAGCACCACGCCGTAGATGATCAGGTAGATCCCGGCGAAGCCCGTCTTCATGCCGGCGAACGTCGCTCGCAGATAGGTCTCGAGCGAGGTGATGAGGATCGAGCCGAGCCAGGGGCCGAGCGCGGTGCCCATCCCGCCGATGATCGTGTTGAGCGCGAAGCGCACCGAGAGATCGATCGAGAACACGTAGGCCGGATCGACGAACCCGACGTACTGCGCCCACAGGCTGCCGCCCACCGAGGTGAGCGCCGCGCTCAGCGTCACCGCCCACACCTTCAGGCGCCGGGTGGCGATGCCGAGCGCCTCGGCGGCGTCCTCGTCCTCGCGCACGCCGGCGAGCTGATAGCCGCGGCGCGAGCGCTCGAGGTAGACCTCCACGGCGTAGCAGTGAACCCGCGCCAGCGGCTGACCACGATCAGCAGCACCTGGGAGAAGGCGATCGTGGACAGCGCGAAGTAGGGCCCCTTGAGCCGGTTGGAGAGGTAGCCGATCAGGCCGCCGGCGACGATCGACAGCGCCACGCCGAGCAGGAGGCCGAGCCAGGGGCTGAGCCCGTAGCGCACGCCGACCAGCGCGGCCGAGTAGGCCCCGACGCCGAAGAACGCCGCATGGCCGAGCGAGACCTGCCCGGCGTAGCCGCCGGCCACGTTCCAGGCCGCCGACAGCGCGCCCCACATGACGATGAGGATCAGGCTGTCCAGGAAGAACGCATCGCGGGTGGCGAGCGGCACCAGCGCGGCCAGCCCGAAGACCACCACGGCGCCGGCGCGCACGCGCAGGGCGCCCATCACACGCCGAGCGTCTCGGCGCCGCGCTGGCCGAAGAGCCCGGCCGGGCGGAACACGAGGACCCCGATGAAGAGCAGGAAGTAGAAGACCTCTTTCCAGGCCGCGCCGAAGAAGTAAGAGCCGACGACCTCCACCGCCGCCACGATCAGCGCGCCCAGCATGGCGCCGACCATGTCGCCGAGGCCGCCCAGCACGACGATGACGTAGGAGAGCAGGACGAACTGCAGCCCGGCGGTCGGGTAGGCCGCGTAGAGCGGTGAGACGAGCACCCCGGCGCCGCCCACGCAGGCGATGCCGATCGCGAAGGTGAGCCGGTAGACGCGGTCGGTGTCGATGCCCATCAGCGTGGCGGCGTCGCGGTCCTGGGCGGTGGCGCGCATCACCCGGCCGCTGTGCGTCCACTTCATGAAGGCGACCAGGGCGATGGTGAGCAGGATCGCGATGAGGAAGGCCACCACCTGCGAGAGGTTGAACGCGGTGCCGGCCACGCGGACGATCGCGAAGGACTCCCACGGCCGGACCGTGCGGAAGTCGCCCGTCCACAGCACGAGCGCCACGTTCTGCAGCGCGGTCGACAGGCCGACCGTCGTGAAGATCTGCACGTTGTGGGAGGCGTGGATCACCCCGCGCATCACCAGCGCATAGGTCACCAGGCCGACGGCGAAGAAGATCGGAATCGACGCGAACACGACGAAGTAAGGATCGAGCGAGGCCAGGGTGGCGGCCCAGAAGGCGAGATACATGCCCAGCATGAGGAACTCGCCGTGGGCGAAGTTCACCACGCGCATGATGCCGAAGATCAGCGTGAGGCCGACGGCGATCAGCGCGTAGATCCCCCCCAGGAGGATCGTGGAGACGCCGAGCTGGGCGACGACGGCTATTTGCGCTGGTCCCAGGCGGGCAGCGGGATCCACTTGGCCCGCTGGGTCGTGAACTCCTCCGGCCACACCGTCACCAGCTGGCCGTTCTGCCACTGCAGCATGTAGTGCTGCACGCGGTCGTTGGCATTCTGCCCGGTCTCCGAGAACTTCACGCCCCAGCCGTTGATCATGGAGCCGATCGGCATGTCGAGCGACATCACGGCGGTGTGGAACTTCTCGGGGTCGTCACTCTTCGCCGCATCCAGCACCAGCTTGAGGAGCCACAGGCCGGAGCCGGCGAGCTGGTGGCTGCCGAGCGGATAGGACCCGGTCCGCTTCTGCACGGCGTCGCGGAAGTCCTTCTCGATCTTCTGGCCCTCGGGCTTGAGCGACTCGAGCTTGAACCCGGGGCCCGGCTCCAGCAGCGCGAATACGCCGTTGCCGTCAGCGCCGAGCGCCTTGCCGAAGTCGGAGGAGCCGTAGCCGGTGGCGCCCGCGTGGACGAGCGCCTTGAACATGAAGTTCTGCTCGCGGGCCTGGCGCCAGAAGAGCGGCGCGTCGTTGGTGTAGCCGATGTGGTGGACGACGTCGGGGTTGAGCTGCTTGAACTTGACGATGATCGGCGTGAAGTCGTTGATGGTCTGGAAGTTGTAGTACTCGAGCGCCACTTCCTGCATGCCGAACTCGCCCTTGGCCCGCTGCCGCGCGGACTCCGTCACGCCCTGACCGTAGGAGGAGTCCTCGGAGAGGAAGGCGATCTTCAGCTCGTTCGGCTTCTTGCCGAAGCGCGGGGCCAGGTGCTTGGCGATGAACTCGACGTTGTACCAGCCGAAGCCGGTGGCGTCGATCTCGGTGCGGTAGACGGTCTTGAGCCCGCGCTTGTTGAAGCGCGGATCCACGCACGACGTCTCCCAGTAGATGACGTTGTGGCGGGCGGCCGCCTCGCTGGCGGCGCCGCACAGCCGGGACGAGAACGTGCCGGTGACGATCTTCACGTTCTCGCGCGTGATGAGCCGGTTGGCCTCGCTGGCCGCCGCGGTCGGATCGGGCGCGTCGGCGACGGCGAAGGCGAGCTTCTTGCCCATGACGCCGCCGCGCTCGTTGATGAGGTCTCGGACGATCTCGAAACCCTCCAGGTGGCGCTTGCCCTCGCCGGCCAGCGGGCCGGTCAGCGGCTCCAGCACGCCGATCTTGTATTCGCCGGAGAGTGCCTGGCCCCAGGTGACGGCGGCCATCCCGGCGAGCGCGAGGACGACGGCGACGGCGGGCACGAGACGACGACGCATGTGAGGCCTCCCTGGCTCGACGACGTGCTGACTGCGAAAAGGCATCCGGGTTGTAACATCGCGTCGTCACGAGTGTCAACAGGCCGCCCCCGAGCGCCGCCGTCGATGGTTTAGACTGCACCGTGTGAGCGACGACCACGGTCATCGCATCCTCTCACCGACCACCGCGCGCTTCTGTCCGCTGTGCGCGGCCGCGCTCGAGCGGGCGCCGGTGCCGCCCGACCAGCGCGAGCAGGCCGTGTGCCCGTCGTGCGGCTTCGTCTTCTATCTCAATCCCAAGGTCGTGGCCGGCACGATTCCCGAGCGGGACGGCCACCTGCTGCTCACCCGGCGCTCGATCCACCCGGGCTACGGGCTGTGGACGTTCCCCGGCGGCTTCGTCGACTTCGGCGAGAGCGTGAGCGACGCCGCCGTGCGGGAGACGCTGGAGGAGACGGGCCTCAGCGTGGATCTCACCGGGCTGCTCAACGTGTACTCCTACCCCGGCTCGCCGGTGATCGTGGTCTACACCGCGCGCGTCACCGGCGGTACGCTCACGCCGTGCGCCGAGAACGACCGCGTCGAGTGGTTCGGGCTCGAGGCAATTCCCTGGGACGACCTGGCGTTTCCGTCGACCCGCGACGCCCTCCGCGAGTGGGTGGGCGGCCACGGTCGGATGCCGCGAGGCTGACGCGACGGCCCTGGCGCGCGCCGTCGTGACGTCGGACTGAGGCCGCGACTACTCGCGCGAGGGCAGGGCCACGGTGGCCTTGCCGGTGACGACCTTCTCGCCCTTGCCGTTCTCGGCCCAGATCTCCAGCTCGACCAGGTGGAGGTCGTCCTTGCTCGACGTGGCCAGCACGCGGCCGCGGCAGGTGACGGTGTCCTCGAGCCGCACGAGGGCGGCGAAGCGCACGCCGATCTTGCGCACCCGGCCGGCGCCCGCCCAGTCGGTGAGCGCCTGGGCCACGAAGCCCATCGAGAGCATGCCGTGGGCGAAGACGCCGCCCATGCCGGCTGCCTTCGCGAACTCGTCGTCCTGGTGGATCGGGTTGAAGTCGCCGGAGGCGCCGGCGTAGCGTGTGAGCTGGATCTGCTGGATCGGACCCTTCGCGAGCGGCGGCAGCTCGTCGCCGACCTTGACGTCCTCGGCGTACACGCGCGCGTATTTCACAGCCGGACCACCGTGATGTGACGGGCGGTCGCCACGATCTCGTTCGCCTTGTCGGTGACCGCCGTCTCGCGCACGACGAAGGCCATCGGCCCGCTCTTGCCGGTCCTCTCGTAGACGTCGAGCACCCGCGAGCGGCAGAGGAACGTCTCGCCGGGCCGGATGGGCCGGTGGAGCTCGAACTCCTGCTCGCCGTGCAGCACGCGCGAGATGTCGGTGCCGAGCTCGCGCAGCAGCGCGTTGGTGTCGGCGCCCTCGTCGCGGAACGTGATGGCGAAGGTCGGCGGCGCGATGAGATCCCCCCACTCGGAGGCGGCGCCGACGCGATCGTCGAGGTAGAGCGGATTCAGATCACCGATCGCGCGCGCGAACTCCTTGATCTTGCCCCGCTCGACGGTGACCGCGAACGGCGGGAACTCCTTGCCGAGCACGCCCTTGTTGATCTGGATCGGCATCAGGCCTGGCCCTTCTTCATCGCGCGCTCGAGTCGAGGCGCCGGCCGGCGGCGTCCTCGAGCAGCGCGAGGACGAACGGCGTGGCGAAGACCTGGACGCCGCGGTTGCCCATCGCGTCGGCGGTGACGTCGGGCGTGACGGTGCGCGACACTCGTGGACGGCGCCCGGCTCGAGCGGCATGCCGTCCGGTTTTACCGTGGGCGCCCCGGCAATGCAAGCCGACGCGCCGGGCGGCCGCTCGCGCGGCCGGTGACGACGGCCGGCATGACGCGCGTATCATAGCGCGCGATGACGCGATGGATCGCGGCGAGCGGCGCCTTCGTCGTCTCGCTCGACTCGACCGTGAACATCGCGTTCCCGGCGATGACGGTCGCCTTCGCCGTGGAGCCCGAGCGCGTGCGCTGGATCATCATCGCCTACGTGTTCTCCTACGCGATCACCTCGTTCGTCGCCGGCGCCCTGGCCGACCGCGTCGGCCACGGCCGCGTCTTCGCCGCCGGCCTTGCGGGGAGCGCGCTGGCGTTCGCGCTCGCCGGGCTCGCGCCGACGTTCGGGTGGCTGCTCGTCGCGCGGGTCGTGCAGGGCGTGGCGGGCGGTGGCGTGTACGGCACGTCGCCCGGCATCGTGAGCCTCGCGGTGGCGCCGGCGGCACGGGGCCGCGCGCTCGGCTTTCTCAACGCGGCCATCGGTCTCGGCCTGAGTCTCGGGCCCGTCGTGCCGCCGGCGGCCCGGCTGGTGCGCCCGCGGGACGTCGTGCGCGCCGCCGTGCTGATCCCGGGCGCGCTCGCCTTCATCGCCAACGCCGGCGTGTTCGCGATCTGGCTGCTGGCGCCCTTCTACCTCGTGGCGTCGCGCGGGCTGGCGGCCTCCACGGCTGGACTGCTCTTCACGCTGACACCGCTGGGCACGACGCTGGCCGCGCCGCTGGCCGGGCGGGTGGTCGATCGGCTCGGGGCGCGGGCACCGGTCGCGGCCGGACTGGCCCTCGAGGCGCTCGGTCTCGCGCTGCTCAGCCGGGCCGGTCCGACGTCGTCGCTCGGGATGGTCGCCCTCGCGCTCTTCGCCGCCGGCTTCGGCCTGGGCCTGTTCCAGGTCCCGAACATGGCGCAGGTGATGGCCGCGTTCACGAGCGTGCAGCAGGGGGCGGCCGGCGGCTTCGCGTTCCTCGCGCGAACGCTGGGGACGGTGGCCGGCGTCGCCGTGCTGGCCCAGCTCTTCGGCGCGCGCCGGCCGGTCATCGGGCTCGGCCCGGCCGCGGCGGAGGCGTTTCTCGCAACAGCGATCGCCGTCGTCGTCGGCGTCGTGCTGGCGCTGGCGACCACGCGGGACTAGGAGGGCGCGCAGGAATTACCGAGCGCCGCGATCCTCCTTCAACATCAGGATCAGGAACGCGAGCAGCTTCTCTCGATCGACATCGCGTCGCGTCCCAGCGGACTCGATCGCTCTTGCCCGGTGAAGGCCAGACGGGGACGCGATCGACGCCGCGGGGTGATCGGCCACGAGCCCGAGCGGCCTGTGGACGCGCAAACGCCCGGATTGCGAGCCGAATGTGGCCGTGGTCACGCTCCCGACGAGCTCCGTTCTCCCGGCCCGGGCCACGATGGCCGTCTTGCTCGCGCCGTCGCCGGCGAACGCAGCCGTGACGGAGCCCAGGAGGAGCATCGACATGACCACCGCACGACCGTGAATACGCATGGCAGGAAACCTCACCCCGCATCGAGTGCACGAGTCGCGCCAGCTATGGCACCCGGGCGTCACTCCGGATGCCGCTGACGCGGGCGCGCTATACTCCGCGGTCATGAGGGTCCTGAGCCCCGTCGGCGCCACGCCCGTCACCGTCAAGCCGCTCGCCCGGCGCCGGCCGAGCCTGACCGGGCTGCGCATCGGTGTGCTCGACAACTCCAAGCCCAACGCCGACGTGCTGCTGGGCCGCGTCGCCGAGCGGCTGGCCGAGCGCGCCCCTGGCGCGAGCATCCGCCGCTGGCAGAAGCCCGGCGCCTCGCATCCTGCCGCGATGCTCGACGAGATCGCCGCCGGCGCGGACGTCCTCCTCACCGGCTCGGCCGATTGAGGGTCGTGCACGTCGTGGAGTATCCACGACGCGGCGACGGTGGAGGGGCGGGGCATTCCCGCCGTGGTGCTCGGCACCGACGCGTTCGTCTCGCTGGCCCGGGCCGCCGCGGTCAAGTACGGGCTGCCGCACCTGGCGGTCGCGCTCGTGCCGCATCCGCTGGGGGGCATCGAGCCCCAGCTCGTCCTCGACAAGGCCGAGACGATCGTCGATGACGTCCTCGCCGCGCTGACGCGCGATCCGGCCGCGCCGGCGCCGCTCGCCGCCGTCGCCGGCGCCGCGCTCGTGGAGGCGCCGGACGACCTCGACGCGTTCCAGGCGTGGGCGATGACCGAGCGCTGGTCGGACGGCCTGCCGGTGCTGCCGCCGACGCGCGAGCGGGTCGACCGGATGCTGGGCGCGCTCACCGCCCGGCGCGCCGCGATCGTCGCGACGCTGGCGCCGCTCGACGGTCGCGCCACGCTGGAGGCGATCGCGATCAACGCGGCGCTGGCCGGCGCCGAGCCCGCGCATCTGCCGGTGATCGTGGCCGCCGTGCGCGCGCTCGCCGACCCGCGCTTCAACCTCAACGCGGTCCAGACCACGACGCATCCGTGCACGCCGCTGGTGATCGTCAACGGTCCGCTGGCCGCCCGCCTCGGCATCGCCGGCGGTGCCAACGCGCTCGGCAACGGCCATCGCGCCAACGCCGTCATCGGGCGTGCGGTGCGCCTGGTCGTGCAGAACGTCGGCGGCGCGCGTCCCGGGCTCGAGGATCGCGCGACGCTGGGCCATCCCGGCAAGTTCAGCTACTGTCTGGCCGAGAACGAGGCGGCCTCGCCGTGGGCGCCGCTGTCGGTCGAGCGCGGGTTCCCGCCGACCACGAGCACGGTGACGGTCGTCGGCGCCGAGGCGCCGCACAACGTCAACGATCACGGGTCGACGACGGCCGAGGCGCTGCTGCGGGCGCTCGCGGGCACGGCCGCCACGACCGGCAGCAACAACATCTACCTCGGCGGCGAGCCGGTCGTGATCCTCGGCCCCGAGCACGCCCAGACCATCGCGTCCTCCGGCTGGGCGAAGGCCGACTTCAAGCGCCGGTTCTGGGCGCGCGCGCGCGTGCGTCTCGACGACGACCTGGTGGTGATCGTGGCCGGCGGTCCCGGCAAGCACTCCGCGGTGATCCCGACGTTCGGCGCCACCCGCGCGGTGACGGTGCCGATCGAGGCCTGGGGGTGAGGGCCCGCGTGCCGCTCGTCCTGCTCCCGGCGCTGCTCTGCGACGAGGAGCTCTACCGCGCCGAGGTCGCGGCCATCGCCGATCTCGCCGACCCGCTCGTGGTCACCGTGGCGGAGCCGAGCATCGAGACGGCCGCGGCCGTCGTGCTGAGTCGGGCGCCGGAGCGGTTCGCGCTCGCCGGCACTTCGGCCGGCGGCAACCTCGCGCTCGAGGTCCTGGCGACGGCCCGCTCACGCGTCCTCGGCCTCTGGCTGACGGGGGTGAATCCCGGCGCGAGCGCCGACCCGGCCGGAACGCGTCGCCTGAGCGACCGCGTGCGAGCGGGGGAGTTCGACAAGGTCGCCGACGAGCTGGCCGCGCGCTGCATCCACGCCGGCGGCCCGCGCGCTGCCGAGGCGCTCGCCACGCTACGCGGCATGGCGCATCGCGGGGGGCCCGCGGTGTTCCTGCGCCAGAACGAGGCGATGATCACGCGGCGCGATCGCTCCGGCGTGTTCGACGCGCTCGCCGTGCCCGCGCTGCTCCTGTGGGGTCGCCATGACACGTTTGCGCCCCCCGAGCGCGCCGCCGCCATCGCGAGCCGCCTGTCCTCCGCGCGGCTCGAGGTGCTGGAAGACTGCGGCCACCTCCCGACCCTCGAAGCCCCCGACGCCACCACCCGCGCCGTCCGCACCTGGCTGGAAGCCATCCGAGCGAGCTGAGACACGCGCTGCTGCTCATCTGGCGCCTCGCGAAGTAGCGCCGGGTCCGAGCGCCGGCTTTGCCGGCGCAATCCTGTTCTCGGGGGAGGCAGCGAGGAGCACGCCGAAGGCGTGCGACGACCGCCGGAAGGGGGACGAAGTCCCCCTCCGGGCCTAGCGTGAGATGACCACGGCGAGGCCGCGCGCGCGCAGGGCCTGATCGATCTCCATGTGACGGCGGTCGGCGGCGCCGCGGTCGGCGGCGGTGGCCGCGGTCTCGCCGCGTCGCTCGCCCTGGCGACGGTCGAGGACGACCTGCACGTTCGGATCGTCGGCAAACTTCTGGCGCAGGTACTCGTAGAGGTTCACCTGCGGCCGCGCGACGATCACGAGGTGGCCGAGCGCGCGGAGCTCGGGTTCCGAGCGGTCGAGCCAGGCCCACATGCCGAGGTCGGCGAAGAGGACGATCGCGCTGGCCAGGTGCGCTTCCGCCTCAGGCGCGCGTCCGGCTCGGCGGTGCATCTGGCCGAGCCCGAGGTGGCTGCGCGCCAGCAGCGGACGCAGCGCCAGCTCCTCGGCGAGCGCGATGGCGGCCGTGTAGTGCTGGGCGGCCGCGGCCAGCTGCGGCGGGTCCTGCGCGCCCGCGACATCGGCCAGGAGTCGCAGGGCGGCCGCCTCGTGACCGCGCTCGCCGTGGGCGCGGGCCAGGTCGAGCGCGCGCTCACCGATCTCGCCGGCGCGCCGCACGTCGCCCATCGTGAGGAAGCCCTCGCCCAGCAGCGTCGCCCAGCGCGCGAGGTAGGCCTTGACCCCGACCTCGTCCGACAGGCGCACCCCCTCCTCGAGGAGCGCGAGGCCTTCCTCCTTGCGATCGAGCGTGACCAGGCACTGGCCGAGCAGCGCGGCCGGGATGGCCTGCCACACCGTCAGGCTCGCCTCGCGACAGATCGTGAGCGCGCGTACCAGCGGCGCCACCGCCCGCTCGAGCTGGCCGCGCAGCGCCGAGACCTGGCCCGACAGCGTCAACGCGATGGCCTCGCTGTAGGGATGGCGCCGCGCCTCGGCCTCGGCGCGGGCGCGGTCCGCCCACGTCTCCGCGCTGTCGAACTCGCCGAGGTCGGCCAGCGTGAACGCCAGCCACGCGCACGTGGAGACGTAGGCGGTGACGGCCGCGGTGCTCGGCTCGCGCTCGAGGTCGCCGGCGAGCGCCTCGGCGTTGTCCTGCAGCGCGCGCACCGCCAGCCGGCCCTGGCCCTGGGCGTGGTAGGCGTGCCCCATGTAGCGGCGAGCGACGGAGACGAGCACGCGATCGCCCAGCCGCTCGGCGATACCCAGGCAGCGCTCGCCGTACTCCAGCGCGCGCGCCGGCTCGCCGCGCAGGTAGTGATAGTTGATCAGGTAGGCGTAGGCGCGCGCCTGCCGAGCCTCGTCGCCGAGCTGCTCGGCCATCCGGGCGGCCTCCTCGGACAGCGCGCGGATCTCCTCCAGCCGGCCGAGCTGCAGCAGGGGCGGCCGCAGATCGAGCCGCACGTCGATCGCCCGGGCGAAGGTGTCCGAGCTCTCCGGCATGTGGGCGAGCGCGCCGAGCGCCTGCTCGAGAAACGCCACCGCCTCGCGATTGGCCGAGCGGGCGCCCGCCTTGGCGGCCGCCTCGCGCAGGTAGCCGACCGCCTCGAACCACAGCTCGGCGCCCAGCGCGTGGTGGGCCAGGCGCTCGACGTGCTCCTGGCGGCGGTCGGGATAGAGCGCCTCCAGGGCGTCGACGATGCGGGCGTGCAGGCTGCGACGCTGCTCCTTGAGCAGCGTCGAGTAGACGACGTCGTGGGTCAGGGCGTGCCGGAACGAGTAGGCGAGGTCGGGGTAGAGGCTCGTGGTCTGTAAGAACTGCGCCTCCTCCAGCTCGGCGAGGTTGCCGAGGAGCTGGTCGGTCGGCACGTCGGCCACCGCCTGCAGGAGCGAGAACGGCAGATCCTTGCCGATGACGGCCCCGGCCTGCAGGAACGACTTGCGCTCTTCGGGCAGACGATCGATGCGCGCCGCCAGCACCGCCTGGATGCGGTCGGGGATCTGGATGCTCGCCAGGGGCCTGGCCAGGCGATAGGCGCCGGGGTCGCCGACGAGCACCTCGTTCTCGATCAGCGCGCGCACGCTCTCCTCGAGGAAGAGCGCATTGCCGCCGGTCCGGTCGACCAGCAGGCGGGTGAGCGGCTGGAGCTCCGGCGTGGGTCCGAGGAATTCCTCGAGGAGCGTCTCGGCGCTACGAGTCGACAGCGGCGCCAGCCGGATCTCGGTGATGTGCGACCGCTCGCGCCAGGCCGGACGGTGCTCCGAGCGATAGGTCGCCAGCAGCAGCACGCGGCTGTCACGGATCTCCTCGAGCAGCGTGTCGGTCAGCGCGGCCGTCTCCGAGTCGGCCCAGTGCAGGTTCTCGACGACCAGCAGCACGGGCTGGCGCTCGCTCTCGCGCAGCACGATGCGCGTGACGGCGGCGAAGATCCGCCGGCGGCGCTCGGGCGGCTCCAGGCCGTCCCACTCGGCGTCGTCGGCGGCGATGTTGCCGAGCGACAGGATCGCCGGCACCGCCCAGTGCAGCGCCGGATCGAGCCCCAGCAGCTTGGCGGTGACCTTGGCCCGGATGCCGGCGGTGTCGTCGCCGCTCTCGACCTGGAAATAGCTGGTGAGCAGCGCCGTGATCGGGGCGTACGGCGTGGCCTTGGCGAAGGCCACCGCCGGCGCCTCCAGCAGCAGCCACGCCTGCGTGCGCGTCGAGCGGGTGAACTCCCACACCAGACGCGTCTTGCCGACGCCCGCCTCCCCGGCGATGCCGACGACCTGGCCTTCGCCGGCGGCGGCGCGCTCGAGCCGCCGCTCGAGGCCGCGCATCTCGTCCTCGCGGCCGAGGAAGCGGGTCAGCGAGCCGGCCGCCGTCTGCACGCGCGAGGCCGGCGCCGCGCCGCGCAGCTCGAAGATCGCGACCGGCTGCTTGAGGCCCTTGACCGGCACCGGGCCGTGCGCCTCGACCTCGACGTAGCGATCGGCGAGGCGGCGGGTGGCGTCGGTGATGAACGTCGTCCCCGGCCGGGCCAGCTGCTCCATGCGCGCCGCCAGGTGTGTCGTCTGGCCCACGGCGCTGTACTCGACGTTGAGGTCGCTGCCGATCGAGCGCACGACGACGTCGCCGGAGTTGAGGCCCACGCGGATCTGCACGTCGATGCCCTGCCGCCGCCGCAGCTCGTCGGCGTAGCCGCCGACCGAGCGCTGCATGCGCAGCGCCGCGTAGCAGGCGCGCACGGCGTGGTCCTCGTGGGCGACGGGCGCGCCGAACAGGGCCATGATGCCGTCGCCCATCACCTGGTTGACCGTGCCCTCGTAGCGATGGACCGCCTCCATCATGCGCTCGAGCACGGCATCGAGGAGGGCGCGCGCGTCCTCGGGGTCGCGATCGGCCAGGAGCTCGAGCGAGCCCTTGAGGTCGGCGAAGAGCACGGTGACCTTCTTGCGCTCGCCGGCCAGCGACGAGCGGGCCGTCAGGATCTTGCGGGCGAGGTGCATGGGCGTGTAAGCGTCGGGGGAGGGGAAGCGCGTGTCACCGCCGGCCGGCGCGACCAGCGCCGTCCCGCATTCCTGGCAGAACTTGTTGCCGGGCGGGTTCGGCCGGCTGCAGGCGGGGCAGGCCGATTCCAGCCGGCCGCCGCACGCGCCGCAGAACTTCGCGTCCGGCGCATTGTCGTGGTGGCACCGCGAGCACTGCATGGTGTCGAATCTCCAGCGAGTCGGCGTTACGCCCGCGACGCGAGCCGGCGCCCAGCATAGGGCTCCGGAACGGCGCCGGTCAAGCGCCGGTCGAGGCCCGCAGGCGGGCGACGACGCGTACGAGGTCGCTCGGCTCGACCGGCTTGGCGAGGTAGGCGTCGAAGCCGACGCGGCGCACGCGCTCCTCGTCGGGGTCGCCGGCGTAGGCCGTGACCGCGACGATGGGCGTGGCGGCCAGTCGCCGGTCCTTCACCGCGCGGAGCCGACGAAACAGATCGAAGCCGTCCTGTCCCGGCATCCCCAGGTCGGTGACGACGACCGTCGGGCGCTCGGCGGCGACGAGGCGGAGGGCATCGGCCACGGTGCCGGTCGTCGTGACCCGGGCGCCGGCGGTAC
This sequence comes from Candidatus Rokuibacteriota bacterium, assembly GCA_005887895.1. GTDB lineage: Bacteria > Methylomirabilota > Methylomirabilia > Rokubacteriales > CSP1-6 > AR5. The sequence continues at coordinate 23,501 of VBPC01000120.1, forward strand.
GGAGCACGGTGCCGATGAAGTCCTGGGTGTCGGCGTCGTCGTCGACCACGAGAATCCGGGCGCCGGCCAGCCGGGTCGGACTGGCCTCCAGCGCCGCGCCGCTGTCCGCCGCGCGCTCCGTCTCGGCCGTGCCCGACGTCGCCACCGGCAGCGTCACCGTGAACGAGGCGCCGCGGCCGACGCCTTCGCTGCTCGCCGCCACGCTGCCGCCGTGCAGGTCGACGAGCTGGCGCACGATGGCCAGCCCGATCCCGAGGCCACCGTGCCGGCGCGTCGTCGAGCTGTCGGCCTGGCGGAAGCGCTCGAAGACGTGCGGCAGGACCTCGGGATCGATGCCGATGCCGGTGTCGGTCACCGTCAGCGTCAGCGTCGCGCCGCGACGCCGCACGCGGACGTCGACGCGGCCGCCCGGCTCCGTGAACTTGACCGCGTTGCTGACGAGGTTCCACACGACCTGATGCAACCGCTCGATGTCGGCGCTGACCGGCGGCACCCCGGCCTCGGCGTCGAGGTCGAGGGCGATCGTCCTGGCGACGGCGGTCGGGCGCATGCCGTCGAGGACGGCCCGGGTGACCTCGGCGAGATCGACCGGTCGCACGTCCAGTCGCACGCGGCCGGCCACCACGCGCGACATGTCGAGCAGATCGGAGATCAGCGCCATCTGCGCGCGACAGTTGCGCTCGATGATCTCCAGCGCGCGCTCGCGACGCTCGGGCTCCACGACCCCGGCTTGCATGAGGCGGACCCAGCCGAAGATCGAGTTGAGCGGCGTCCGCAGCTCGTGCGACAGGGTGGAGAGAAACTCGTCCTTGAGCCGGTTGGCCTCCTCGGCCTGGCGACGGGTCTCGCGCTCGCGCTCGATCAGCCGCGCCTGCTCCGTGATGTCGCGGACGATCTTGGAGGCGCCGACCACCTGGCCGTGCTCGTCACGGAGGGGGGAGAGCGTGACGGAGACGTCGAGGGGCCGGCCGTCCTTGCGCAGGCGCACGGTCCCGTAGTGCGACACGCGCTCGCCGCGCCCGATCGCCGCCAGCATCATCGCTTCCTCGGCCAGGCGATCGGGCGGAACGAGGACGGTGATCGAGCGGCCGATCATCTCGGCGGCCGGGTACCCGAACATCCGCTCGGCGCCGCCGTTCCACGAGGTGACGACGCCGGCCAGCGTCTTGCTGATGATGGCGTCGTCGGAGGAGTCGACGATGGCCGCCAGCCGCTGCAGGCCCTGCTCGCCGAGGCGGCGCTGGCTGATGTCGTGGAAGACGATGACGGTGCCGAACAGCCGGCCGTCGTCGTGGATCGGCGCTCCGCTGTCGTCGATCGGCCGGGCCGTCCCGTCGCGGGCGATGAGGACCGTGTGGTTGGCCAGCCCCACGACGACACCTTCCCGCAGCACGCGCTCCACCGGGTTCTCGGCCGGGCGCCCGGTCTGCTCGTTCACGAGCCGCATCACGTCGCGGAAGTCGCGCTCGACCGCCTCCCCCGTCGGCCACCCGGTGAGGGCCTCGGCGACCGGGTTCATGAACGTGACGCGCCCGCTGCCGTCGGTGGTGACGACGGCGTCGCCGATGCTGGCCAGCGTGATCTGCAGCAGGCGTTCGTGGCCCCGGATCTGCGCCTGGGCGGCCTTCTGCGCGGTGATGTCGCGCGCGATCTTCGAGATGCCGACGAGCTGGCCGCTGGCGGCGACGATGGGCGACAGCGTCACCGAGACGTCGATGCGGGCGCCGTCCTTTCGCACCCGCACGGTCTCGTAGTGGTCGATGCGCCCGCCCGCCTTGATACGGCGCTGGAAGTCGTCCTCCTCGGCGAGGCGCTCGGGCGGGAAGATCACCGTGACCGGCCGGCCGACCATCTCCCGCGCCCCGTAGCCGAACATCCGCTCGGCCGCGGGGTTCCAGGACATGACGACGCCCTCGAGCGTCTTGGTCACGATCGCGTCGTCGGACGAGCGAATGATGGCGGCGAGCGTCGGCGCGTCGAGCTCGGCCGCGGCCGGCGGCGGGTCGTCGGGCGGTCTGGGCTGACTCAACAGGCGGCAGTCTCCCCGACCCCCGCGGACCGGTCAAGCGCGGAAATCGAGCCGGCCGACGCGCGACGACCGGCAGCGGTTGCGCCCCCGGGGAGCGGGTGATAGCGTGACGGCGTTCAAGGAGGCCCCATGGCTGCCACGCTCACGTCCAAGCGCTTCACGGTGCGGGACGACACGGACGCGATCGAGCTGGCGTTCGACAAGGGCTGGTCGGACGGGCTCCCCGTCGTGCCGCCCACCGAGGCCCGCGTCCGGGCGATGCTCGACGCCGTCCGGCTCGAGCCGCCGCAGCAGGTGGCGTTCATCCGGGACCGCGCGGTGTCGATCACCGCCGAGAAGGTCGCGATCAACGCCGTCATGGCCGGCTGCAAGTCGGAGTACATGCCGGTCGTCGTCGCCGCCGTCGAGGCGATCGGCGATCCGCGCTGGAGCTACCACGGGCCCGGCACCTCGACCGGTGGCGCCGGCGTGCTGATGATCGTCAACGGCCCGATCGCCGGCCGCCTCGACGTGAACGCGGGCGACAACCTGTTCGGCCCCGGCTGGCGCGCGAACCTCACCATCGGCCGCGCCGTGCGGCTGGTCATGCGCAACGTGTGCGGCTCGCGGCCCGGCACGCTCGACCGCGGCACGCTCGGTCATCCCGGCAAGCTCTCGTACGTGATCGCCGAGAACGAGGCGGAGAGTCCGTGGACGCCCCTGCACGTCGAGCGCGGCTTCCGCCCCGAGCAGTCGACGGTGACCGTGGTCGCCTCCGATGCGCCGCACCAGTTCTACAACCAGCTCTCGAACACCGCCGAGGGCGTGCTGACCACGCTGGCCGACGACATGCGCATCTCCGGTACCGTGATGGGCCAGTCGACCTACGTCGTCGTCCTCGCCGGCGAGCACATGCGGACGATTGCCGCCGACGGCTGGGACAAGAAGCGGATCCGCCAGTTCCTGTTCGACGCCACGCAGAACTCCTACGCCCATCTCAAGCGCACGCAGCGGATGTCGGGCGACATCGCTCCCGGCGACGAGCAGAAGATGCGCCCGCTGGTCGCCTCGCCCGACGACATCTTCGTCGTGGCGGCCGGCGGCCGGGCCGGCGCCTTCTCGTGCTACATCCCCGGCTGGGGCAGTGCCAAGTCCTCGCAGGCCGTGACGAAGCAGGTCAAGGAGACCTCATGATGGAGATCCTGGATCCCACCACCGAGGCGGCGACGCAGACCATCGCGTGGGCGCCGCGGCCGACCGCGCTGACCGGCAAGCGCGTCGCGCTGATCGAGAACACGAAGTTCAACTCCGACAAGCTGCTGGTCAAGATCGGCGACCTCCTCAAGGAGGAGTACGGCGTGGCCGAGTGGCGCCTCTACCACAAGCACAACGCCAGCGTGCCCGCCCACCCCGAGATCATCGCCGAGATCGAGACGTCGGCCGATGTCGTGGTGGCCGGGATCGGCGATTGAGGGTCGTGCTCGTCGGGCAGTGTGCTCGACGGAATCCTGCTGGAAAAGCACGGCAAGCCCTCGGCGTCGATCGTGACGGACGTGTTCGAGGTGACCGGGCGCGCCATGGCCGAGCAGTGGGGCCAGCCGCACTACCGGTTCCTCGCGATGCCGCACCCCATCGCCAACCTCACCGAGGCGCAGCTCGAGCAGCGCGCGCGTGAGATCGTGCCCGAGATCGTCAAGCTCTTGATGACGGGCCAGGAATAGCGCCTACGTCGTACGCGTCACCCTGGTGGTGCCGGAACCGGCACCTGCAGACGTTGTGGGCGGTCGTGCGGCGGCGCGCGGTGCGCGGCGTGACGCGCGAGCGTCTGGCCACGCCCGACGGCGACTTCGTCGACCTCGACTGGCTGCCGGGGCCAGTCGGCGGGCCGCTGCTCCTCCTTCTCCACGGGCTCGAGGGGGGCGCCCGCTCGCACTACGTCGCCGGCCTGTTCGGGCTGGCCCGCGCGCGCGGCTGGCGGGCCGCCGTGCTGTGGTTTCGCTCGTGCAGCGGCGAGCTGAACCGCCTGCCGCGGTTCTACCACTCCGGCGACACCGGCGACCTCGACTGGGTCGTCCGCTCGCTGATCGAGCGCGAGCCCCACCTGCGGGTCGGCGCCGTCGGCATCTCGATCGGCGGCAACGTGCTCCTCAAGTGGCTCGGCGAGCAGGGCGACGCGACGCCGAAGGCGCTGGCCGCTGCCGTCGCGATCTCGGTGCCGTTCGATCTCGCCGCCTGCGCGCGCGTGATGGATCAGGGCTTCCAGAAGGCCGTCTACACGGCCAGCTTCATGCGCTCATTCCACGCCAAGACGCGCGCGAAGGCGCGGGCGTATCCCGGTTTCGTCGACGTGGCGGCCGCCCTGCGCGCCCGCACGTTCGCGGAGTACGACCGCGCGGTGACGGCGCCGCTGCATGGCTTCGCCGACGAGATGGACTACTGGCGGCGCGCGAGCTGCCGGCCGTACCTCGCGCAGGTGCGGCGGCCGACGTTGCTGATCAGCGCGGTCGACGATCCGTTCATCCCCGCGAGCAGCCTGCCCGATCCGGCCACGCTGCCGGAATGCGTGCAGGCGGAGTTCGTCCGGCACGGCGGCCACGTCGGCTTCGTCGAGGGCCCACCGTGGCGCACGACGTCGTGGGCCGAACGGCGGGCGGTGCAGTTCCTCGCCTCCGTGCTCGCGCTCGGCGCCGCCTGCTAGCATGAGCGGCCCGCGCCGCGACGCCTATGGCCTGCCCGTCACCACCGCCGTGCCCGCCGCGCTGGAGACCTACGACCGCGCGGTGCGCGCGCTGCTCGGCTGGGAGTCGACCGCCCTCGACCTCTTCCGGGCGGCCGCCGCTGCCGACCCCGGCCTCGCCCTCGCCCACGCGGGCGCGGCCGTCTGCCTCTTCCTCGAGGAGCGGTTCGCCGAGACGCGCGAGGCGACCGAGGCGGCCCGCGCCGCCGCCGCCGTCCTGCCCGAGCGCGAGCGGGGCCACGTGGAGGCCCTGACGCTGTGGACGTCCGGCAAGATGGACGACGCGGTGGAGGCGATGCGCGCGCACCTGGCGACCTTCCCGCGCGACGTCATGGTGTTCCAGCGCCTCTACTACATCTACTTCTGGCAGGGGCGCTTCCCCGACATGCTGGCGCTGACGCAGGCGATGCTCCCGCAGTATCCCGGCGACTCCTTCGCGCTGGGCCTGCACGCCTTCGCGCTGGAGGAGGACGGCCGCTGCCCCGAGGCCGTACGCACGGCGGAGGCGGCGCTCACGCTGAATCCGCGCGACGCCTGGGCGGTGCACGCCCTCGCCCACGCCCTCTACGAGTCGGCCGACTTCGACAGCGGCGTGACGCGCCTGCCGCCGGCCATTCATCCCTGCCGGGGTCTGAACTGGTTCAAGAACCACCTGCTGTGGCACCTGGCGCTGCTGCACTTCGCGCGCGGCGAGTACGCGCGGGTGGCCACGCTGTCGCGCACGGTGTTCGAGCGGACGCCCTCGGCGATCGCCGGGGACCTGCACGATTCGATCTCGCTCCTGTGGCGGCTCGAGCTGGCCGGCCGGCCGATGGCCGAGCGCTGGCAGCCCTTCACCGCGATCGCCCGCGAGCGCATCAACCGCCTGGGCCTGCACTTCCACGTGGCCCACGTGACGATGGCGCTGGCCGGCGGCGGCGACTGGGCCAGCGCCGACAAGCACCTGGCGCTCGTACGCGAGCGCGCGCCCAAGGACCGCACCGGGCTGATGGGCGACGTGCTGGCGCCGCTGCTCGAAGGCCTGCAGGCCTTCGCGGCGCGCGACTATGCGCGGGCGGTGGCCCGCCTGGAGCCGCTGCGGCCGCGGATCGTCGAGCTGGGCGGCAGCCGCGCCCAGCGCGACGTGTTCCACGACACGCTGTTCGAGGCCGCGTTTCGCGCCGGCGACGCCGAGCGCGCCGGCCGCTTCCTGGTCGAGCGGCTCGCCCGCCGGCCCGATCACTTCTGGCGCACGCGCGCGGCGTGACCCGCCCGCCCGCGGTCGCCGTCATGGCGAAGGTGCCGGGGGCGACGCCGGTGAAGTCGCGCCTGCACGGCGCGCTCACCCCGGAGCGCGCCACCGCGCTCTATCGCTGCTTCCTCCTCGACCGGCTCGACGCGCTGGCGGCCGTGCCGGACGTCGCGCGGGTGATCGCGTTCAGCCCGGCCGAGGCGCGTGCGCGGATGGCCGCGCTGGCGCCGCCGGGCTTCCGCCTGCTCGCCCAGCAGGGGGACGATCTCGGCGCGCGCCTGACGCGTCTCTTCGCCCGCCTCCTCGCCGACGGCCACCGCGGCGCGCTGGCGGTGGACAGCGACAGTCCCACGCTGCCGATGGCGTACGTGGCCGAGGCGGCGGGGGCGCTCGTCCGGGCCGAGGCCGACGTGGTCATCGGCCCCAGTGACGACGGTGGCTACTACCTGATCGGCGTGCGGGCGCCGCAGCCGCGGTTGTTCGACGCGGTGCCGTGGTCGACGCCGGAGACTCGCGCGGCGACCATGGCGCGCGCGCGCCAGCTCGGCCTGTCCGTCAGGATGCTGCCGCCGTGGTTCGACGTCGACACCGAGGCCGACCTGCGTCGGCTGCGGGCCGACCTGGCCGGCCGGGCGACGCCGGCGCGCACGGCGGCGTTCGTGAGGACGATCGCGTGCTGAGGCGGTCTCCGCCGGCTCGTCTGGCCCTCGTCGCCGTGCTCCTGCTGGCGGCGTGCGCGGCGCCGCTGCGGCCGCTGGGGCCGCTGGCGGTGCCCGAGGCGCACCTCACGCTGCTGCAGGTCAACGACGTCTACACGCTCGACCCGGTCGACGAGGGACGTCGGGGCGGCTTCGCGCGGCTGGCCACGCTGGTGCAGCGCATCCGCGCCGGGAACCCGGCCACCCTGTTCTTGCTGGCCGGCGACACGATCTCACCCTCGGTGGCCTCGACGCTGCTGCGGGGCGAGCAGATGATCGCCGGGCTCAATGCCGTCGGTCTCGATCTGGCGACGTTCGGCAACCACGAGTTCGACTTCGGGCCGGCCGTCCTCGGCGAGCGCATGCGCGAGTCGGCGTTTCCGTGGACGTCGGCCAACGTGCTCGACCACCGCTCGGGCCGCCCGTTCGGCGGCGCCTCGCCCGCGGTCGCCCTCACGCTGGCCGGCGTGCGGGTCGGCCTGTTCGGCCTCACGACGGCCGACACCGCGCGCTCGTCGAGCCCGGGGCCAGACGTCGACATCCGCGAGCCGCTCGCCGCCGGGCGCGCGACCAGCGCCGAGCTGCGTCGCCGGGGCGCCCAGCTCGTCGTCGCGCTCACGCACCAGCACATGAGCGCCGACCGCGAGCTGGCCGCGACCGCCGACGTCGACGTCGTGCTCGGCGGCCACGAGCACGAGCCGCTGGTGGCCGAGGAGGGCAGCGCCCTCATCACCAAGGCCGGCTCCGACGCCCGCTATCTCGTGGAGGTCGACCTCTGGTTCGGTACTGACGGCCGGCTGCGCGAGCGGTCGTGGACGTTTCACGAGGTGAGCGCCCGCCTGCCCGACGATCCCCGCGTGGCTGCGCTCGTGCGGAGCTACGCCGAGCGGCTGGGTCGCGAGCTCGACGTGGTCGTCGGTCACACGACGGTGCCGCTGGAGGCGCGCCGGACGCCCCTGCGCACGCGCGAGAGCAACCTCGCCGACTTCGTCGCCGACGCCATGCGCACGCGCCTGAGGACCGACGTCGCGCTGCTGAACGGTGGCGGCATCCGCTCCGACCGCATCATGCCAGCGGGGCCGCTCACGCGACGCGACGTGGCCGCGCTGCTGCCGTTCGGCAACGTGGTCGTCACGCTGGAGCTGACGGGACGCGAGTTGCGCGAGGCGCTCGAGCAGGGCATGAGCCGGCTGGAGCGCGAGGGGGGCGGCTTCCTGCAGGTCTCCGGTCTGGCGCTGACCTTCGATCCGTCGCGGCCGGCGGGCCAGCGCGTCGTCGCGCTCGAGATCGCCGGCGCGGCGCTCGATCCGCAGCGCCGCTACACCGCGGCGGTCGTCGACTACGTCGCCAACGGCGGCGACGGCGTCACCGCCTTCCGCACCGCCCGCGTGACGACCGACGCCGCCAGCGGCCCCCTCCTCGCCGACGTCCTCCTCCAAGCCGTCGCCTCCCGCGGCACGATCTCGCCGCAGGTGGACGGCCGCCTCCGCGCGGTCGCTCGCTGACCGCGTCGATTCAGCGTCGGACGCCGGCCGCAGGGCGGGGGCTCACGGGAGTCTCACGCGGAACGGGCACAGGCCCCTGGCCCCACGCCCCGCCCGGTGCTCAAGCCTTAGGCGGACGAACGTGCGCCCAGGGTTGCGCCCGCTCGAAGGCGGCGGCGGCGCGGAGCACGCCCGCCTCGTCCCGCCAGCGCCCCGCGATCTGCAGCCCGACCGGCAGGCCGTCGCGCGTGAAGCCGCACGGCACGGAGATGGCGGGCGCATTGACGACCGTGAACGCGTAGGTCAGCAGCGCCCACTGGATGTAGTGCTTCATCGGCACGCCGTTGATCGCCGGCGGGCCGGAGCGCTGCTCGAGCGGGAAGGGCGGGACGGCCGCGGTCGGTGTGAGGATGAGATCGTAGCGCTCGAAGAACTCCCGCACGCGATGGAACAGCTCGGTGCGCAGGCGGCTGGCGCGGCCGATCTCCGACGGCGTCAGCATCGATCCCTGCTCGATGTTCTTCACGAGGTTGTCCTGCATGACCGGCTTCCACTGCGTGAGCTTGTCCTCGTGGCGCGTGACCATCGACAGCCCGCGGCTGGCGCGCACGATCTCGTCGACCTCGTCCAGCCTCGGGTGCGCGTCCTCGACGCGCGCGCCGAGCCGCCGGAAGACCGAGCGCGCCGCCTCGGTCACCCGGCGCACCTCGTGATCGAGCGGCGTGATGCCGAGGTCGCCGCCCCAGGCGACGCGCAGGCCCTTGAGGCTGGGCCGCCTCACGGCGGTCAGCAGCGCGCGCGTGTCCACCGGGTACGAGACGGGCACGCGCGGGTCCGGACCGGCGATCGCGGCGAGCATCAGCGCGGTGTCGGCGACCGTGCGCGCCATCGGGCCCTGCACGCTCAGGGTGTCCCACGCGTCGACCGACGGCCACACCGGCACGCAGCCGGGCGAGGTGCGGAAGCCGACGACGCCGCAGAACGAGGCCGGCAGCCGGAGCGAGCCGCCGAGGTCCGAGCCCTGGGCGAGCGGTCCCAGGCCGGTCGCCAGCGCGACGCCGCCGCCGCCGGTCGAGCCGCCGCAGGTCAGCGTGGGGTTCCAGGGATTGCGCGTCGGACCGAAGACCGCGTTGAACGTATTGGCCCCCGCCCCGAACTCCGGCGTGTTCGTCTTGCCGATCACGATGGCGCCGGCCGTCTTCAGCCGCTCGACGACCAGCGCGTCCGCCTCCGGCACATGGTGCTCGTAGATCTTCGAGCCCCACGTCGTGCGGATCCCCTTCGTCGGCGTCAGGTCCTTGATCGACACCGGCACGCCATGGAGCGGGCCGAGCTTGGCGCCACGCTTGCCGACCGCCGCCGTCGCCTTCCGCGCCGCCGCCAACGCCTGCTCCGCCGCCACCGTGCAATACGCGTTCAGCGCCGGATTGACCTTCTCGATGCGCTCCAGCACCGCCCTCACCACCTCGGTCGGCGAAACTTTCTTCTTCCCAATCAACGCGACCAGGTCCACCGCTGACGTGAAGCACAGCTCGGAATCCGTCATGCCGTCTCCAACCTTGTTCGAACGCCGGGGGGGTGTCGGGGGGAGCGGCGCGCTCCCCCCGACGTTGATCAGTCAATCAATGCCCGAGAACCTTCCGAGGGTCTAAAGCGTCGCGCAGCCCG
>VBPC01000121.1 GCA_005887895.1 Candidatus Rokuibacteriota bacterium
GGCATCGATCGTGGCGGTGGGATGCGCGGAGTAGCGCGGCGCCGGCGTGGCGGCGAGGCGGACCGGGCTTCCTCCTCGCTCGAGGGACAGCTGGCAGGCCTCGAGCACTCGCAGCACTTCCACGCCATTGCGCCCATCCGTCCGCGGGCGCAGGCGCGTGGCCACGCATTCGAGGAAGTGCCGGCACTCCTGGGCCAGCGGCTCGACCTCGGGCAGCGCGATGATCTCGGCGTCGGCCTTGACGGCCACGGGCACACGCTCGATCCAGTCGACCCGATGGGGATAGAGCTGCAGCTTGTCGGCCATGAGCGTGTCATCGAACACGGCCATCTTGCGGTCACCCACGACGACCAGCTTCTGCTCCTTGAACGGGTGCAGCCAGCTGACGAAGATGTGGCCGCGGACACCGCTGGCGAAGGTCATCACGCTCATCGTGACGTCGGCCAGCTGGTGGCTCAGATAGCTGCCGCCCTGGCACGCCACTTCCACGGGCGCCTCGCCCAGCAGGCGCAGCATGACGTGGACGTCGTGCGGGGCGAAGCTCCAGAGCGCATTCTCCTCGGTCCGGATCCGGCCGAGGTTGAGACGGTTGGAGTAGACGTACTGGATCTTGCCAAGCTCGCCCTTGGCGACCAGCTCGCCCAGCCTCTCGATCGCGGGGTGATAGTCGAGCAGGTGCCCGACCATCAGGATGCGCCCCCGCTGCTCGGCGAGCGCAACCAGCGCCTCGCCTTCTTTCGCGGTCAGCGCCAGCGGCTTCTCGACGAAGACGTCCTTGCGGGCCTCGAGCGCTCGGCGCGCGAGATCGTGATGCAGGGCCGCCGGCGTCGCGATCACGCATGCCTCGACCGCCGGATCCGCGACGACCTCGGCCGAGTCTGCGATGAGACGCACGCCCGGGTAGGCCTTGCTCGCCGCCTCGAGCGCCCGCGGATCGGGATCGCTCACGATGCGAAGAGCGCCCAGCCGTGAGAAGTTGCGGGCGAGGTTCCGCCCCCACTGGCCAAAGCCGAGCAGCGCGACGCCGGTGTTGCTCACTCAGAGCCTCCCGCCTTCTGAACACTCTCGCAGCGAGATCTGGTGTTCGACCGCCCCACGACCGCTCTGTAAACGTCGAGCAGCTCATCGACCGTTCGGGTCCACGTCGAGCGAGCCGCCCAGGCGCGGCAGGCTTCCCGCATCGATTCGATGGACCCGCGGTTGTCGGCCAGCCGCGCGATCTGGGCGGCGAGCGCGGCAGCGTCCCCCGGTTCCACCAGCACTCCGGTGCGACCTTCGTCGACGAACTCGGGAATCCCCCCCGTTCGCGAGGCTAGCACGGGCATGCCGTGGGCGAATGCTTCCAGCATCACGAGCCCGACGACCTCCCAGCACAGCGACGGGAAGAGCAGGACGTCGGCCGAGCCGAGGAGTCGGTCCTTTTCCGGTCCAGTGACGAACCCGTGGAAGCGAATCCGCGGGTCGCGCGCGGCAGCGGCCCGGCAGGCAGCGCTCATCGCACCGGCGCCGGCGATGTCGAGCAAGGCACGCGTGTCCGGCGTCCGGCGAAACGCCTCGAGCGCAATCCCCACACCCTTGTGGGGCTGGAGACTGCCAAGGAACAGGAACCGGACGGGACCGCCGTCGCGTGGCCGCGCGCCGGCCGCGGCGACCGGGGGCGCTCCCCACGGCACGATGCCGACCTGCGCCCGGGGGAAGAAGCCGAGCTCGAGGTGCCGCTCGACCACGAAGCGAGCGGGTGCCGCCACGGCGTCGACCGCTCGGCTCAGACGCCGCAGCCAGGCGCCGCGGACGGCGCAGGGGGCGCACTGGCGCTCGCACACGCGCCGTCGCGGTGTCATGCGGACTGCGCGGACGCAGGTCAGCGAGTGGTCGTGAGTGGTATGGACCAGCGGGAGGCCGGCCGCCCGCGTCGCGGACCAGGCGGCCACCGAGAGACCACCGAGGTTGTGGGTGTGCACCACATCCGGCTTCTCCGCGAGCAGGAAGGCCCGCAGGCGCTGGAACATGGCAGGATTCCAGAGATCCAGCAGGTGCCAGAGCGGCTTCAGGATCGCGGGTCGCCGGGAGGCCTCTCCGGCCCAGTAGATGTTCGCGGGAGCCAGCCGACGTACACGGACGCCGTCCACGATGTCCCATCCGGCACGAGGGCGCGGCGCGGTGGCGATGACCGTCACGTCCTGACCGGCCGCCTGGAGCCCCTCGGCCAGGCGCGCGACGACGGTCTCCGCCCCGCCCAGGACGTCCGGCGGGTACAGGTTCGAGACGTGACAGACCTTCACGTCACCTCATCCAGCGCGCGCGATATCTCCTCCGCCGTGCGGCGCCACGTGAACGTCGCGGCCTGAGCCAAGCCCTTGTGCCGCAGCTCTTCACAGAGCGCCTTGTCGTCGAGTACCCGAACCATGGCCTCCGTCAGTTCACCGGTATCGCGGGGATCCACCATGACGGCAGCCTGCCCGGCCACCTCCGGCAGCGCAGAGGTGGAGGCCGTGATCACCGGCGTCCCGCACGCCATGGCCTCGAGGACCGGAAGACCGAATCCCTCGCCCAGGGACGGCAGCACCAGGCAGGCGGCCCGGCGGTAGAGCTGCCGGAGGGTTGCCGCATCCGTGTAGCCCATGAAGGTCACGGCATCCTGGAGACCGAGGCGCTCCACGCGTTCCCGCACGGCAGCGGTGTACGACGGACGACCCTCACCGCGGACGATGAGCCGACAGCGGTGGTGCCGGCGCACGATCGCCAGCGCGTCGAGAAGTCGAAGCACGTTCTTGTGCGGCAGCAGGTTCCCCACGTAGAGGAAGTAGACGTCCTGCCAGTCTCGGCCGGATGGGCCGCTTCCGTTGGCGTGGAACACATCAGTGTCACAGCCCGGGTAGACCACTCGAACGCTCACCGCCGGCAGCCTGAACCGCTCGATGACCGCGTGCCGCGTATATTCCGAGTCCGTCACCACGAGCCGCGATCGACGGAGCACGCGCGAGACGAAGAACCGAAAATAGTGCTGCTGGCGTGGATAGTCCGGCGGGAACATCAGCGGGGTCACGTCGTGAACCACGGTCACCTGGGGAATCCCGAGCCCGAGAACTCCTTCGGGCACCGTGTTGAGTAGAGCGCGCCGCCCGCCGGCCCACATCCGGGCGCGCAGCGCGCTCTGGAGCCACAGGAGTCGGATGAAATGGCCGCGAAGGCCGTAGTCGGGGCGACCCGAGATCGGGCTGGGGCCGATCGACGCGGTGATCGGGTCGAAGGCTTCCGGGCGAGAAGAATAGACGACGAGATCGTCGCGGATCCTGTCCAGAGCCTGGACCAGCTTGATCGAGTAGATCCCGAGACCGGTTGGATTGCCGCCGACGACGGACGCGTTGATCGCGACGCGCGCGTCGCGCCCTACCACCGCGGGCATCTCGGCTGTCGTCGATGCGGGCATTCCGTCTTCGAGCCAGGAAGAGCCGCGGCGAGAAATTCGGGGGGGGTCACGGGCGGCAGTCAATGACCCATCGGGCAGCTGTCGATGTCGACAAGGGAAATGCGGGGGCGACAACGTCCCGGGCGCGGCGGTGCCGGGCGGCGAGAGGTTCTAGTTCCGAGGCGGTACTGCGTTACGTCGAGCGGGCGGGATCTGAGCTATGGCGCCCTTTGCAGAGCGTCCGCCGCCTTGCCCTCATCCGTCCGACAGATGCGCAGGTAGAGCGGATGGACGCGATCCCAGAACGGCTTGAGGCACCGATCCTGGAAGGCGGCCCTCGTCGGGGACAACACCACGTCGGCACTGGGGACCAGCACGAGGCGGCCGCCCCAGCGCCGCTTGAAGTCGCTCAGCGAGAACTGCGCGTCGGCCCGGTCGGTGGTCGGACTCGCGCCGCCGAAGTCGAAGATGCCGATGCCGCGGTCGCGGGCCAGCCGCAGCGCGTACCAGAACGCCGCCGTCGATCCGTGTTTGGGCGTGAGCTCGCGGGACCGCGTCGACCCGCCGTGATAGTACGTGAGCCTCTGTTTCGAGACGAGATACATCTGGCCGGCGAGCGGCTCGCCATCTGCCCGCGCCAGGAGGAACAGCGCCTGTCCGCGCGGCACCATCGACCGGAACGCCGCCGCGAAGAACTCCGCCGGGTACACGGAGGCGACGCGACGGGCGCGAATGCGGTCGGACGTCTCCTCGACGAGTGCCGTGAACTCTCGCAAGTCCTTCTCGGACCGGATCTCGTCGACGACGACGCGCGCCCGCTCGGCCTTGCGGATGTTGCGCGGCACCGGGTCCTCCATCGCCTTGAGCAGCTCACCGTCGGTCCGGCCGGCCGCGTCGATGAGGAACGCGTAGCGCCGCACCGGTCTGACGTGCGGCCAGCTCCACAGGGTCGTGTCGGGGAGGCCGTGACGCTCGTCATTCACCCTGACGCGGGCCACGCCCAGCCGGCGAAGCCGGCTCAGCAGCGCCTGAAGGAAGCCTGGGTGCCCGCGCTCGACGTAGACCTTGGCCTGGAGCGTCCAGCGCCAGGCGATCGGCAGCGGCACGCCGCGCAGCAAGACGAGGGCCCGGTCGCGCGGGTCTTCCACGAACCGCGGCCGATGGCCCACGGTGCGGGAAGCCTCGGCGAAGCCCTCGGTGAGGATGGGCAGACTGGTACGGGAGTCCCAGCCGTCGGGCGCCTCTCTCGTCAACTCCACGCCGAACGACAGTGCAAACGGTGTACCGCGCCGGGTTTACGGCTGCGGACATGGTCGCACCGCCTATAGGGGGCCGCGCGCTCGATGTGGAATCCTTACACTGCTGGCTCCGAACGGTTCCAGGCTCGGTCATCGGTCTAGAGGCTCAAGGGCTGCCCAAAGCCCGGCAGCCTGACCGGGCCCGTCCAGACAGTGCAGCGACCTTACAGTGCAGCGACCTGCCCGATCTCGCGAACTCGCAGTCACGTCGGTGGGTGGCCCGGTGCGTACGTCCGGGCGGCCAGACGTGGCTGCCAGGCCAGCACCGGCACCCGCGATGGGCCCGGACGAAATGAAGCGGGGCATGGGGACCAGCCCCATGCCCCGCGGTGAGCGCGGACCGCTCTGCTGCTAGAAGGACATCCGTACGCGCGCCGCGACCGTCCAGCCGTCGTGCGCCTTTTCCTTGGAGCACGTGATGCCCCCGGCCGAGCACTCCCGCGTGTCCAGGGCGTGGCCGGCAACCAGGTAGTCACCGGTCAGGTCGAACGCGGTGTTCGGGGCAAACCGCCACGTGGTGCCGATGTTGAGATCGGTGCCGATGTAGCGCGAGTCGCCTTCGACGAAGCAGGTGCCGCCGATGTCAGCGGCTCTTGAGCAGACACGGATCCTGTTCGTGGAACTCGAGCCGGCGCCCGTCATCGTGGTGTCTGTATCCACCTTCTCGGCCGTCCAGGTCGGGTTGATGATGCCGTAGACCGCGAGTTCCGGCGTGAGGCTGTACGTCGCCCGCACGCCGAGCTGCGCCCGGCCGTAGCGATCGTAGCCGACGTTGCTGGCCATGCCGGACAGGTTGCCGCCGTTGAAGTAGTCGATACCGAGGGCGATGATGCTGGACCAGCCCGCGTAGTACCCGGTGTCGAGGTTCAGCGGCTCGTAGTAGTTGATGTTCCGGCCGATGTTGTCACGGGCCTTGTTACCCGAGCTGTAGATGGCCCGCGCCTCGAGGAGGAGCGGCCCGAGCTGGAAGCCGCCCTGGACGTCGACCAGCCAGGAGTGCATGTCGGCCTCGACCGAGTGCGCCGTGTAGGGGGCGCCGGCCACGTCCATCACGACGTTGCTGCGCTTGCCGAACTGGTAGAGGATCGTCGGATCGAACGAGAAGGGCCCCGAGCGCCACCGCGCGTCGAGACCGATCGTGTGACGGCTCTCGTGCTGGCTCGGATCGCCGTTGGTGTACTGTGCGCCCACAACGCCGGGACTAATCTCCAGCTGATACGCCGGCGCCCCGGCGACGTTGCCGGCGCTACCTGCCTTGAACGCAGACGGCGTGTTGATGTTCGTCGCGCTTCGACGCGCGTTGCCGTTCGTGGTTCCCTGCGCGAACAGGTAGCTGTAGATCGGCTTGATGTCCAGCCCCTTGAACGGCGTGAGCTGGGGATCGAAGATGACGGCGAAGTCGTCGCCGTGCGTCGCCTTGTTGGCCACGCCGGTGACGGCGCCGACCCGCGAGAACGTGCCGAGGGTATCCTCGATCTGCACGTACGCGATGCCCGTGGTCAGGTTGGGTGCCCAGGTCGTGAGGGCGGACACACCGGGGAAGTCACCCTGGGAGTAGGTGGCGCGATAGGTGCCGACGAGGCCGCCGTAGGTACCGAAGGGCTGCAGGCCGGCCCGGGCGACCGTCCGCACCGGGACGAACGGCAGGAGCGCGTCCTTGCCGGTCAGGTCGAACTCCGTGTACGCCCACTTCACCTCCACGAGGCCCTGGACGTCGGTGTTGAGCGAGGAGCCCGACGAGGAGCCGTTCTTCTCACCCGCGCAGGATCCGGTCGCCTTGGTCGGCCCGGCGCCGCAGGTGCCCGTCTGGCCGTAGACGATGTCGAACTCGAGGCCGAGGACGGCCTTGGTGCGTCCGACTTCGAACGTGAAGTCGGGGCGGAAGCGGGTGCGCGCGTACCACTCACTGTCATTCTTCCGCGTGAAGTTCGCGTCGTAGATGTTGTAGCCGCCCGACGTGATCTGGTCGAACAGACCGTTGATCGTCACCTTCGGAGCCGGCGCCTGGGCGAATGCCGCGGGCGCGAGCACTCCGAGGATGGCGACCAGGCATGCGACTGCTGCGACTGTCCGTCTCATGCACTGCCTCCTCAGTTGTGGTGCGTTTCGCTCGATCGGTGAGCACACGGCGACATCACCAACAACAGCGGGCGCTACGGACAACGCGTCGGTTGTACCGCGAACCGCAAGATAACGTCAAGTAAAAGTTACCATTCCGTGCCAGCCTACCCCCCCTCGCCCAACGATTTCAGCCGCTCCCGGGCCGCCTGCCCGAAGGGGGTTTCCGGGGCCAGCTGGCGGGCCTGCCGGAAAGCCGCCCGCGCCTCCGCCGCCCGGTTCTCGGCCACCAGGACGAGGCCAAGGTTGTAGTAGGCCGCCTGCAGCTTCGGGTCCAGGCTCAGCGCGAAGCGCAGCGAGCTCTCGGCCTCGGGGTACCGCTTGAGGTGGTAGAGCGCCAGGCCCAGGTTCTGGTGGACGAAGTCGGGAATGGCCAGCGTCGGCAACGCCAGCGCGTTGCGATAGGCGGCGACGGCGTCCTCCCAGCGACGGCTCTCCGCGTACGCGGTCCCGAGGTGGAACTGGGCGTCGGCGAGCCGCGGATCGAGCTCGACGGCCTTTCGCAGCTGCTCGATGGCCAGGTCCGGCCGGCCGAGGTCGAGATACACGATCCCCAGCGTGTCGCGATAGTCGGCCACCGTCGGGTCGACCGCCACCGCTTCTTTCAACGCGGCGAGCGCCGGTGACAGCTGGCGCTCCTGCAGCTGACTGAGCGCGCGATCGTACGCCGCCTGCGCGCGCAGACGATCGCTTTCGGTCACGTGCGTTGAGGCGCAAGCGCCGCACAGCAGCGCAATCACTCCGACGGCAATTCCGTGTCGTGTTGACACGTTTTCCCCTCCCCTGTAGCCTGCACTTCGTGCCGACTTACGAGTACGAGTGCGGCGGCTGTCATCGCGTCTTCGAGGTTCGCCAGCGGATCTCCGAACCCGCGCTCACGACGTGCGACGTCTGTGGTGGAGCGGTGCATCGGCTCCTCTCGGCAACGCCGTTCATCCTCAAGGGCGGCGGCTGGTACGTCACCGACTATCCCTCCGAGTCGCGCAAGAAGGCCATGGACACGGAGAAGTCCACGGGCTCGAGTGCCGCCTCGGAGAAATCGGAGAAATCCGACAAGGCCGACAAGGCCGACAAGGCCGACAAGCCCGCGGCGGCCGCCAAGTCCGACGGACAGTCCGACGGTGGCAGCGGCGGCGCCACCTCTAGCGGCGCCTCCTCGACGGCTTCGACGAAGTCCGACTGACCATCACCGGCGTGCCGCGCCGCGCGCGCAGCAGCGTGGCGGCGTTGCCCTCCCGCACCGCGATCTCCAGCCGCCCGGTCGAGCCGACGAGCGCGCCGGGACGCCCGACCGAGAGGTCCGCGTAGGTTCCGACCAGCGGGACCTCGCGCCCGCCGACCCGGATGACGACGTCGGCGTCCAGCGGCTCGACCGTCCGCGCGTGAATCGACGTGATCAGGTTGCCGAAGCGATCGGCGTGCACGACGGCCCCCGCGACCGCGCCGGCGACGGCGCGCACCTCCGGCCAGGCCAGGCGCACGGGATCGACGAGGCGGGGCCCGAGCCGCGAGGGATCGACGCCGGTCGCGACGTGCGCCGCCGCCGGCGCGAAGACGTCGCGGCCGTGGAACGTGCGGCTCACCTCGGGCAGCCGGTAGTCGGCCTCGGCGAGCTCGAAGGCGCGCCAGCCGTCGCCGTCGAGGAACGGCGTGAACAGGCCGTTGTCGGGCCCGACGAAGACGTGGCCGTCGGCGGCCACGGCCAGCCCGCGCCGCGCGGTGCCGACGCCCGGATCGACGACCGCCAGGTGCACGGTGCCGGACGGGAAGAACGGGGCGGCGGCTTCCAGCGCGAGCGCGCCCTCGGTGATGTCGTGGCGCTCGACCTCGTGGGTCACGTCGACGAGATCGAGGGACTGGCGGGCGCCGCGCGCGATGCCCAGCATCACGCCCTTCATCTCCGCGACGTAGGCATCACGGAGACCGAAGTCGGTGGTCAGCGTGACGATCCCGGCCACGCTCGTCGGAGGCGCGCGGGCGCGCTCACCGGTCGCGATCCACCACGAAGTCCGCCACCAGCGTCAGGATCTCGCGCTCGTCCGACGGCGCGAACACCTCGAGATCCGTCTTGGCCGCCTGCGCATACGCCTGCGCGCGCGCCCGCGCGTACTCCACGCCCTCGTGCTCGAGCACGAGCTGCCGGACGTGCTCGATCTGCGCCGCCTCCAGCGTGCGGCCGCGCAGGACGGCCCGGACCCGATCGGCCTCGGCCGATGCGACGCGCTCGAGCATCGCGATCAATGGGAGCGTGCGCTTGCCCTCCCGCAGGTCGGCGCCGATGGCCTTGCCGAGGCGCGCCTGGTCGGCGGTGAAGTCCAGCGCGTCGTCGGCGAGCTGGAACGCGATGCCGATGTCCAGGCCATAACGCGTCAGCGCCTCGGTCTGCTCGGCCGGCAGCGCCCCGAGCAGCCCGCCGATCCGGCAGCAGGCCGACATGAACGACGCCGTCTTCTGCGTGATGATCCGCATGTAGTCGGCTTCGGAGGTCAGGCCGCTGCGCTTGAGCTGGAGCTGAAAGACCTCCGCCTCGGTCATCGACACCGTCGAGCGCGCCAGCGTCTCCATGACCGAGCGGTCGTTGTCGCGCACGAGCATCGCGAAGGACTTGGAGTAGAGGTGGTCGCCGACCAGGACGGAGGCGTCGTCGCCCCACTGCGCGTTGGCCGAGGCCCGCCCGCGGCGCAGCGGCGCCTGGTCGACCACGTCGTCGTGGATGAGCGTGGCGGTGTGCAGGAGCTCGACCACGCAGGCCAGCCGCACCGCGCGGGGGCCGCGGTAGTCGGCCAGCCGGGACGCCAGCAACAGCAAGATGGGGCGCAGGCGCTTGCCGCCGGCGCCGGCGATGTAGTCGCCCATCTCCTGGATCAACGGGACCGCCGAGTGCAGCTCGCGCCGGATCTCGGCCTCGACGGCGGCGAGGTCGTCGCCCACGAGCGCGGCCACACGCTCCTTGAGGACTCGTTCGAGGGTCGGCGTGGCCACCGCCGCGGCTCGGCCGGCTACTTGAGGACGACGCGGTCCTTGACCTGGACCTGCGCGCCGGGCGTGATCGCCTGGATCTCCGCCACGGAGAAGCGCTCGCGCGTCTCCGTCACGCGGGCGGTGGCGACCTCCTCGTCCAGCTCGCCCAGCACCTCGCCGGTCACGGGATGGATGATCGGGATCCGGTCGCGCCGCAGGCTGAGGACGGTGCCCGGCCGCACGCCGTCGACGGCGGTGAGGTCGATGACGACGCGCGCGGTGTCGACGTAGACCACGAAGCCACGCCGGAGCGACTCCGGCGCCGGCGCGGACACCACCGCCGCGGTGCGGGTGGCGCGCAGGCTGATCTTGCCGCCGCCGGGCGGCGGACCATATTTGGCGACGATCTCCGGCGGCGCGATGATCGCGCCCTTGCCCCGGATCAGCGTGGTGATCGTCAGAGGGACCTTGTCCTCCTCGACCCAGATGAACTCGGGCTCGCTGCGCACGTCGCCGAAGCGCGGGTTGTTGATCAGGAGCCAGCGGGGCTCGGCGGACTTGAGCTCGATGGTGGGATTGCCGGGGCCCTGGATGCCGAGGACGCTGCGTACCGAGGTGCAGCCAGACACGGCGACGACGACGACGAGCAACCAGACGACCCGCGCCTTCATGCGGCGACTACCATAGCACAGGAGGTGGGTCAATCCTCAGGGCGGGGCTCCCAGGGGAAGCGCTGCTCCTCGGCGGCGTTGGTGGTCACCAGAGGCAGCCGCCGCGAGAAGAGCGCGTGGCCCGTGATGGCGGAGATGTAGGTGACGTCGAGGTACGTCACGCCGCGACGCTCCAGCACCATCGGCACGACCCAGCCGGAGACGTCGAGGCTGCGAGCCGCCCACACCGCCCGCTCCGGCCGGGCGAGCATCTCCTCCACGCGGATGCTGCCGCTGGCGAAGCGGTCGCTGACCGACAGCGGGTCGGTCGCCAGGAACCGCTTGGAGCCCTCCAGCGCGGCGGCGATCAGGAACGGCACCCGGCGCAGGTCGGGGCGGCCGGTGGTCATGTCGAGCGCCGGGGCGATGGCCACGCGGATGCGTGCGCGCGTGATGCGCACGCCGTCGCCGGCCCGCGGCCGCGGCGCGTCCTCGGCCGGGATGAACGTCGCCGCCGCGAAGTTGGGATACAGGCGCGCGATCTGCGCGTAGCCGAGCACCTGCTCGTAGCGGCCGAGCGAGCGGCCGGTCATGGGGTGCACGAACGTCTCGCCCTTGCGGAAGATCGTGTACTCCTGGCCGACCTGGGCGCCGGTCTGCTCGCTGACGTCGAGAAAGATCTCGACGCCCTCGATCGAGACCACCAGGCCCTCGATCGGCTTGAAGGCCTCGACGAAGTCCTTGCTCATGAGGGCGAACGTGGCGCCGACGCGGTCGGCCATCCCGGCGCGCGCCGAGAGCGGCGCCAGCACGAGCGCGAGAGTCACGAGGGCCGCCGTCAGCCGGCCGCGCCTCAAAACGTCACCGAGGGCTGGTGGACACCGAAGACCTCGCGCAGGCGGCCGCAGATCTCGCCGAGCGTCACCGAGGCCTCCACCGCATCGATCAGGAGCGGCATGAGGTTGGCGCGTCCGCGGGCGCCGGCCTCGAGCGCGTCCAGCGCCCGGCGGGCGCGGTCGGCGTCGCGGCTGCGGCGCAGCCGCGCCAGCCGCTCGCCCAGCGCGGCGGCGACGCCGGGATCGAGCTGGAAGAGGTTGCCGGGCGGCGGATCGTCGGTCACGAACTCGTTGACGCCCACGACGACGCGCGTCTTGTCCTCGACCTCGCGCTGCCACCGGTAGGCGGCGTCCTGGATCTCGCGCTGCATGTAGCCGATCGCCGCCACCGAGCCCCCGCGCTCGTCGATGGCCTGGATGTACGCCTCGGCGGCGTCCTCGATCTCGCGCGTCAGGCGCTCGACCGCGAACGCGCCGCCGAGCGGGTCGACCGTGTCGGCCACCCCCGACTCGTGGGCCAGCACCTGCTGCGTGCGGAGCGCGATCCGCACCGCGTGCTCGCTCGGCAGCGCCAGCGCCTCGTCCATCGAGTTCGTGTGCAGCGACTGGCAGCCGCCCAGGATGGCGGCCAGGGCCTGCACGGTGACGCGCACGATGTTGTTCTCCGGCTGCTGGGCGGTGAGCATGCTGCCGGCGGTCTGGGCGTGGAAGCGCAGCATCTGCGAGCGCGGGTCGCGGGCGCCGAAGCGCTCGCGCATGATCCGCGCCCACAGCCGCCGGGCCGCCCGGAACTTGGCGACCTCTTCGACGAGGTCGTTGTGGGCGTTGAAGAAGAACGAGAGCTGGGGGGCGAAGGCGTCGACCTCGAGGCCGGCCTCGCGGGCCGCCTGCACGTAGGCGCTTCCGTTGGCCAGCGTGAAGGCGACCTCCTGCACCGCCGTGCAGCCGGCCTCGCGCATGTGGTAGCCGGAGATCGAGATGGTGTTCCAGCGCGGCACCGCGTCCTTGCACCACGCGAAGACGTCGGTGACGAGCCGCATCGACGGCGCCGGCGGGAAGATGTAGGTGCCGCGCGCGATGTACTCCTTGAGGATGTCGTTCTGGGTCGTGCCGACCAGCCGCTCCGGCGCCACGCCCTGGCGGCGGGCGACGGCGACGTAGAGCGCGAGCAAGATCGCGGCCGTCGCATTGATGGTCATTGACGTCGACACGCGCTCGAGGGGGATTCCTTCGAACAGATCTGCCATGTCGTCGAGCGCCGCGATCGACACGCCGACCTTGCCGGTTTCACCAAGGGCGATCGGGGCGTCCGGATCGTGCCCCATCTGGGTCGGCAGGTCGAAGGCGACCGACAGCCCGGTCTGGCCCTGCTCGAGCAGGAAGCGGTAGCGCTTGTTCGTCTCCGCCGCCGAGCCGAAGCCGGCGTACTGGCGCATCGTCCACAGCCGCGAGCGGTACATCGCCTCGTGCACGCCGCGCGTGAAGGGATACTTGCCGGGCATCTCGTCGGCCACGCCGGGGGGGACGTCGGCGGGGCCGTACACGCGCCGGCGCTCGGTGCCCCACGACGTCGTGCGCTCGGGCTTGCGCTCCTGACCGCTCACGCCGGCAGCCTCACAGCGGAATGTTTCCGTGCTTCCTCGGCGGGTTGGCGTCGCGCTTGGTCTTCAGCAATTCCAGCATGGCACACAGGCGCGCGCGGGTGTCGCGCGGCTCGATCACCTCGTCGACGTAGCCGCGCTCGGCGGCGATGTAGGGGTTCGCGAACTTCTCGCGGTACTCGCGGATCTTCGCGTCGCGGAACGCCGCGGCATCGGCGGCCGCGTCCACCTCGCGACGGTAGAGGATGTTCACCGCGCCCTCGGGCCCCATGACGGCGATCTCGGCCGTCGGCCACGCGAAGTTGGCGTCGCCGCGAATGTGCTTGGACGACATGACGTCGTAGGCGCCGCCGTAGGCCTTGCGGGTGATGACGGTGAGCTTGGGCACCGTCGCCTCGCAGAAGGCGTAGAGCAACTTGGCGCCGTGCTTGATGATGCCGCCGAACTCCTGGGCGGTGCCGGGCAGGAAGCCCGGCACGTCCTCGAAGGTCACCAGCGGCACGTTGAAGCAGTCGCAGAAGCGCACGAAGCGCGCGCCCTTCACCGAGGCGTTGATGTCCAGGCAGCCGGCCAGGTGGGCCGGCTGATTGGCCACGATGCCGACCGGGCGGCCGCCGAGCCGGCCGAAGCCGACGACGATGTTGGGGGCAAACCCGGAGTGAACTTCGAAAAAGTAATGATCATCGAGAACAGCACGGATCACATCTTTCATGTCGTAGGGCTTGTTCGGCTGCTCGGGCACCAGCGATTGTAAAGCGTCGTCGCGACGGTCGACCGGGTCGCGCGTGGGACGCAGCGGCGGATCCTCGAGATTGTTCGGCGGCAGGAACGTCAGCAGCTCGCGGATGAGGGCCAGGCACTCTTCCTCGCTGTCGGCCGCGAAGTGCGCGACGCCGGACGTCGTGCCATGCGTGAGCGCGCCCCCCAGCTCCTCGGCGGTCACGGTCTCGTGCGTCACCGCCTTGATGACGTCGGGCCCGGTCACGAACATGTACGACGTGTTCTTCACCATGAACACGAAGTCGGTGATGGCGGGCGAGTAGACGGCGCCGCCCGCGCACGGCCCCATGATGGCCGAGAGCTGCGGGACCACTCCCGACGCCAGCGTGTTGCGCAGGAAGATGTCGGCGTAGCCGCCCAGGGAGGCCACGCCTTCCTGGATGCGGGCGCCGCCGGAGTCGTTGAGGCCGACCACCGGCACGCCCGTCTTCATGGCGAGGTCCATGATCTTGCAGATCTTCCGCGCGTAGGCCTCGGACAGCGAGCCGCCGAAGACGGTGAAGTCCTGGGCGAAGACGAACACGGCCTTCCCGTGGACGCGACCGGAGCCCGTCACCACGCCGTCGCCGAGGACTTTTTGGTCATCCATGCCGAAGTCGTGGCTCTGATGGACGACGAACTTGTCGATCTCCAGGAAGGAGCCGGGGTCGAGCAGCAGCTCGATCCGCTCGCGCGCCGTCTTCTTGCCGGCCTTGTGCTGCCGGCGGATCCGGTCCTCGCCGCCGCCCAGCTCCGCCTGGCTGTGACGCCGCTTCAGCTCCGCGAACCGGTCCGACCCGGACATGGCTCCACTCTCGTCGGGAGCGGGCCCAAAGTCAACGGATTCATTGATTCTCGGCGCGTTTTCCGGCGATAATTCGGCCCCATGCAGTCGTGGGCCCAGATCGTCCTCATCGCGTGCGCCGTGGTCCTGACGGCGGCCCTCGTCGCGGCCAGCCTGGCCCTGCGGCGGGCGCTGATCCGCGCGGACGCGGTGCTGGCGATCCTCGAGCAGGAGCTGCGTCCGCTCATCGGGCAGGCGCACGGCCTCACCGAGGACGTCCGGGAGCTCACGCGGGAGAGCCGGCGCGAGGTCGTGCGCATCGGCGAGGTGACCGAGCACGTGGCGCGCACGGCCGACGGCGTCGGTCGCGTGGCGACCGGCCTGGCCGGCCTCACGCGCGCCGGGCAGATCATCGGCCTCGCGGCCGGCCTGCGGCGGGGCGTCGACGTGTTCGTCAACCGGCTGCGACGGAACCAAGGAGATGACGATGGCCACTGAACAGAACGACGCGGCGGGATACATGGGCTGGTTCTTCCTCGGCGGCATCATCGGGGCAGCGGCCGCGCTGCTGCTGACGCCGAAGACCGGGCGCGAGACGCGCGAGCTGATCCGCAGCGGCGAGCTCGCGCGCAAGGCGCAGGAGCTGGCGACCGACGCGCAGGGGCGCGCGGGCGAGTGGCTCGACAAGAGCCGCGAGCTGTTCGAGGAGCAGACGCAGCGGCTGATGACCGCGTTCGAGGCCGGGAAAGACGCCATGCGGGAAGAGATGCGCAAGGGGCCCACACCGCCGCGTGGCTGAGGTCGAGCTTCCCAACCCCGACGAGCTGGAGGAGCGGCGCGACAAGTCGTTCAGTCGACGCGTCGCGCTGACCACCGCGATCTACGCGGTGATGCTGGCGATCGCCTCGCTGGGCGGCAGCAATGCCATGAAGCAGCTGCTGCTCGCCCAGCAGCAATCGTCCGATCAGTGGGCCTTCTACCAGGCCCGGGTGATCCGCGAGCACCTGTACCGCACCCAGAAGCTCACCGTCGAGCTGGCGCTGGCGGAGCCCTCGGCGCTGCGCGGAGCGGAGCGCGCCAAGTACGAGGCGCTGGCCAAGCGCTTCGCCGACGAGGAGAAGCGCTACAACACGGAGAAGAAGGACGTCGAGCAGGACGCCCGGAAGCTGGAGGCCCTGCGCGACCATCACCGCGCGCGCGATCCCTACTTCGAGTTCGGAGAGGTCCTCCTGCAGATCGCGATCGTCAGCGCCTCCGTCTCGATCCTGTCCACCTCACGCGCGATGTTCTTCTTCTCGCTGATCCTCGCGGTCGGCGGCGCCGCCCTCACCGCCAACGGCTTCCTGCTCGTCTTCCACCTGCCGTTCCTGCATCACTAGCCTTTACGCGCCGCTCGGCGTGCAGCGGGCGGTGCCTCGGGCCCACGGATGGGCGCGCTTCCAGTGTTCCACCCGTTCCTCGGCGTCGACGATCTGGGCGGACGTCAGCCGTTGCTGCAGCAATCGCGCGCGTCCCGGCCGATCCTCGCGCGCGAGCTGGAGGCAGCTGACGTGCTGTCGGCAGCCGGGAAGCCGCGACGCTGCCCACCGCGCGAGAATGACCCACGTGTACGCGACGAGATCGTCCGGAGGTCCCAGACGGCCCTCGCTTTCCAGAACGCCCAACTCGTACATGGAGATGGGCGAGCAAACGTCAGCCGCTTTGCGATAGTACGCAGCGGCTCTCGGGTAATCCGGCGGCTCACGATACTGAAACGCGGTGCCGAGGAGCTCCCAACCGCCGGCTGGCCCTCTGCGTTCGTACCAGTACACGGCCTTGTCGAAGTCGGGCGCCACACCGATACCCTGCAGGTACAGGCTGCCCAGGACCGCCGCCGACTTGAGGCTTCCCTCCTCGGCCAGCCGGTGGTGCAGCTCGAACAGACGGACGTTGCGCTCCTGGGCGATGCCCGGTCCGCATGCCGATGTCGCGCCGAGTATTGCCGCGACGACGAAGATGGCCAACCTCGGAGGTAGAAACTTCGGTCATCGTGAGTCATCTGCCGATCCCCGGGATGGAATCGCGTCGTGGACTCAAGCAGAATACGCCCCGCGGAGCAGGCCGCCGTCGATCGCGGCGGAACCCCGGTGCCCAACCCCTTCCGCTCGCCAGCGCTGACCGTGCTGCATAATGATCGACATGGACGAGAGCACACGGCTCGTCGACTCGCTGCGGGAGCTGCTCGACGAGGGGCGCGACGACGAGCTGGCCGCGCGGCTGGCCGAGGCGCACGCCGCCGACGTGGCGCGGCTCGTCGGCGAGCTGCCGCAGGAGCGACGGGTCCGGCTCTTCCGCCTGCTGAGCCGCGAGCAGGCCAGCGAGGTCCTCCCCGAGCTGGACGACCAGACGCTGCTCGATCTGGTCCAGGCGCTCGAGGGCAAGGAGGTCTCGCGCGTCCTCGACAACATGCCGGCCGAGCGGGCCGCCGACATCGTCGAGGAGCTGCCCAGCGAGCAGGCCGAGACGATTCTCGACCTGATGCAGGCCGAGAAATCCGAGGAGGTCCAGGAGCTCCTCGAGTACCCCGAAGAGACCGCCGGCCGCCTGATGTCGCCCAACGTCGTGGCCATCGCCGACACCGCCACCGTGGCCCAGGCCGTGGCCGACATCCGCAAGATGGCGCCCGAGGAGGGCAGCTTCGAGGTCTTCGCGATCGACGCCCACCGCCACCTGGTCGGCGTGGTGCCGTTGCGGCGACTGCTGACCGCGGATCCCGCCAGCGCGGTCGGCGCCATCACCAACGCCGACGTGGTCAGCGTGGCGCCCGAGACCGACCAGGAAGAGGTGGCCCGCGTGGTCGCCAAGTACGACCTCGTCGCGCTGCCGGTCGTGGACCGCGCCAATCGCCTGCTGGGGACGATCAGCGTCGAGAACGTCGTGGACATCATGGGCCACGAGGCGTCGGAGGACATCTTCCGCATGGCCGGCTCCGACGCGGCCGAGCTCGACCGGCGCTCGCCGCGGCGGATCGCGCTCATGCGGCTGCCGTGGATCCTGACGACGCTGGTGATCGAGCTGGGAGCCGGGATCGTCATCCACTATTACGACGAGACGCTGAGCCGGGTGATCCTGCTGGCCTCGTTCATGCCGGTCATCCAGGCGATCTCCGGCAACACCGGCCTGCAGTCGGTGACGATGGTCGTGCGCGGCCTGGCCACCGGGCACGTGCAGCTGCAGCGCTGGTGGGAGCCGATGTGGCGGCAGGTTCAGACGACGAGCATCATCGGCGCGGTGTGCGGCGCGCTCCTCGGCCTCATCGGCGCGATGTGGCACGGGACGGCGCTGTTCGGCGTCGTGGTCGCCGTCTCGATGTTCGTCTCGGTGAACCTCTCGGGCCTGGCCGGCACCGGGATCCCGATGCTGTCCAAGCGCCTGGGCTTCGATCCGGCCCTCACCGCCGGTCCCTTCGAGACGGCGCTGCAGGACGTCATCGGCGTGAGCATCTTCCTCTCGCTGGCGACCGCGTTGCTGCGCTGGCTGGCGTGACCTTGAGTGATATCGAGGGGCGCCACGGCTCCGCCGGAGCGGCCCGAGCGTCTGGGGGTTTGGGGGCCATTTCGGGGCCCCGATGTCCACCACCCCGGCCCGTCGCATGGCGGCGTGCAGGTCGTCGAGGGTGATCCGCTCGCTGGCCAGGTTCTTCTCGACCAGCTTGCCGTTGTGAACGAGCACGGTGGGCGAGGCCTCCAGCACGCGACGGAGGCGCTTGGAGCGATACGTGACTTCCACCAGCAGGCCGTTGAGGGCGAGGATGACGACGGCCCCGAGGAGGCCGCCGCCGAGCGAATTGTCGGGACCGATCACCGCGTTCTGCACGACGTTCGAGATGACCAGCAGCACCACCAGGTCGAACGGCGTCAGCTGTCCCACCTGGCGCTTGCCGGTGAACCGGAACGCCGCCAGCAGGAACAGGTAGACCACCACCGACCGGACGATCTTCTCGACGACGGACACCTCGGGAACGAACAGGTTCGGCATCGTCAGGACTTCTTGGTGTCCTGATCCTTGGCGTCGGTCTTGGCCGCCTCGCTGCCGCCCTCGTGGATGCCCTTCTTGAACTCGTTCATCGACTTGCCGAGCGAGCGCGCCAGCTCCGGCAGCTTGTTGCCGCCGAACAGCACCAGCGCGATCACCAGGATGATCATCAGCTCTTGCGTTCCCAGACCGAACATGTGCGGCTCCTTTCAGTTGCGAGCGCTCAGCGGTGACGGGTCACGGGACGGTGCGACTTGCTCGCCGGCCCTTTCCGTCGCCACCGGCGCGACGGCCGATCGTACTTCAGCTCTGCCAGCACCCAGGCGCCGCCGCTCTTTCCCGACGGCACCCACACCAGCCGATAGAGGACGCCCCCATCGCCATAGAACGTGGCCGAATTGTCCACGATCCCGCCTCCCTGAGGCAAGACGCCGTCGGCGCCACGACACCATGCGCGGACACCGAACGTCGTCGACCGGAACCGGAGGGCGTCAGGCCAGGGGAGGAGCGCGAGAGGCTGGCTGCGGCAGCGGCGCGCTGACGGCGGCGACCGCCACCCGAACGTCGACGAACAGGGCGCCGGCCGGCGCCGGCGGAGCGACGATCGCCGGGACGACGCCCGACGTGAGATCCCAGACCAGGATGAGGACCTCGTCACCGTCGCCACCGTCATAGAGGCCGCCGATCCACGTCGGATCGGGGATCATCGCGGCCCCGGCCACCGGCGCCACGAACAGCGCCGCGACCAGGACCAGCAAGATTCCGCGTCGTCTGCACCACACCATCGCCGTATCGTAGACTCCCCGCCGGTGGCCAGTCAAACGTCCGGCCGCCGTCGGGTCACCGGGGGCTGGGGCCCTCCGTGACCTGCACGAAATCTTGCGGTCGAACCCACTTCGTGAACGCCGCCTTGACGTCCTCCGCCGTGAGGGCCAGGTGGCGCTCGGCCGCGCGGGTGGGCTCGTCGAGCGGCAGGCCGTCGACGGCGCGCGCGAGCAAGCCACCGGCGATGCTCGCCATGCTCGCCTCGGAGAGCGGCAGGCGCCGCAGCAGCAGGGCCTTGGCCTGGCGCAGCTCGTCGGCGGGCACGGCGCTCGTCTGCATCGTTCGCAGCTCTTGCAGGATGATGCCGCGCGCCTTCGCGACGTTGGGGGGATCGCAGCCGTACTCCACGACGTAGATCCCGCGCGTGCGGCTCATCTCGAGCGTCGAGTCGACCGCGTAGACGAGCCCCGCGTTCTGGCGCAGGTCGCGGTACAGGCGCGTGGCGTAGAAGGCGCCGCCCAGCACGTGGTTGCCCAGCTCCAGGGCGTAGTAGTCGGGATCGAAGCGGGTCAGGCCCAGCGTCTCGGCGAGGACGACGCGGTCCTGCACGCGGGCGGCGTTCGGCACGCTGATCACCGCCGGCCGGTTGAGCGGCACCGGCGGCAGGTCGGTCGCCGGCGGCGGCCCCTCGCTGCGCCAGCCGCCGAAGTGCTTCTCGACGACCGCCCGCGCCTGCTCCGGCGTGACGCGGCCGATCACCACCAGCGTCGTGAGGTCCGGCCGGAACGCGCGACGGTAATAGCCGCGCACGTCGGCCGGCGTCAGCGCCGACACCGTGTCGGGCGTCGCCTCGCGCAGCGTCGGGTCGCCCGGCGGCACCAGCGCCTGCTTGAGCGCGCGCTGGGCCTGGTACTCGGCACTCTGCAGCCGTCCGGCCAGGCGGGCGGCGACCTGCCCGCGAACGATCTTGAACGCGGCATCGGGCAGCGCGGGGCGAAGCTGGTTGTCGGCCAGGAGCTGCACGCCGCGGTCGAAGTGCTCGGCCAGCACCTCCAGCTCGAAGTCGCCGCCCGCCGTCGCCTCGGCGCCGATCTCGTCGAGCGCCCGCTGGTAGGCGACGCGGTCGAGCGACTCGCTCCCGAAGCCGAACAGACCGTCGAGAACTTCGTCGACGCCCTCCTGCCCGGCCGGCGCCTGCAGGGCGGGGCGCTGCTTGACGCGCCCGATGACGCTGATCGTGCGACTCACCGACTCCGGCTGCACGATGAGCCGCAGCCCGTTCGGCAGGACCGCCACCACCGGCTTCACCGCGGAGGTCGGCACGCTCAGCCGCTTCACCGCGCTCTCCGCCCAGGCCGGCAGCGGCACGCGGGCCGCGTTCGGCGGCGTGAATGACTCCTTGCCGCCGAACGCCTTGGCGGTGACCGGTTTGCCCGACGGCTTCGGCGTGAGGATGGCGGTCACGGCGCGGCCGACGTCGATGTAGCGGCGGGCCACCCGGTTGACGTCGGCCACGGTGACCCGCTGGATCGCCGCCGCGTCGTCGTCGGGCGACTGCCGCCCCTCGACGGCGAGCGCCTGCGACCACGCCGAGGCCAGCCCCGGGATCGAGGTCTTCTCGAGCTCGGCATGGGTGATCACGCGCCGCTTGGCCGCCTCCACGAGGTCGGCATCGACGCCCTGGCTCGCCGCCGCCTTCAGCACCGCCTGCAGCTCGCCCAGCGTCGCCGGCGGCGGATCGCCCTGTGGGAACGCCGCCGCCGCGAAGCCGAGCCCGGCCTTCGGCAGCGGCTCGAACGAGAAGCCGCCATCGAGCGCCTTGCCCTCGGCGACGAGATTCTGGAGCGCGCCGCGCTGGCTGCCGAGCGCGTCGGCCAGCACGCGCGCCGCCGCGTGGTCGGCGTCGTCGAAGCCGGGCAGGCGGAACGCGAGCACGGCGAGGCCATAGGGCAGGTCGGTGTCCAGCCGCAGCGTGCGCGGCGTCACCGGACGCAGGGCGACGTCGGGACGCCGGGGCAACGGCCGGGCCGGAATGGCGCCGAACAGCGTCCGGATGCTGGCCAGCGCGGCCTCGGGCCGCACGTCGCCGACCACGACGAGGATCGCGTTGTTGGGCACGTACCAGGCGTCGTGGAACTTCTTCAGCATCGCGCCGGTCGTCCGCTCGAACGAGGGCCGCGTGCCGAGCGCGTCGTGAGCATACGGCGTGCCCTCGAAGAGCGCCGCCAGGAGCTTCGCGTACAGGAGGTACTGGGGGTTGGAGAGATCCTGCGCCACCTCCTGCTCGATGGCGCCTCGCTCCTGCCGCCAGCCGGCCTCGCTGGCGAGCACGCCGCGCATGCGGATCGCCTCGATCTGCAGCGCGACGTCGAGGTCCTCGGCGGCGACGGTGAAGACGTACTGCGTGACGGTCTGCTGCGTGTCCGCATCGAAGCGCCCGCCCAGCGCCGCGCTGACGTAGGCGAGCTGGTCCCCGGAGAGCCCCGGGCTCCCGCGGAACATCATGTGCTCCTGCGCGTGCGCCATGCCGGGGAAGCCGTCGGGCGCCTCGTTGGAGCCGACGAGGTAGTTCATCTCGGTGGTCACGACCGGCGCCAGCCCATTGCCGACGATGACGACGCGCAGGCCGTTGTCGAGCGTCGCGCGCACGACGCTGGTCGCGGTGTCCGGCTCCGGCCCGCCGCGGGAGCGGCCCACCGGACACACGACCACCACGATCGCCAGCAGGAGCGCGACGCCGCGCAGGCGCCTGATCATCACGTCACGTCACCTCTGGAATCATTCTGCCCTCGCCGGCGGACCCCGTCGACCCGGCGGCGCGCTCGCTGGCCCGGCGGTCGGACGCAAGCGACATTTGACTGACCCCGGCCGCGTGCCGTAGTCTTCCAGATCACGTGACATGAGAGCGCGTTACGCGGCGATCCTCCTCCTGGTGGTCAGCGCCCTCATCGGCCAGGGCGCTTGCCTGCCCCACACCCACAGCGATCCCGGCGGCGGCGTCTACAACGCCGAGCACGACCTGACGCTGCTGGCGGCGTCGGGCACCGTCGCGCCGCTGCCGGCCGTTCCGCTGCTGCTCGTCTTCGTCGAGGCAACGCCGGTCGCCTCCCTGACCGCGCCGGCGCCGTTCTCCGTGATCACCCGCGATGCCGAGTCGCGGGCCCCTCCGACCGCCTAGTCCTTCCCGCTCCGTTTCAGCCTGACGCGACGTCCGTCCGCGGACCGTCGCCGACTTCGACCTGGGGGAGGATGGCATGCATCGAGCGCGCACGATCCTGAACGTGATGCTGGCGCTGACCGTGCTGATGGCCGGACGAGCTGATCCGGCGCCTGTCGGGCGAGCGTCCGGCCACGCCGGTCGCGCCGGCGCCGGGCCCGGCGCCGCGGTCCGCGCCGCCGACGGCGGCCGCGCCCGCCCCGCCCGGCGCGACGCCGGACGTGGAAGAGCTGAAGCGGATGATCCTGGCCGAGATCCAGCCGCAGATCGCCGCGGCGAACAAGACCTTCCCCTCGCAGTTCAACCCCGCGATCGGCTTCATCGTCGACACCGTCTTCTCCCACAGTCGCCAGAACAAGAGCAACTTCGAGTTCCGCTCGGGCGAGATCGGGATCTCGGCCAGCGTCGATCCGTTCGCGCGGGCGTACGGCATCATCAACGGCACGCCCGACGGTGTCGACATCGAGGAGGCGGCCATCGTCACCACCTCGCTGCCGTGGAACCTGACCGTCAAGGGCGGGCGGTTCTTCGCGGAGTTCGGCCGACTCTCCACCTTCCACGACCACGATCTGCCCTTCGTGAACCGGCCGCTCGTGCTCGATACCTACATCGGCGGCGAATCCCAGGCCGACGGCGTGGAGGTCAACTGGCTGGCGCCGATCCCGCACTACCTGTCGCTGACGGCCGGCATGTACAACAAGATCGGCGCCGGCAACGACCGCGTCGACAACAGAGTTTCCCGGGACGTGTCGGAGTTCACGTACCTGCTGCGGGCGGCCACGTCGTTCAGCCTCCACGACGAGCACTCGATCGACGTCGGCCTCAGCGACGCCTACACGCCCGAAGTCCGCATCGAGGACAAGAAGGGGCGGAATCTCGCCGGCCTCGACCTGACCTACCGCTACACCCCCCTGGCCTCCGCGTCGTACCGCGGGCTGGTCTGGGGCAACGAGCTGCTGCTGAACCACGAGTCGCGCGAGAGCTTCCCGGGCAGCGGTGACTTCCGAGGGCGGAACGCCCTCGGCATGTACAGCTACGTGGAGGCCCGGCTGAGCCGCCGGTTCTATCCGGGATTCCTGTTCGAGTACGTGCAGGACGTCGACAGCCCCAGCCTGACGACGAAGCAGTACTCGCCGTACCTCACGTTCTGGGCCTCCGAGTTCCAGCGCCTGCGCCTGCAGTACACGCACGCCGATGGCCCCGACCGCAGCGACGACCGCTTCTTCCTGCAGTGGACCGTCATCATCGGCAGCCACGTCCACAGCTTCCGTGACCGATAGGAGGCGATCATGAAACGCCTGCTCCTGCTTTTTCTCGCGCTCGTCGCGCTGATTCCGGCCGACGCGGGCGCCGCCAAGAAGATCCAGGTCGTCACCACGATCCCGGATCTCGCCGACATGACGCGGCAGATCACCGGTGATCTCGCCGACGTGACCAGCATCGCCACCGGCGTCGAGGACATCCACGCGGTGCCGATGAAGCCACGGTTCGCCGTCCTGCTGAACCGCGCCGACGTCACCGTCCTCGAGGCGCCCACCCGCCTCGATCGATCCCTCGGCGACCAGCACCCGATGGGCAATCCGCACATCAACCTCGACCCCGTGCGCGGCAAGAGCATGGTTCGGGCGATCACCGATGGGCTGTCACGCAACTTCCCGGAGCACACCGCGACGTTCCAGAAGAACGCGGCGGCCTACACCAGGGAGCTCGATGCCGCGATCGCCAGGTGGCAGCAGGAGGCCGCGCCGCTGAAGGGCAAGAAGCTGGTGAGCTACCACCCCGATCTGATCTACTTGGCCGAGCGCTTCGGCATGGAGAACTTCGGGACCATCGAGATCCGTCCCGGCGTCGATCCGACACCCTCTCACGTCGCCGACCTCATCGAGCGAATGCGCCAGGCCAAGGTCGAGATCGTCGTGCGCGAGCGCCACTATCCCGCCGGGCTCGCCGAAACGGTGGCCAAGGCGACGGGCGCGAAGCTCGTGGAGCTGCCGGCGATGACCGGCGGGGTCCCGGAGGCGAAGACCTACATCAGCTTCATCGACTACAATGTGCGGACGTTGATCAAAGCGGTGACCGGAGGCTGACCGGGCGTCTTGTGTCTTCTGAGACTCCGTGACGTCAGCCTGGGCTACGGCCACCGGCCGGTGTTGGAGCACGTCAGCCTCGAGATCGCGCGCGGGGAGTTCGTCGCGCTGCTGGGACCCAACGGCGCCGGCAAGACGACGCTCCTGCGCGGGATCGTCGGCCTCATTCCCGTCCTGGCGGGCGCGCTCGAGTACGACCTCGACCGCACGACGAGCCCGCTCGGCTACGTGCCGCAGCGCGAGTCGCTCGACCCGACCTTTCCGCTGACGGTCTTCGAGGTCGTGCTGATGGGCACCTACGCGCGCCTGCCGGCCCTGCGGCGCGTCGGGCGGCCGGAGCGTGCGCTGGCCTCGGGTGCGCTCGACCTCGTCGGGCTCGGCGCCCTCGCCGGGCAGCGCTTCGCCTCGCTCTCGGGCGGTCAGATCCAGCGCACGCTGATCGCTCGCGCGCTGGCCGCCCAGCCGGAGTTCCTGCTCCTGGACGAGCCCACGGCCGGCGTCGACGCCGAGGCCAGCGCGGCGATCATGGCCGTGCTCGGCCGGCTCAACCATGACGAGGGCCTGACCGTGCTCCTCGTCACGCACCAGCTGCGCCTGCTGCAGGGGCTGGCCAGCGCGGTCTTCTGGGTCCAGGACGGCCGGGTGACGCGGCGACGGGTCGAGGACATCGGGGCGAGCGCTGCGGCCGCGCTCGGCGCGCCGGCGGGCGCATGAGCACCGTCCTCGAGGTCCTGCGCCCGGGCTTTCTGCTCCGCGACGCGATGGTCGCCAGCATCCTGGTCGGCGTCGTCTGTCCGCTGGTCGGTGTCTACTTCGTCCTGCGCCGCATGATCTTCCTCGGCGTCGCGCTGCCGCAGCTGTCGGCGGCCGGCATCGCGTTTGCCATGCTGATGCACCGCACGCTGATCGGGCCACATCTGCACGGCCGCACCAGCGACGCGATGTTGGCCCAGCTCGGCGCCCTCGCCTTCACGCTCGGCGGGATCCTGGCCCTGGCGGCGCTGGAGCGCCGCGGGCGGGAGATCGTCGAGGCGCGCATCGGTATGGTCTATGCGATCGCCGGCGCGCTCACCATCCTGTTCATCGCCGCCGACCCCTGGGGCGAGGCTCACATCGTGAATCTGCTGAAGGGCGACCTGCTGGCGGCGACCGAGAGCAGCCTGGCGTTCCTGGCCGCGGTGCTGGGCGTGGTCGTCGTGGTGCTCCTCGCATTCCAGAAGGAGTTCCTGCTGGTCTCCTTCGACCGCGACCTCGCCGTGGTGTTCGGCAAGGCGACCACCACGTGGGACACGGTGCTCTACGTCCTGTGCGGCATCACGATCTCGTTCGGCGTCCTCGCCGCCGGCCCGCTCGTCACCTTCGGCTTCCTGCTGGCGCCCCCGTTGACGGCGCGGCTCATCACGGGTCGCATGCTGACGTTCTCGATCGCCTCGGCGGCGATCGGGGGCCTCACCGCGTTCGTGGGCTTCTGCGCGGCGTACCGCTACGACATGCCGCTCGGCCCCGCCGAGGTGGCGGTGAGCTCCGCCGTCTTCCTGGCGGTCGCGGGCGCCACGCGGCTGCGTCGCGCGCTCCGGTTGCGTCCCGCGTGACCGCGCTGCTCTGGGCCTGCTTCGCGCTCTCGGGCGCGAGCGCGCTCGGCCTCGAGCTGCTCTGGCTGCGCTCGGCGGGCCTCGTGCTCGGCACCACGGCCGCGACGGCGGCCGCGGTCGTCGCCGGCTACTTCGTCGGTCTCGCCGCCGGCGCGTGGCTCGCGCGCGGCGGGAGCGACCGGCCCGTTCGTCGCTACGCGCTGCTCGAGCTCGGCGTCGCCGCCGGCGCCGTGCTGTCGTGCCTCGCCTTCCGGGCGCTCGCCGCCGACGGCGCCCAGCGAGCGCTCGATGCCGTCGGCACCGCCGGGCGCGTCGCGGTGGTCGCGCTGATCGTCGTCCCGGTGACGGCGGCGCTCGGCGCCACGCTGCCGACGCTCTGCCAGGCGCTGGCGGCGCCGAGCCTGGTCGGCCGGCGCGGCGCCGCGCTCTACGCGCTCAACACGCTGGGCGGCGCCGTCGGGGCCGCCGCCATGGGCTTCGGCCTGCCGGCGGTGCTGGGCGTGACCGCGAGCTACGTCGTGACGGCCGCGGCCAGCACGCTCGCCGGGCTGGTCGCGCTCGCGATCGGTGACGCGCCCGAGACGACGCCGCGCGCCGTCCCCGCCACGCCGCCATCCCCCGCTCGCGGTGTCTGGCTCGTCGCCGTCGGCGGCGGGTTCGTGGGCATGGGCCTGGAGATCCTGTGGGTCACGCTGTTCGCGCAGGTCCTGCACAACTCGGTCTACTCGTTCGCGGCGGTGAGCCTGGTGTTCCTGCTCGCGCTGGCCGCCGGCGCCGAGCTGGCCGCCGTCTTCCTCCGCCGCGTCGATCCGGCGCGCCTCGCCGCCGCCGGTCTGCTCGTGGCCGGCGTCGCGACGATCGCCGGCGTGTGGACGTTCGTCTCCCTGACCGATGGCCTCCGCTATGTCGGCATGCAGACCGGTCTCGCGCACTACGTCGTGCGCATCGTCGGCCTGGCCGCGCTCACGGCCGGGCCGGCGACGCTCGCCTCCGGCGTCGTGCTGCCCGCGCTGTGGGCGGCGTTCGGCGAGCGCGAGAGCGCCGCCCGGCCGGTCGGCGCGCTGACCGGCGCCAACCTCGTGGGCGGCGCCGGCGGCGCGCTCGCGGCGGCGTTCGTGGTCCTGCCCTGGCTCGGCCTGCGCGCGGGCTTCCTGCTGGCCGCGGTCGTCTCGCTCGTCCTCGCCGCCGTCCTCGCCGACGACGACCGTCGCCTGCGCCGGCTCGCCTACGCCGGGCTCGTGCTGGCCGTGGTGGCCGACCCCGGCCGCGCGCCACTGACGTATCTCGATCCCGGAGAGACGGTCCGCGTCATCCAGGAGAGCGCGGCCGGCATCGTGAGCGTCGTCGACACCGGCGGCGATCGCCAGCTGCGACTGGACAACTACTACGTGCTCGGCGGCAGCGCCGCCGAGCGCAACGAGCGCCGCCAGGGCCTCCTGCCGCTCCTGCTTCACCCCGCGCCCCGCCGCGTGGCCTTCATCGGCATGGCCACCGGCGTCAGCGCCAGCGCGGCGACCGCGCTGAACGTCGACGATCTCACGGTGATCGAGGTCGTCCCCGAGGTGGCCGCGCTGGCCCGCACGCAGTTCGGCCAGTGGAACGCCGGCCTGCTGGACCGGCCCGACGTGCGGCTCGTCCTCGACGACGGCCGGCGCTACCTGGCCGGCACCGGCGCGCGCTTCGACGTCATCGTGTCGGACCTGTTCATCCCGTGGCACGCGAGCGCCGGCAACCTCTACTCGCTCGACATGTACCGCACGGCAGCGCGCCGGCTGGCCGACGGCGGGCTCTTCGTGCAGTGGCTGCCGCTCTACCAGCTCAGCCGGGAGGAGTTCGAGGTGATCGCGCGGACGTTCCTGGCGGCGTTTCCGCACGTGACGCTCTGGCGGAACGACTTCTATCCGAATCGCCCGGTGCTGGGGCTCGTGGGCGCCCAGCGACCGCTGCGGGTCGATCTCGAGCGCGTCGGCGCGCGGCTGGCCGGGCTGCCGGCGTGGGGGCGCGACTCGCTGCTGGCGGCGCCGCGCGCGATCGGCATGCTCTACGTGGCCGATCTCTCGTCGCGGCCCGACGCCATTCCGGCCGGGCCGGTGACGCGCGACGATCGTCCGGTGCTCGAGTTCCTGGCGCCGCGGCTCACCCGGACGAGCGCCGACGGCGACAAGGACTGGCTGCGCGGCGCGGCGCTCGCCGACTACACCGAGGCGCTGGCGACCCGCCTGGCCGGAGCGGACGAGCCCGCGCTGCCGCCGACCGTCGGGATGGCCGAGGCCCGCCGCGCCGGGGCCGCGCTGTTCCGCTACGCGATCGCCGCGACCAGCGGCGACGCCGCGCGGGCCGACGCCCTCATGCGCGAGGTCGGCCGGCTCGTCCCCGACGTCATCGCCTCCGCCGAGCGCGAGGCGCCGTCGGCCGAGCTCGCCGACGTCCGCCGCAACCTGGGACGGCTGCGCTCGGAGCAGGAGCGGCTGCGCCAGCAGCTGCAGTCGATGGAGCAGCGGCTGGGCACGGCACCAGCGGCCGGCGGAGATCGCCGATGATGCGCCGCCTCCGGCCGGCGCTCCTCGTCCTCGCCCTCGCCGCCGGCTGCGCCGCCCACGCGGCGCCGCTCGGCCTGTCCGGCAGCATCACGGTGCTGCCGGCCAACAATCGCACCAGCGGTCCGCTGCTCGTCGAGGGCGGCTCGCTCATCGACCGCTACATCCGCAAGGTGGGGCCGGTCGGCGTCGCGGACGTCCTGCAGTCGGAGGCGCGCTTCCAGCTGCAGGAGAAGGGCTTCGACGTCGAAGACTGGAACGCCCAGCAGGCCGCGCTCAAGGGTCGGGTGCCCACCAGCCGCGAGTCGGCGCTGGCGCTGGCCCGTGAGAGCGGGATCACGAACCGCGTGCTCTACCTCGAGATCCGCCGCTGGGAGCCCGACGCGCCGACGCAGACGCGCTTCGTCATCGTGGCCCTGAGCGCCAGCGTGGTCGACGCGGCGACCGGCCAGGAGCTCTGGCGCGAGGACCGTCGCGCGGCGCCGGTGCCGACGCCGGGCACGATCAACCTCGAGTCGGCCTACGTCGTCGCCGCGCGCCGGGTGATCGCCGAGATGCTGGCGCCCTTGCGGCCGGCGCCCGACCTTCGCTGACGCGCGCCCACCGCGAGCCCCCAAGCCCCCAAACGTTCGGAGCGCCCCGGCGGAGCCGTGACGCTCCTCATTCCTTCCGCCAGTTGGCGCGCGTGGGCAGGAGGCGGTCGGCGATCAGGTTGCGCATCATCTCGACGGTGCCGCCGCCGATCGCGAACATGCGGGCGTCGCGCGCGATGCGCTCGAGCGGGAGCGTGCGGCCGTAGCCGGCTGCGCCGTGGATCTGCAGCGCCTGGCTCGTGACCTCCTGCGCGGTCTCGGCCGCGAACGTCTTGGCCTTGGCGGCGTCGAGCGCGTCGGGGAACCCGCGCCCGGCCCGCACGGCGGCACGGTGGATCAGCAGCCGCGCGGCGTCGAGCTTGATGGCCATGTCGGCCAGCTTCCAGCGGATGCCCTGGAAGTCGCCGATGGCGCGTCCGAACTGCCGACGCTCGGCCGCGTAGGCGAGCGCGCGCTCGTAGGCGCCCTGGGCGAGGCCGAGCGCGACGGTGGCCGCACCCAGCCGCTGGCCGTTGTAGGCCTGCATCAGCTTCTTGAATCCGTCGCCGGGCCCGACCAGCAGGTTCTCGCGCGGCACCTCGCAGCCCTCGAGATGCAGCTCGCCCTCCGGAATGCCGCGCAGGCCCATCATGAATTCGCGCCGGCCGATGCGGAAGCCGGGCGTGTCGCGCTCGACGAAGACGCCGCCGATGCCCTCGGCGCCCGCCCGGGCGCCGAAGCGCGCGTAGACCAGGTAGAGCCGCGAGGTCCCGGCGCCGGTGATGTAGCGCTTGTGGCCGGTCAGCCGGAATCCGCTCGCCGTCTCCTCGGCACGCGTGGTCAGGTCGGTCGCGGCCGAGCCGGCCTCGACCTCGGTGATCGCGATCGCCGGCTTCTCGCCCTCGAGCACCCACGGGAAGTAGCGCCGCTTCTGGGCCTCGGTGCCGTAGGCGACCAGCGCGCCGACGGTGCCGAGGTTGCCCTCGACCACGATTCGCGCCGTCACGCCGCACGCGCGAGCGACCTCCTCGATCACCAGCACCACGTCGAGCAGGGGCCGCTCGCCGCCGCCGTACGAGGCGGGCACCGTCATGCCCATGAAGCCGGCCGCGACGAGGTCCTTGACGTTGTCCCAGGGATATTCTTCCGTCGCGTCCCAGCGGGCGGCGCGTTCGGCGAAGCGCGTGTCGGCCAGCTCGCGGGCGCGCGCCCGGAGCGTCTCCTGCCCGGGAGTCGACGGAAACATGTCGGCCGGCACGTCCTCAGTCTACTCGAAGCGAGGGTCGAGCGGCCGGCCGCCTACTGCTTCGGCTCCGACACGTAGTTGAACTGCGCGCGCACCGGGATGCCCGTGCTCCGAGCCGGCCGGCTCGCCATCACGTCGGCCGGGACCGGCGGAAAGGGCGCCGCGCGTCGCACCGCATCCGCCGCCTGCGTGTCGTAGACGGCGTAGCCGGACGACTGCGTCACGTCGACGAAGGCGAGCGATCCGTCCTGGCGGATCCCGAACTCGATCGCGACCTGGGCGTTCATGTACTCGCAGGCGCCCGTCGTCGGGCTGGTCAAGCACGGGTAGCTCCAGCGCGCGCGGATCTGCTTGCGGACCCCCTCGAAGTACGGATTCCCGGAGGCCGAGATGTCGAGCGTCGGCCCCGACGCCGGCTCGGTGGCGGCGCAGGCGGCGGCGAGGGCGGCCACGGCGGCCAGGCGCGTGACCCGCGCGAGAACGCGGCCGTTCAGTGGAAGCGGCACGACCTCAGATGTGGATCGCGTGGCCGAGCGCGGCCAGCGTGGCCTCCAGCGCGGCCTCCGACAGCGTGGGATGCGCGTGGATGGTGTGCATGATCTCCTCGAGCGTCGCCTCCAGCGTGCGGCCGACGGCGAACTCGTGGATGATCTCGGTCGCCTCGGGGCCGACGATGTGGACGCCGAGGATCTCGCCGGTCGCCTTGTCGGCGACCACCTTCACGAAGCCGTCGGTCTCGCCCAGCGCCACCGCCTTGCCGCTGGCCGTGAACGGGAACTTGCCGACGGTGATCTCGCGCCCGTTCTCGCGGGCCCTGGCCTCCGTCTGGCCGATCGACGCGACCTGCGGACGGCAGTACGTGCACGACGGCACGTTGCCGTAGTCAATCGGCCGCGGCTGCTGGCCGGCGATCGCCTCGGCGGCGACCACGCCCTCGGCCATCGCCTTGTGCGCGAGCAGCGGGGGACCCGCCATGTCGCCGATCGCGTAGACGCCCTTGACCGACGTCTCCATCATCGGCGAGACCTTCACGAAGCCGCGATCGAGCGCCACGCCGGCGGTGTCGAGGCCGACGCCGGCGGTGCGGGCGCCGCGGCCGACGGCCATCAGCACCTGCTCGGCCTCGAGGCGGCCGCCGTCCGTCTCCACGAGCGCGCCGGGACCGCCCGGCTTCACCGCGGCGACCTTCACGCCGGTCTTGATCGTGATGCCGCGGCGGCCGAAGAGCCGGTTGACGAGCGTGGAGACCTCCTCGTCCTCGATCGGCAGCACCCGCGGCAGCGCCTCCAGCACGGTGACCTGGGTGCCGTACGCCGCGTAGACGTCGGCGAACTCCATGCCGACCGCGCCGGCGCCGATGACGACGATCGACGCCGGCCGCGTCTCGTTGCGCACGGCGCCGTTGGAGGAGATCACCAGCTTCTCGTCGATCGTCACGCCGGGCAGCGACTTCGGCTGGGAGCCGGTGGCCAGGATGATCGCGCGCCCCGCCTCGAGCGTCTCGGCGCCGGCCCCGCCCTTCACCTCGACCGTGCTCTTCGAGGTGAGCGTCCCCACGCCGGTGAACAGCGTGATCTTGTTCTTGCGGAACAGGAACTCGACGCCCTTGGCCATGCGGTCGGCGACCGCGCGGCTGCGCTTGACCGCCTCGGCGTAGTCGGCGCGGACGTTGTCGACCTTGATGCCGAACCGCTCGGCCGTCTCGACCAGGTGCACGACCTCGGCGTTGCGCAGGAGCGCCTTGGTCGGAATGCATCCCCAGTTGAGGCACACGCCGCCGGGCCGGTCGTCCTCGACGGTGGCCACCGAGAGCCCGAGCTGGGCGCAGCGAATCGCCGCGACGTAGCCGCCGGGCCCCGTCCCCACCACGACGACGTCGAATTTCCTGGCCATCAGACGAGCAGGCGGAGCGGCTCTTCCAGCAAGCGCTTGAGGTCCTGCAGGAAGCGCGCGCCCATGGCGCCGTCCATCACGCGGTGGTCGCAAGAGAGCGTCAGCATCATGCGGCGGCCGACGCCGAGGCCGTCGTCGGTGACGACGGGCGTCCTGCGGACGGAGCCGACGGCCAGGATGGCGCCCTCGGGCGGGTTGATGATCGCCGAGAACTCGGTGACGTCGTACATGCCGAGGTTCGAGATCGAGAACGTCGCCCCCGACATCTCCTGCGCCCGGAGCTTGCGGTGCCGCGCGCGCTCGGCCAGGTCCCGCGCCTCGACGGCGATCTGGGCCAGTGACTTCGCGTGGGCGTCGCGGAGCACCGGCGTGATCAAGCCCTCCTCGAGCGCGACCGCCACGCCGATGTGCACGCGGTGGAACACACGGATCGACTCCCCCTGGAACGACGCGTTGACGCCGGGGTGCTGCAGCAGGGTGAGCGCGCAGGCGCGGATCACGAGATCGTTGAGCGAGATCTTCGGCTGGCCCTCGAGCGCGTTGAGCTGCTCGCGCAGGCCCCACGCACGGTCCATGGCGATCTCCGACGTGACGTAGAAGTGCGGCACCGGCGCCTTGCTGAGCGGCATGCGCTTGGCGATGATCGCGCGCATCGGGCTCAGCGGCTGGTCCTCGAACTCCACGCCGGGCGCCACCGCGGCCACGGCGCTCCGCGGCGGACCGGCGGCGGCCGCAGCCTCGACGTCCTTGCGCACGACGCGACCGCCGGGCCCGCTGCCCTGGATCAGGCGGAGATCGACACCCGACTGCGCCGCCACCTTGCGCGCCAGCGGCGACGCCTTCACCCGCCCGCCGTCCCCCGTCGGTGCTGCTCGCCCCGGTATGGCTCGCGCCGTATCCCCCTCCGTCGCACCCGGCGCGACCTGGGGGGTCCGGGGGGCCATTTCGTGGCCCCCCGGTCCAACAGAAGGCGCTGGCGTCCGCGCCGCCGGATCCTCACGCCGCGGCTGCGGCGGCACCGCGGCCGGGCGGCTGGCCATCTCCGTGGCGCCGGCGGTCGCCTTCGCGGCCGGCGCCGGCGCGGCGGTCGCGCCGCCGCCGGCCCCGCTGATCAGCGCGGCAATGTCGTCGTTGGGCTCGGCGACGACGCCGATCAAGCTGCCCACCGGCACGCTGCCACCGGCCTGCACGAGAATCTTGCGCAGCACGCCGCCGCCGAACGCTTCCATCTCGACGTCGGCCTTGTCGGTCTCGACCTCGGCCAGGATGTCGCCCGCCTGCACGCGGTCGCCCTCCTGCTTGAGCCACTTGATGATCTTGCCGGTCTCCATCTGCTCGGAGAGCTTCGGCATCACGACCTTGGTGACGGCCATGCTCAGCTCCCGTTGACGTTGCAGATGCGGCGGATGGCGTCGACGATGCGCTCCTTGTTGGGCGTCTTCGCGCGCTCGAGGTTGCGCGCGTACGGCATCGGCGCCGGCACACCGGTCACGCGCTCGACCGGCGCATCGAGATCGTCGAACGCCTGCTCGGTGATGACGGCGGACAGCTCGGAGCCCATGCCGGCGAAACCGGCGCCCGCCTCGATCACGACGGCCCGATGCGTCTTGCGCACCGACGCCAGGATGGTCGCGGCGTCGAGCGGCTGCAGCGTGCGCGGATCGACGACCTCCACCGAGA
Organism: Candidatus Rokuibacteriota bacterium; assembly: GCA_005887895.1. Classification (GTDB taxonomy): domain Bacteria; phylum Methylomirabilota; class Methylomirabilia; order Rokubacteriales; family CSP1-6; genus AR5. Next base: position 34,020 of record VBPC01000121.1, read on the forward strand.
TGCCGTCCTTCGCCACCTCGTCGGCGGCCTCCAGCGCGCGGTACATCATGCCCATGTAGGCGATGACGGTCACGTCGGTGCCCTCGCGCCGCACGACGGCCTGGCCGAGCGGGACCAGGAAGTCGGGATCCTCCGACACCTCGCCCTTGACCGCGTAGAGCGTCTCCGACTCGATGAAGATGACCGGGTTGTCGTCGCGGATCGCCGATTTCAGCAACCCCTTGGCGTCGGCCGGCGTCGACGGCCGCACGACCTTCAGCCCCGGCACGTGATAGAAGTACACCTCCATCGACTGCGAGTGCTGGGCGGCGAGCTGGTGGGCCGGCCCGCCGGGGCCGCGGATGACGATCGGCACGTTGAACTGGCCGCCCGACATGTAGTTCATCTTGGCCGCCGAGTTCACGATCTGGTCGAGCGCCAGCAGCGCGAAGTTGAACGTCATCATCTCCACGACGGGTCGGAGACCGGTCATGGCGGCGCCGATGCCGACGCCTGTGAAGCCGGACTCGGCGATGGGCGTGTCGACGATGCGCTGGGGCCCGAACTCCTTCAGCAGCCCCTGGGTCACCTTGTAGGCGCCCTCGTAGAGGCCGACCTCCTCGCCGATCACGAAGACGCGGTCGTCACGCTTCATCTCCTCGCGCAGGGCGAGGTTGAGCGCCTCCCGGTAGGTCATCACCGCCATGCCTCAGGACTCCTTGAAGATGTCGGTGAGGAGCTCGCTGGCCGGCGGCTCCGGCGAGGCCTCGGCGAAGGCCACCGCCTCGTCCACCAGGTCGTGCACGTCCTTCTCGATCTTGCGCGCGTCTTCCTCGGTGAGCCAGCCCGCCTTGAGCGCGCGGTCGCGGAAGAGGACGATCGGGTCGCGAAGCTTCTCGCGCTCGACCTCGTCCTTGGTGCGGTAGACGGCGCCGGCCGGGTCGCGCATCGAGTGGCCGCGGAAGCGATAGGTGCGGGCCTCGATCAGGGTGGGCGTCTTGTCGGTCCGGGCGCGGCCGACGGCGCGCGCGACGACGTCGCGCACGGCCAGCACGTCCATGCCGTCGACCGCTTCGCACGGCATGTTGTAGGCCTGGCCGAACTTCCAGATCTCGGTCTGGGCCAGCGCCCGCTCCAGCGAGGTCCCCATGGCGTAGCGGTTGTTCTCGCAGATGTAGACCACCGGCAGCTTCCACAGCGAGGCCAGGTTGAGCGACTCGTGGAACTCGCCCTCCGGCACCGCGCCATCGCCGAAGTAGCACACGATCACCTGGTCGGTGCCGCGGTACTTGATGCCGAAGGCGACCCCAGTCGCCAGCGGCAGGTGCGCGCCGACGATCGCATGGCCGCCCAGGAAATTGACCGACTTGTCGAAGAGGTGCATCGAGCCGCCCTTGCCCTTGCAGAGCCCGTCGATGCGGCCGAACAGCTCGGCCATCGCGCGCCGCGGATCGGAGCCCTTGGCCAGGCAGTGGCCGTGCTCGCGGTAGGCGGAGATCGCGTAGTCGTCGGGCCGCAGCGTCGAGGTGGCGCCGACGCCGACGGCTTCCTCGCCGATGTACAGGTGCAGGAAGCCGCCGATCTTGCCGAGCGCGTAGGCCTCGGCCGCCTTCTCCTCGAAGCGGCGGATCAGCACCATGTCGTTGTACAGGGCCCGGGCGAGCCCAGCGTCGATGCCGGCCGGCGCCGCGCCCTTCTGCTGAGCCGATGTCTTCTGCGCCATGACCACTCCCCCCAACCTCGACTCCCTACTCTACCGCTACCACCGCATGAGACTTAAATCATCCACCGACAGGCGGCGCCGGAGGCGGAAGATGGCGACGATGATGGCCAGGCCCACCGCGACCTCGGCGGCGGCCACGGCCATGACGAAGAAGACCAGGGCCTGGCCGTCGTTGCTGCCGAGGCGGTGGCCGAAGGCGACGAAGGCGAGGTTGGCGGCGTTGAGCATCAGCTCGATCGACATGAAGATCACCAGCGGGTTGCGCCGGACGATCACGCCGACGACGCCGGTGCTGAACAGCGCCACCGACAGCGCCAGATAATAGGACTCGGGGACCATTTACCGGCTCGCCTCGCCGACGGCAGCTCGGGCGGCCATTCACGCGCGCCGCCGCGCGAGGAGCAGCACGCCCACCATTGCGGCCAGCAGCAGGACGGAGGTCAGCTCGAACGGAAACAGATAGTCGGTAAACAGCAGCCGGGCGATCGCCTCGACGCCGCCGCTGGTCGCCCGCCCGGACGGGGCGGCGGGGGCGCCCACCACGTAGACGGCCAGCAGCATCAGGAGGATGGCGCCGGCCGGCAGCGCCAGCAGCCGCCACGGCCGGCGCGGATCGGGGCCGGTCTCCTCCTTGCCGGGGATCAGCACCATGATCGCGAAGACGAACAGCACCATGATGGCGCCGGCGTAGACGATCACCTGGGCGGCGGCCAGGAACTCGGCGCCGAGCGTCAGGTACAGCGCGGCGATCGAGCCCAGGTTCACGACCAGGAACAGCGCGCCGTGGATCGGGTTGCGCTTGAGGACCAGCCCCAGCGCGGAGCCGAGCGCGATCAACGCGATGAGCGCGAAGGCGACGAGCGCCATCAGACCGTCCGGGTGGCCGGGATCGGCACCGGCGAGGTCGGCTTGCCGTCGGCGGTGGCGGGCTCCAGCGCGAGGAGGGTCTCCTTCGTGTAGATCATCCCCAGGCGGCTGTAGGAGGAGAACTCGAGGATGCCGGTGTCCATCCGGATGGCATCCTCCGGACACGCCTCGACGCAGTAGCCGCAGAACACGCATTTCCCCAGATCGATGTCGAACCGCTCGGGCATCTTCTCGATCTCGGGGTTCGGGTGCTCGGTGGCCACGATGTAGATGCAGCGGGCCGGGCACACGGTCTCGCACATCATGCAGGCCACGCAGCGCGGCGAGCCGTCCTCGCGCCGCACCAGCCGGTGCAGCGTGCGCAGCCGCGGCGAGTACGGCCGGCGCTCCTCCGGGTACTGGATCGTCACCGCCCCGCGGGCGTCCTTGCGCCCCAGCGCGTGCGCGATGTGCTTGCCCATGTTGCGGAAGAAGTGGCCGGCGGTGAGCGCGACGCCCGCCACCACCTCGCGCAGATAGAAGCGCTGACCCAGGTTCACGCCGGTCCCCCGGCCAGCAGCAGCGCGATGCCGGTCAGCACGATGTTGAGGATCGACAGCGGGAAGAGTCCCAGCCAGCCGAGCCGCATCGCCTGGTCGTACCGGAAGCGCGGCAGCGTCCAGCGGACGAGCATCATCACGAAGATCATGACGCACACCTTGACGACGAACGCCCCCACCTGGAGCAGCGCGACGAGCACCTGTGGCAGCGTGGCCACCGCGCCCCACGGGAAGTGAAAGCCGTCGGGCTGCAGATAGGGCACCTGCCAGCCGCCCAGGAACAGCGCGGTCGTCATGCCGGCGATGACGACCGTCTCGAGGAAGTCCGCCATGGCGAACATGCCGAACTTCATCCCGCTGTACTCGACGAAGTAGCCGATGATCTCCGACTCGCCCTCCGGCATGTCGAACGGGATGCGCTTGGTGGCGGCGATGCCGGCGGTGAGGAACAGGAGGAACGCCAGCGGCTGGGTGACGATGCCCCAGGCCGGGATCCACTCGCCGAAGATCTGCGGGAAGAGCGGGTGCCCCTGCCCGCGCACGATGTCTTGCAGATCGAGCGAGCCGTACACCATGACCACGCCCATGATCGAGGCGCCGATGGCGATCTCGGCCGAGATCATCAGGGCGGCCGACCGCTGGCCGCCCAGCAAGGCGAAGTTGTTGGCCGAGGCCCAGCCGGCCATCATCACGCCGTACACGCCGAGCGAGAGCATCGCGAAGACGTAGAGAACGCCGACGTTGAGCGTCACCGCCTGCAGCGGGATCACACGGTCGCCCACCCGCAGCGTGTCGCCGAACGGGATCGAGGCGAACGCGGTCAGCGCGAAGAAGACCGACACGAACGGCGCCAGCGAGAACAGGAAGCGATCGGCCCGCGCCGGCATGAAATCTTCTTTCGTCAGCATCTTGATCGCGTCGGCCAGCGGGTGGAGCAACCCCAGGATGCGCAGCCGTACCCCGATGAGCGGGATGCGGATCGAGGCGCGGTTGGCGCCGATGCGGTCCTGCATGATCGCCGACTGCTTGCGCTCGACCCAGGTCAGGATCCCGCCGAGGTTGAGCATGAACATCATGACGAAGAGGACGCGCCCGAAGACGATGCCGAGGTCGGCGATCATGCGTGGGCCGAGGCCCGCTGGCCGGGCGGCGTGGGGAGGCCGGACGCGGTGGCGCCGGCGACCAGGCGCCCGAGATCGCCGAGGCTCTGGTAGCTCATCCCGGCGAACGCGTCGACGGCGCCGGTCAGCTCGCGGAACCAGTGCTCGGCGCGGCGGCCGGCCGCCGTGCCGCCGAGGCCGACGAGGACGCGGCCGAGCAGCTCCCACTCCGGCAGCGCCTGGCCGAGCGGCTCCAGCGCGGTGCGGAAGCGCTGCACGCGGCCCTCGAAGTTCGTGAACGTCCCTTCGCGCTCCACCCAGGCGGCGGCCGGCAGCACCCAGTGGGCGCGCTCGCTCGTCGCGTTGGCGTTGGTGCCCGTGAAGATCACCGTCTCGATGCGCCCGAGCGCCCTGCTGACCTCGGCGGCGGGCCAGCCGGCGGCCAGCAGGTCGTGGTGGAAGACCCACAGGCACTTGATCCGCCCCGAGCGCGCGGCGGCCATCAGGCCGCCCGCGTCGCCGCCGAGGCCGATCAGCGTGGCGCCGCGGCGGTTCGGCGTGCGGTCGGCGCGCAGCAGGAAATCGTCGTCCTTCGCCAGGGCCGTCGGGGGCACGTCGAAGGCCACCTCGCGGATGCCGCGCGTCTCCAGGACGCGTCGCAGGGCGATGAGGTCCTCGTTGGCCATCTGCGGCGAGGCCAGCACGGCCACCTGCTCGGGCGGGTAGCGCCGCAGCGCATCCGCGACGCCGGCCACCGCCTCGTCCCAGGTGACGTCGGCGGGACCGCCCGGGTTGCGGCGCACCGGCGCCGTCAGGCGGGTGGCCGCATCGACGAAATCGAAGTGATAGCGGCCGATGTCGCAGAGCCACCACGCGTTGACCTCGGCGTTGAAGCGCGGCTTCAGGCGGGCCACGCGGCGGCCCTCGGCGTGGTGCGGCCGGCGGCGGTTGACGTGAACGTCGACGTTGCAGCCGCGGGCGCAGCCGGTGCAGATCGACTTCGTCGTGTCGAGGTACCACACCCGCACCTGGAAGCGGAAGTCGCGGTCGGTCAGCGCGCCGACGGGGCAGATGTCCACCACGTTGGCCGAGTAGTTGTTCTCGAGATCGCGCCCGGGGAAGAGGCCGATCTCGGAGTGATCGCCGCGGTGGAAGATCCCCAGCTCGCCGGTACCGGTGATCTCGTCGCAGAAGCGCACGCAGCGCGAGCAGAGGATGCAGCGCTCGGCGTCCAGCATCACGTGGGGGCCGAGCGGCACCGCCTTCGGCTTGTGGACCTTCTCGTCCACCATGCGCGGGTCGTAGAGCCCGTGCTTCATGTAGTAGATCTGCAGCCAGCACTCGCCGGCCTGGTCGCACACCGGGCAGTCGAGCGGATGGTTGATCAGGTGGAACTCCATGATCGAGCGCCGGGTGTCGCGCACCCGCTCGGTATCGGTGTGCACGACCATGCCGTCGCCGGCCGTCGTGTTGCAGGCGATCGTCGGCCGCGGGGCCTTCTCGATGTCGACCATGCAGAGCCGGCACTGGCCGGCGATCGACAGGCCCGGATGGTAGCAGTAGTGCGGCACCTCGATGCCGAGACGGCGGGCGGCCTCGATGAGGTTCGTCCCCGCCTCGACCTCGATCTCCTTGCCGTCGATCGTCAGCTTCGGCACGCACTCAGCTCCGGCACAGCGCCTCGAACTCCGAGCGGAACTTCTCGATGTAGGAGATGTAGGGGCCGATGGCGCCGTCGTAGAAGGCGCAGATCGTGGTGCCGCCGCCGCGCTTGGCGACGTCGAGGATGGTGTCGAGATCGTCCTTGCGGCCGTGGCCCTCGACGATGCGGTGGACCTGCTTGTAGATCCAGCCGGTCGACTCGCGGCACGGCGTGCACTGCCCGCACGACTCGTGGGCGTAGAAGCGCGCCAGCACCATGAGGGCCTCGGGGATCGAGACGCTCTCGTCCATGACGATGACGCCGGCCGAGCCGATCATCGAGCCCGCGTTCTTGAGCCCGTCGACGTCCATCGGGATGTCGATCTCGTCGGCGGTCAGGATCGCCGCCGAGCCGCCGCCCGGCACCACGGCCTTGAGCCGGCCGCTTCCGCTGACGCCGCCGGCCAGGTCGTGGATGAGCGAGCGCAGCGTGATCGCGACCGACGCCTCGTACACGCCCGGCTTCGGCACGCGGCCCGACACCGAGTACATCCGGGTGCCGCCCTGGGTCTTGGTGCCGAGCGCGGCGAACCACTCGGCGCCGCGCGTGATGATGGGCGGCACGCAGGCCAGGGTCTCCACGTTGTTGACGATCGTTGGCTGGCCGAACGCGCCCTTGATGGCCGGGAACGGCGGCTTGATCTTGGGCCAGCCCTTCTTGCCCTCCAGCGAGGAGAGCAGGCCCGTCTCCTCGCCGCAGATGTACGCGCCGGCGCCGCGGTGGACGACGATGTCGAAGCCATGGCCCAGCAGGCCGGCGTCATAGGCTTCCTTGACGGCCGCGCTGAACAGGCGCCAGGGCTGGACGTACTCGCCCCGGATGTAGACGAACCCGAGCGCGCAACGGATGGCGCGGGCGGTGATGAGCATGCCCTCGATGAGCGCGTGCGGATCGCGCTCGAGCAGATAGCGGTCCTTGAACGTCCCCGGCTCGCCCTCGTCGGCGTTGACCACGAGGTAGACGGGGCCGGCGTGGTTCTTCGGAATGAACGACCACTTGGTGCCGGTCGGAAAGCCGGCGCCGCCCAGCCCGCGGAGGTTCGACTTCTTCACTTCCTCCGTGATCGCGGCGGGCTCCATCGTCCGGGCCTTCTCCCAGCCGCCGTAGCCGCCGGTGGCCCGGTAGCCGGCCAGCGTGTGGGAGTCCTGCCGCCCGAAGTTGCGCATGAGGACGATCTCGGCCATCAGCGCAGCCCCTCCAGGATGCGATCGACCTTCTCCGGCGTCAGGTTCAGCTCGTAGCGGTCGTCGACCTGCGCCATGGGAGCCGCCTCGCAGGCGCACAGGCACTCGACGGACTGCAGGGTGACGCGGCCGTCGTCGGTCGTCTCGCCGACCTCGACGCCGAGCCGGCGCTGGACGTGGGCGAGGATGTCGCGCGAGCCGGCCAGGTAGCAGGACAGGTTGTGGCAGACGGCGACGACGTGCCGGCCCTTCGGCTGCTGGAAGTAGAGCGTGTAGAACGTCACGACCTCGTGGACGTGGGCGGGCGACAGCGCGAAGAACCCGGCGACGTACTCCTCGACCTCGAGCGAGATCCAGCCGAAGGCGTCCTGGGCCATGTGCAGCACCGGGAGCAGCGCACCCCGCTTGTCGGGATAGAGTCCCTGCAGCCGCCGGACTTCCGCGAGCTGCTCCGGGGTAAAGGCCACGTTTGTAGCGGGGCCCGCGAGGCCGGCTCGCTCCGCAGGTGGGCTGTTCGAGGATCCCGGGGCTCCGTTCATCGGTCCAGCTCGCCGCCGATCATGTTCACGGAACCGAAGGTCGGGATGAGGTCGGCGACCATCTCGCCCTCGATCATCCGGTGCAGCGCGGCCATCGGCGGCAGGCAGGGCGGCCGGCAGCGCACGCGATACGGGCGGTCGGAGCCGTCGGAGACGACGTAGAAGCCGAGCTCGCCGTTGGCGCCCTCCGAGGCGAAGTAGGCCTCGCCGAGCGGCGGCTGGATCCCGTAGCCCTCCATGATCAGCATGAAGTGGTTCATCAGGCCCTCGATGGAGCCATAGGTCGTTTCCTTCGGCGGCAGCACGACCCGCTTGTCGTGCGCGTTCACCCGATCCCAGGCGCCGCGGTTCTGCCCCTGCAGATTGGGCGACAGGCGGATCGGCACCAGCAGCAGGCCCTCGGTCTTGCCCTGCTTGCCCTGGTCGACGTAGGCGGCCGGATCGATCGGACGGCCCTCGAAGTCGACGTTGACGGGCCCGCCGGGCATGAGGGCCAGCGCCTGCTCGGCGATGCGCATCGACTGCTCCATCTCGGCCATGCGCACGAGATAGCGCGAGTAGTTGTCGCCGTCCTTCTGGATGGGGATCTCGAACTCGACGCGGTCGTAGGCCCAGTGCGGCTGCGCGCGGCGCACGTCGTACCCGACACCGACCGCCCGCAGCAGCGGCCCGGTGATCGCGTAGCCGATCGTCTCCTCGCGCGAGAGCACGCCGACGCCCACCATGCGGTCCATGAAGATCCGGTTGCCGGTCAGCAGGCGGTGGACCTCGTCCAGCACCTCGCGCGTCTCCTTGAAGGCGTTGGTCATCTTGGCCGCGAAGCCGTCCGGCAGGTCGGCCTTCACGCCCCCGACCCGGCCGTAGGAGATCGTCAGGCGGGCGCCGGTGACGTCCTCCACCAGCTCCCACAGGAACTCGCGCGCCTTGATCATGTAGAGGAAGACGGTGAAGGCGCCCAGCTCCATCGCGGAGGCCCCGACGCAGGTCAGGTGGTCGCAGATCCGCGAGATCTCCGCCATGGCGGTGCGGATGAACTTGCAGCGCTCGGTCACCTCGATGCCGAGGAGCTTCTCGACCGCCGAGGCATACGCGAAGTTGTTGATGAGGGGCGACACGTAGTTCAGGCGGTCGGTGTACGGGATGGCGTTGTTGTAGCCGCCGACCTCGCAGTCCTTCTCGAACGCCCGGTGGAGGTAGCCGATCTCGACGTCGGCGCCGACGATCGTCTCGCCGTCCAGCTCGGCCTCGATGCGGATGATGCCGTGCATGGCCGGATGGGCGGGGCCGACGCCGACCTGGAGGTTGCCGCCGCTGCCGGTGCCGCTGCCCTCGCCTAGCAAGATCTGGCGCCGCGTGCGCTCGGCCATCGTCAGGCGCTCGGGCCGATCAGCGGCTGCCGCCGGTTGATCGGGTAGTCCTTGCGCAGCGGGTGCCCGACGAACTCCTCGTACATCAGGAGCCGCCGCGGGTCGGGGTGGCCGGCGAACCGGACGCCGAACATGTCCCACACCTCGCGCTCGAACCAGTTGGCGATCGGCCACAGGTCGACGGCCGTCGGCACCTGGGCGTCGTCCTCGTCCACCCGCGTCTTCACGCGAACGCGGTGGTTGTGGCCGAGCGAGTAGAGGTGGTAGACGACCTCGAAGCGCGGCCCGTCCTCACGACCCGGGTACTTGAGGTAGTCGACCGCCGTGAGGTCCATCAGCACGTCGAACGCCAGCGCCGCCTCGTCGCGACAGAAGGCGAGCGTGTCGATCAGCATCGCGCGCTCCACCACGAGGGTGGCGTCGCCGCGGTGCTCGTGGGTCTCGAGGACGGCGCCGCCGAAGCGGTCGCGCAGGCGCTGGACGATCTGCCCGCCCTGCACTCAGTACCTCTGGGTCTGGGTGGCGATGCGGTCCTGCAGCTTCATGAGGCCGTCGATGACCGACTCCGGCCGCGGCGGGCAGCCCGGGATGTAGATGTCGACCGGGATGATCGTGTCGATGCCCTGCACGGTGGCGTAGTTGTCGTAGAAGCCGCCGGTGCACGTGCAGACGCCGAAGGCCACCACCCACTTGGGCTCGGTCATCTGGTCGTACACGCGCTTCAGGACCGGCGCCATCTTGTGCGAGATGGTGCCGACGACGAACAGCACGTCGGCCTGGCGTGGCGAGAAGCGCGGCAGGCCGGCGCCGAAGCGGTCGATGTCGTAGTGCGAGCACGCGGTGGCCATGTACTCCATGCCGCAGCAGGCGGTGACGAACGGGTATTGGAAGATGGAGTACTTCCGCGCCCACCCGATGGCCTCGTCGAGCTTCGAGGTGAAGAAGCTGCCTACTCCCACTCGAGGCCGCCTTTCCGCCAGATGTAGAAGAAGCCGAGCATGAGGATCGCGAGGAACACCAGCATCTCGCCGAAGCCGAACCAGCCGAGCCGCCGGTAGAGCATGGCCCACGGCCACACGAACAGCAGCTCGATGTCGATCAGGATGAAGAAGATCGCCACCGTGGAGAACTTGATCGAGAACCGCCCCTCCGAGACCTCGATGGGATCCTTGCCGCACTCGAACGGCTCCGCCTTCACCGGCGTGAGCCGGCGCGGCGCCGCCAGCCGCGGGATGAACAGCAGCAGGCCGGCCACCAGCGCGGCGAACGCGAACACCATGAGGATCGGCGCGTAGGTGGTCACGCGCTCCGGTTCTCCGCCGCGTCGGCCTGCTTCTTCGCGTGATACGAGCTGCGCACCAGCGGGCCTGACTCGACGTGGGCGAAGCCGAGCGAGCGGCCGATCCCGGCCAGCTCGGCGAACTCGTCGGGATGGTAGTAGCGCGCGACCGGCAGGTGCTGCGCCGAGGGCCGCAGGTACTGGCCGAGCGTGAGGATCGACACGCCGACCTCGACGAGGTCGCCCAGCGTGCTCACCAGCTCGTCGCGCTCCTCGCCGAGGCCGAGGATGATGCCGGACTTCAGCGGCAGCGCGGGCGCCGTCGCCTTCGCGTGGCGGAACAGCTCCAGCACGCGCTCGTAGCGGCCCCCGTGACGCGCCAGCTTGTAGAGGCGCGGCACCGTCTCGGTGTTGTGGTTGAGGATCGCCGGCGCCGCCGCGATGACCATGTCGAGCGACGCGCGCCGGCCGAGGAAGTCCGGGATCAGCACCTCGACGCGACAGGCCGGCGCATGCGTCCGCACGGCCTGGATGGTGGCGGCCCAGTGGGCGGCGCCGCCGTCGGCGAGATCGTCGCGGTTGACCGACGTGATCACGACGTACTCGAGCCCGAGCTCGGCCACCGCCCGGCCGATGCGCTGCGGCTCCTCGCGGTCTTCCCACACCGGCGTACCGTGGGCGATCGCGCAGTATCCACAGTTCCGCGTGCACACGTCGCCGAGGATCATGAACGTCGCGGTGGCGTCCTCCCAGCACTCGCCGATGTTAGGGCAGTGCGCCTCCTCGCACACCGAGTGGAGGTTCAGCGAGCGCATCAGCCGGCGCAGCCGCATGTAGCCGGGCCCGCCCGGCGCGCGCACCTTCAGCCACGCCGGCTTGCGGCCGTCGGCGAGGGCGCTCGGCTGGAGCACGGGGAGTGGATGCGTCATGGGCGCGCTCTCAAAACCGCATCATTATGCCACGTTGCACGAGTCGCGGCACGCGCCATGCCGTCACGCGGCGCTGCCGCCGGGCCCGGGCCGGTCTCGGCGGCACCGCGGTTGCTTACTGGTTAGGCGAGCCGCCCGGCGGCCGGAGCATGGAAGACATCAGCCTGCGTGCCCGTGTGCGCCGAATGGTCCAGACCGGCGAGATGCCGTGCGAGGAGACCGGCAAGATCTGGGCGGGGCGCGGGGTCGGCACGCATTGCGCGGCGTGCGGCTACGCCATCACGCCGAGCGAGGTCGAGTTCGAGATCACGCTGACCTCCGGCGTCGAGCTCCGGCTGCACCGCGGCTGCCACGACGTCTGGCGCGAGGAGTGCGAGGAGCTGAGCGCGCGCGATTGACCGGCGAAATCGTGGTACTCACGAGCCCATGGGCTCGGTGCTCGCCGGCCTGGGTCGGCTGCTGCGCCGCCACACGCCCGCATCGCTGAAGTCGCTGGTGCCCGTGCGCTCGCGCGCGCGGTTGCGCGCCTGGCTGGGGCTCGACGTCTTTCCCGACCTCGCCGTGCGCCATGCGCTCTTCCGCAGCCGGGAGTACGCGGCCGTGCGGCGCGCGGCGCGCGTCTTCGACGAGCAGAAGCGCGGCAAGCCCGTCATGGAGCGTCCCCACCAGGCCTCGTACGTCGTCACCCGCTGGCTCGTGGGCGCCCGCGTCCGCTCGGCCTTCCACGTCGGCTACGCCAGCGGCCGCTACCTGTTCTATCTCTCGCGGATGGGCATCGCCGGCGGCGGCACCGATCTGCCCGCGACCGAGACCTACTGGACCGAGCGCGTCGCCGCGCGGCTCGACCCGACGACCGCCCGGCGACTCCTGACGCTGGACTTCTTCGACCTGCGCCCCGCCGACGTGCGGACGGCGTGCGGCGATGCGGCCTCACCGATCGACGTCTGCTTCTCCGAGGCCACGTTCGAGACGCTGCTGCCGTGGCGCGAGGGCCGCGTCTCGGTGGCGAAGTACGGCCAGGCCGGCGCAGAGGCGGCGCGGACGCTGATGCTCGGACGGTTTCCCGAGAAGCTGGCCGAGCTGGCCGCGTGCTTCCGGAACTTCGCGTTCATCGAGCCCGAGCCGGCCGCCGGCGGCGCCGGCGCCGTCTTCGACGCGGCCGCCCGGCGCCTGGACGGCTTCGACTACAGCGTGTGGACGTTCCGTCCGCCGCTCGACCAGATCTTCCGGCTCACGCCCCGCTCACCCGTTCGCCAGACCGTCTACGCCTACACGCGCGACGCCGCGCTCCTGCAGGCGCTCGCCGCCTACGCCGAGCGCTATCGGTCGCCCCGCTCCGGAGGCCGCTGGCTGGCCTGAACGGCGGCGGGATCGGACGGGTTCGGCGGCGGCTCGACGAGGACGATGCTCTCCTCTTGCGGCGCCTGGGGCTGGCCCGCGTCGCGGCCGACACGGAAGCGGATCTGTGGCAGCCGCGCCACCGCCTGGCGCAGGGCCTGCTCCCAGCGCACGCCGATCTTCACCAGATCGGGATCGTTCGCCGTGAACCGGCGCTGCCGCGTGATCTCGAGCTCGTCCACGCCGTAGGCGAGGAGGTCGACCGGCGGTCCCACGGTGACGTTGGAGCGCATCGTGGAGTCCAGGGACAGCAGCGCGTACTTCGCCGCCTCCTCGAGCGTCGTCCTGTCGAAGCGGATGCCGCGATCCAGGATGGGGCGGCCGTACTTCGTCTCCCCGATCTGCAGATACGGCGAGTCCTCGCTGGCCTGCAGCGGGTTCCCCTGCGGGTAGACGATGAAGAGTCCCGGGCGCTCGCCGCGCACCTGGCCGCCGACGATGAGGTTGACGTTGAACTTGAACTCGTCGCGCTCCAGGGCGGCGCGATCCATGTCCGACACCCGGCGCACCTCGTCGCCGATGATGCGCGCGGCGTCGTAGAGCGAAAGCGCCTGCGCCAGCCCCTTGCCGTCGTCGAAATCACGCCGGAGCAGCGTGATGATCGATTGCGTGCAGGAGAGACTGCCGCTGCTGAGGAGGACGAAAACGCGCTCCCCGGGCTGCTCGAACACGTGCATCTTGCGCGCGACGTTCACCTGGTCGTGGCCGGCGTTGGTGCGCGAGTCGGAGGCCATCACGAGACCCTGCCGTGTCCAGATGCCGACGCAGTACGTCACCCGGGTATCGTAACAGAGGCCGGCCGGAGGGCCGTGTTACGGTGACCTCATGGAGATCCACCTGGGCTACGAGCTGCGCTTCGAGGTGCCCCGGCCCACCCCGATGCAGCTCATGCTCTACGTCCACCCCGAGCAGGCGTCGCGGCTGCGGCAGCCGGAGCGGATCGAGATCGAGCCGGCCACCGCCGTCGAGGACTTCGTCGACGCGTTCGGCAACCGCGCCGCGCGCATCCTGGCGCCGGCGGGCACCGTGCGGGTCCGGTACGACAACGTGATCGGCGACTCCGGGCGCGCCGAGACGCCGATCACCGGCGCGCGCCTGACGCCCGTGCACGCGATGCCGCCCGAGTGCTGGCGCTTCCTCCTGGCGAGCCGCTACTGCGAGGTCGACCGCCTGTGCGCGATCGCCTGGGATCTCTTCGGCGCCACGCCCGAGTCCTGGGAGCGAGTACAAGCGGTGGTGAGCTGGGTCCACACGCACGTCGCGTTCGGCTACCAGTTCGCGCGGCCGACGAAGTCCGCCGCCGACGTCTACCTCGAGCGGCAGGGGGTGTGCCGCGACTTCCAGCATCTCGCCATCGCGTTCCTGCGGGCGCTCAACATCCCCGCCCGGTACGCGACCGGCTTTCTCGGCGACATCGGCGTGCCGCCGAGCCCGGCGGCGATGGACTTCTCGGCGTGGTCCGAGGTCTATCTGGACGGCGCCTGGCATCCCATCGACGCCCGCCATAACCGCCCGCGGATCGGCCGCGTGCTCATGGCGCGCGGCCGTGACGCCGTGGACGTCGCACTGACCACGTCGTTCGGCGCCGCCAACCTCACGCAGTTCATCGTCTGGACGGACGAGATCCCCGCCGCCGCAGCGTAGTCGCCGGCGAACCGTGAGACAAAGCCGTCGCGCCGGTGCCTGACGATTTCGGTGCCGAAGGGGGAGTCGGGCGTGCTGGCCGAAAAGTGGCGTGATTGCTGCTCCGCGCATCATAGGCGCGCAGTTAGCTTGTCCCCGGAGAGGATCCGCCGGATGCGCACCGTCGCGTCCCACCGGTCGTCAATGGGCTCGGCATGGACCTCGATCCGGTGGCCGCGATTGTCGGGCTCGATCAGCATGGAGGTAGGTGTCACTCGCCGTCGCGGCGGCAGCGATAGGTTACCGGTAGCCGCGTCTGGGGCTCCGGCCGCCCACCGCCGGCGACGAGTTGCTGGTCGAGACGGGCGAACAGCTCAACCACCTCCTGTTCGTTCCGCTCCGCTCGGTCGCGGAGCGTCTCGCAGACCTGCCGCTCTAAACCGGATTCCTTCTTGGTCGCTTCGTTACCCCTGGTCTCCCAGAGTGTCCAGCGCGGCTCACGGGAGCAGGCGGTGCCGAGCGTGGCGAGCACGACGACAAGCATCATCGCGCGAATCATGCGGCCCTCCTCCCCCGGGGTGGTGTCCCTGGGCGGACCGTATCCGGACGCGGTCACCAGCGCAATCCGCGGGTGTAGATCGCGCCGATCATTGCTTGGCCTCAAGGCGCTGGCGCGCCTCCCGAACCTTGGCACGTAAGTCAGGCCGGTCAATCGAGAAGTACCGGCAACGAAGTTCCTCGACTCGGGCCATCACGCCGAAATTGTCAACCAACGCCAAGTCGACGAGATCGAAAGCTTGAGACGAACCGATATTGCTTGTCGTAGTAACTCTTCGGAAGAATGCCGGCCTGATCAGCGAAAGGGCGCCGCATCTTCGGCGCCTCATCAAAGCCGAGACGCATAAGCTTCTCGTGCTGAGTGAAACTGTACGTCAGAGGCGGACAGTAGATACGCAAGATTGACCAATCGGTCGACGTTTGATCGAAGCAGGATGCCGGCGTCCTCGCCGAGGCCAAGCACAGCCATGTAGGTAACCGCTTGGAATGTCTTCATCGAATAGCGTCGAGACTTGTTTGCCATCACCAGCGCCGAGTCGTCAGTGGTTGCCGCGACACGGCCCCTTTACGACCCGTCGGCGGACTTCTGCTGCGGACGATCGAAATCTCAAGCGGTCGGAGAATGGTGCCGAAGGGGGGACTCGAACCCCCACGGGTTGCCCCACACGCCCCTCAAACGTGCGCGTCTGCCAGTTCCGCCACTTCGGCACGAGCGGATGAGGACGGAGTATACCGTCAACCTCCGCGCGAGACAATTCTCCCGCGGCTCTGGCGCAGGCGCGGGTCGAGCGCGTCGCGGATGCCCTCGCCGAGCAGGTTGTAGGACAGCACGGTGACCAGGATCGCCAGACCCGGGTAGAGCGACAGCCACCACGCCAGCTCGATCGCGTCCTTGCCTTCGTTCAGGATGTTGCCCCACGTCGCGTGTGGCGGCTGCACGCCGAGGCCGAGGAAGGAGAGGCCGGACTCGGTGAGGATCGCGGCCGGAATGCCGAGCGTCATCGCCACCAGCACCGGCGCCATCGCGTTGGGCAGGATGTGGCGCCAGATGATGCGGAAGCCGCTGGCCCCGATCGACTGCGACCACAGCACGAACTCGCGCTCCTTGAGGGCCAGAAACTCGGCGCGCACGAGCCGGGCCACGCCCATCCAGCCGGTGAGGCCGATGACGGCCATGATCGTCCAGATCGACGGCTTGAGGAACGCCAGCACGGCCAGCAGCAGGAAGAAGCGCGGGAAGACCAGCATCAGGTCGACCAGCCGCATGATGGTGGCGTCGACGAAGCCGCCGTTGTAGCCGGCGGTCGAGCCGAGCGTGATGCCGATGAACGCCGCGATGCCGACCGACACGAAGCCGACCGCCAGCGACACCCGGGCCCCGAAGAGCATGCGCGAGAGCACGTCACGGCCGAGCTGATCGGTGCCAAGGAGATGGGGGCGCGAGGGCGGATCGAGGATCTTCTTCACGTCGGGCCGGTTCGGATCCCAGGGCGAGACGACCGGCGCCAGCACCGCCAGCACGGCCAGGCAGGTCACGACGGCGCCGCCCACGATCGCCAGGCGGTTGCGCCCGAAGGCCTTCCAGAAGGCGCCCATGCCGTCAGCGCCGGCGGCGGCCCACGCGGATGCGCGGGTCCACCAGGCTGTAGGCGATGTCGGCGGCCAGGTTGGCCGTCAGCGTCAGCGTGGAGACGATGACGAGATTACCCATCAGCACCGGATAGTCGCGCTCGAAGGCGGCCTGCACCATGAGCTGGCCCATGCCGGGGATCGCGAAGATCCACTCGACGATCACGCTGCCGCCGATGAGCCCGGGCAGCGAGAGGCCCAGGATGGTGACGATCGGCAGCAGCGCGTTGCGCAGCGCGTGCTTGCCGACGACGACCCGCTCGGCCAGGCCCTTGGCCCGCGCCGACTGGAT
>VBPC01000122.1 GCA_005887895.1 Candidatus Rokuibacteriota bacterium
CAATGATTGAGGTCGACGGCGATCCTCCGGTCATACGTTGGGAGGGCAAGGTGCGCGCCTTTCTCCGCTGCGGGCACTTCTGTGCCGGCGATGGCCTGCCCGATGCGAAAAGCCGCTGCTGCGAATGCAGAAGGCGCCGGCCAGCACGTCCCTGCGCGCTCTGCTGGCCGGCGAAGGAGCGGTAGGCGGCGACCCGGCCAGCGCGCCGAGCCGCCGCCCGTGCGAGGTTATCGGCTGGAAACGGAGCCTCCGAACGGTGCCGCGAGCGGGTTACCTACCGTGCGGGACACCTCGGGGCCCCCATGTACAGTTTGTTCTAGAATGCCGCCGATGACGGCGAAGACAGAGGCGCCCCTGATTCTGGCCGTCGACGTCGGTGGAACCACGCTGGCCGCCGGCGCCGTGACGCCGGCCGGCGACGTCCTGCTCGAGGAGCGCGTGCCCACGGCGCGCGACGGGCGCGGCCAGGCCGTCGAGTCCATCCTGTGGATGATGGGCAAGGTCCGTGATGCGGCCGAGCGCCTCGGCCACCCGATCACCGCCGTCGGCGTCGGTGTGCCGGGGCCGGTGGACACGGTGACGGGACGGATCGGCGAGCACGTCCCCCACGTGCCCGAGCTGTCCGGCCGCCCGCTGGCGCGCCAGCTGACCGAGCGCTTCGGGGTTCCCGCCTACGTCGACAACGACGTGAACGCGCTGGCGCTCGCCGAGTGGACGTTCGGCACCGCGCGCGGTGCCCGGTCGCTCGTCGTCCTCGCGGCAGGCACCGGCTTCGGCGCCGGCATCATTCTCGACGGCCGGCTCGTGCGCGGAGCGTCCGGATTCGGCGGCGAGTTCGGCCACACGCCGGTGAAGTTCGACGGACCGCGCTGCTGGTGCGGCGGGCGCGGCTGCCTGGCCGTCTACGCCAGCGGCCGCGGCATTGCCGAAGCCGCCCAGGCGCGCGTGGCGGGCCACCCCGACGCGGCGCTGCTGCGCGCCGCCGACGGCGATCCGCTCGCCATCAGGGCGCCGCTCGTCTTTCGCGTGGCGGCGGAGGGCGACCCCACCGCCGCGATGATCGTCGACGAGGCATGCCAGGCGCTGGGGGCGATGATCGGCACGGTGGTGAACGGCCTCAATCCCGAGGTGGTCGTCGTCACCGGCGGGGTGGCGACGTCGCTGGCGCCGCTGGAGACGCGCATTCTCAAGGCGGCCGGCGAGTACGCGTTTCCGCGGGCGCTGGCGACCACGCGGGTGACGATCGTCCCCGGCGACAAGCGGCTCACGATGCGGGGCGCGGCCGCGCTCGTGCTCTACGAGACGGGCGGGCGCCCGGAGGAGTCCCGATGAAAGCGATCACCTTCCACGGCGTGGGCGACGTGCGGGCCACCGATGTGGCCGATCCCCGGCTGGTCGACGCGACCGACGTCCTCCTGCGCATCACCACCAGCGCCGTGTGCGGCTCCGACCTGCACCAGTACCACGGACGCGGCGGCGGCGCCCTCGTGCAGACCGGCGCGCTGATGGGCCACGAGTTCATGGGCGTCGTGGAGGAGGCCGGCGCCGCGGTGCGCTCGGTGCAGGTCGGCGATCGCGTCGTCGTCCCGTTCAACGTCTCCTGCGGTCAGTGCGACGCGTGCCGCCAGCGCCTGACCAGCCAGTGCTCCACCACCGGGCGCGCCGTCTTCGGCGGACGCTTCGGTCACCTGTGGGGCGGCGGGCAGGCCGAGCGCATCCGGGTGCCGTTCGCCGACCATCTCTGCGAGAAGGTGCCGGCCGACCTGAGCGACGACGACGCGCTGTTCCTGGGCGACATCCTCTCGACCGGCTATCTCTGCGCCGAGAACGGCGGCATCCGCCCCGGCGACAGCGTGGCCGTGTTCGGCGCCGGGCCGGTCGGCCTGCTGGCGCTGCAGTCGGCCCAGCTCTTCGGCCCTGCCCGAGTGTTCGCGGTGGATCGCGTGGACTACCGGCTGGCCCTCGCGGAAGAATTCGGCGCCGAGCCGGTCAGCCTCGACGCCGGCGACCCGGCCGAGCGCTTGCGGTCGCTCACCGGCGGCCGCGGGCCCGACGTCGTGCTCGAGTGCGTGGGGCACGAGACGCCGTTCACCCAGGCCATCCAGGCGGTGCGCGCGGGCGGCGTCGTGTCCTCGGTCGGCGTCTACGTCGAGCCGTCGATGGCCTTTCCGGCCCGCGAGGCCTTCTTCAAGGACCTCACGCTGAAGATGGGGATCTGCAACGCGCGCGCGTTCATGACCGTGCTGATGCCGCTGGTGCGGCGCGGCAAGCTCCGCCCGGCCCGCATCGTCACCCACACGCTGGCGCTCAAGGACGCGCCGCGCGGGTACGCGATCTTCGACGCCAAGCAGGACCGCGCGATCAAGGTGATGCTCAAGCCCTGAGCGCGCACAGCCACAACCCGGTCGTTCGCTACTTCCGGATGCTCGGGCCCGGCCTCGTCACCGGTGCCTCCGACGACGATCCCAGCGGCATCACGACGTACTCGGTGGCCGGCGCCCAGCTCGGCTACGGTCTGCTGTGGACGGCGCTGCTCTCGCTGCCGCTCATGGCGGCCGTCCAGCTCACCTGCGCGCGGATCGGTCTGGTCAGCGGCCGCGGCCTGGCCGGCGCCATGCGGCATCATTACCCGCGCTGGTTCCTGCTGCTCGTCTGCCTGGCCTTGCTCGTCGCCAACGTCTTCAACGTCAGCGCCGACCTGGCGGGGATGGCGGACGCCGCCGCGATGCTGACCGGCGTGCCGGCGGTGGTGTGGGTGCCGGCGTTCGGGATCGCCATCGTGCTGGCGACGGTCTACATGAGCTACGCCAGGCTCGCGCAGTGGCTCAAGTGGCTGACGGCCGTGCTCTTCGCCTATATCGCCGCCGCGGTTCTGGCCCGTCCGAACTGGTCGGCGGCCCTCGCCGCCACGGTGTCGCCGCGGCTGGCCTGGGACGCCGAGAGTCTCGGCATGCTGGTCGGCGTCCTTGGCACGACGATCTCGCCGTACCTGTTCTTCTGGCAGGCCTCGCAGGAGGTGGAAGAGGAGCGCGCGCAGGGCCGACGAACGGTCGCCGAGCGACGGGGCGCCACCGCGCACGAGCTGCGCGACGCCGCGCTCGACGTCAACACCGGCATGGCGCTGTCCAACGTCGTCATGTACTTCATCATCCTCGCCACCGCCGCCACGCTGCATCGCGCCGGCCTGCGCCACATCGAGACCACTCGTCAGGCCGCCGAGGCGCTGCGGCCGTTCGCGGGGGACGCGGCGTACGTGCTGTTCGCGCTCGGCCTGGTCGGCACCGGCGCGCTCGCCATCCCGGTGCTGGCCGGATCGGCGTCCTACGCACTCGCGGAGCTGCTGGGCTGGCGGGCCGGCCTCGACCTCGGACCGCGGCAGGGGCGCCGCTTCTACCTCGTGCTGGCCGGCGCCATCGTGGCCGGCATGCTCATCGACGCGCTCGGCGCCAACGCGATCCGGATGATGTTCCTCTCGGCCGTCGTCAACGGGCTGCTGGCGCCGCCCCTGCTGGTGCTGGTGATGCTGGTCGCCAACAACCGCACGATCATGGGACGCCACGTCAACGGCGTGTGGCTCAACGTGCTCGGCTGGACGGCGACCGCGGTGATGGCGGCGGCCGCCGTCGCCTTCGTCGTCACCGCTCGCTGACGGGATCCTGCTTCATCAGCTTGTCGAGCAGCGCCGGCAGGCGCCTGACCGCGCCCTCGCCGCTCAGGCGCGCGGCGATCTCGCCGCGGCGGTCGATGACGACGGTGTAGGGCGTGCCCTTGAAGCCGAAGCGGTTGCCCAGGCTCAGCCGCGGGTCGAGCGAGACCGGGTAGGTCGCGTGGTTGGCGCGGATGAACGTGCGGGTGTCGGTCGCCGTGTCCTGCACGTGGATGGCGACGATCTCGACGTCGCGGTCGCGATACCGCTCGGCGACCCGCGCCAGCGCCGCCGATTCCTTGCCGCATGGCTTGCAGTACGAGGCCTGGAAGCGGAGCACGATGATCTTCTTGCCGATCAGCTCCTTGGAATCGATCGTGCGGCCGTCGAGGGTCTTGAGCCGAAAGCCGGGCGCGGCGGGGGCGGCATGCGCCACCCCGGCCAGCGCCACGAGCACCGCAAGCGCAAAGATCCGGCGGGGCATGACGTTATAGTAGACCAATGCCTCGCGTGTCGGCGGCCGTCGCGCTGCTGCTGCTCGCCGCGGCGCCCGCGCTCGCCCAGAATTTCGCGCCGCGGCCGCCGCCGGTGCCGCGACCGGGCGGGCCGGCGGCCACGATCTGCAGCACCGACTGGGGCTGGTGCCCGGTGCAGACGGTCGTCACGCCCGGCGGCGGCTGCTGGTGCTTCGTGCCGCCCACGACGTGGCTGCCCGGCTCCGCGCGCTACTGGCCCTACGAGGGCGCCGTCAGTCCCTACCTGAACCCGCACACGGCGCCGCCCTCCACGCTGCGGTGAGCCCGGCCGCGCCGGCGTGAACGCCGCGCCCGGCCGCCTGCGACTCGCGCTGTGGGCGCTCGCCGCTGCGCTCGGCAGTCTCGAGGCGTTCGCCGGGCGGCAGTTCATGAATCCGGACGGGATCGCCCACCTCGACATCGCCGACGCCTACCGGCTCCACGCGCATCGGTGCGACGGCCGGTAAGGCGCGTCGGGCGGCGGGTATAATGGCGCGGTGAACGACCTCGAAGCCGCCCTCCGTCGCGTCGTCCGCGGTGACGTCCGCTTCGACGCCGGGACGCGCCTGCTCTACTCCACCGACGCGTCCATGTACCAGGTGGAGCCGCTCGGCGTCGTCATGCCGCGCGACGCCGACGACGTGCGGGCCGCCGTGGAGGTCGCGCGGGCCCGGCAAGTGGCGCTGCTGCCGCGGGGCGGCGGGACGTCGCTGACCGGCCAGACGGTGAATCGCGCGCTCGTCATCGACTTTACGCGCTCCATGCACCATCTGCTCGAGGTCAATCCCGAAGAGATGTGGGCGCGCGTGCAGCCCGGTCTCGTGCAGGACGAGCTGAACCATCAGGTGCGGGCGCACGGCCTGCTGTTCGGTCCCGACACGTCGACGTCGAACCGCGCGACGCTGGGCGGCATGATGGGCAATAATTCGGGCGGCTCGCACTCGATCGCCTACGGGCTCACCGTCGACCACGTGCTCGAGATCAGGGCGCTGCTGGCCGACGGCAGCGAGGTGGTCTTCGGCGAGCTCACCCCGGCCGAGTTCGAGGCCAAGTGCCGGGCGACGGGGCTGGAAGGGCAGATCTACCGGGAGGTCGCGGCGATCCGCGAGACCTACGCCGACGAGATCCGCGCCCGCTATCCCAAGCAGTGGCGGCGCGTCGCCGGCTACAACCTCAACGAGCTGCTCGGCGTCGGCGTGCGCCCGCACTCGTACGCGGGCGGTGGCAACGGCTCGCCGCGCGCGTTCAGCATGGCGCGGCTGGTCGTCGGCTCCGAGGGCACGCTGCTCACGATCCTCGAGGCCAAGGTGCGGCTCGTCAGGCGGCCCCGGGCGACCGCGCTGGCGGTCATCCACTACCACGACATGCAGGAGGCGCTCGAGTCTTCGCAGGCGCTGCTGGAGACCGGGCCCTATGCGGTCGAGGTGACCGACAAGGTCATCCTCGACCTCGCGCGCGCCAACATCGAACAGTCGCAGAAGATGGGCTGGGTGCAGGGCGATCCGGCCGCGATCATGATCGTGGAGTACACCGGCGAGACCGACGCCGAGGCGCGGGCCAAGGTGGAGGCGCTGGAGGCGCGCCGGCAGCGCGAGCGCTTCGGCTACACGGCGCACCTCGCGTTCGACGCCGGCGAGCAGCGGACGATCTGGGGGCTGCGCAAGGCCGGCCTCGGCCTGCTGCTCGGCATGAAGGGCGACAAGAAGCCGATCGCCTTCGTCGAGGACACCTGCGTCGACCCGCGCCATCTCTCGAAGTTCGTCCCGCGCTTCAAGGACATCTTCGCCCGGCACGACACGATCGGCGCCTATTACGGGCACTGCTCGGTCGGCTGCCTGCACATCCGGCCGGTGATCGACCTCAAGGTGCCGCGCGGCCTCGAGCAGGTGCGCGCGATCGCCGACGAGATCACCGAGCTGGTCGTGGAGTTCGGCGGCACCATCTCCAGCGAGCACGGCGACGGGCGGGCCCGCAGCCCGTTCCTCGAGCGGATGTACGGGCCCCCGCTGATGCAGGCGTTCCGCCGGCTCAAGCGCGCCTTCGATCCCGAGAACCGGCTGAACCCGGGCAACATCGTCGACTCGCCGGGCATCCTCGAGAACCTGCGCTATGGCGTCGGCTACAAGACGTGGGAGCCGCCCACGCTGCTGGACTTCTCGGCCCAGGGCGGGTTCGCCGCCTCGGTGGAGATGTGCAACGGCGTCGGCGTGTGCCGCAAGACGCTCGAGGGCACGATGTGCCCGTCCTACATGGTGACGCGCGACGAGGAGCACTCGACGCGCGGCCGGGCCAACGCGCTGCGGGCGGTGCTGTCGGGACGGCTGGCGCCCGCGGAGTTCACCGGCGCGCGCCTGCACGAGGTGATGGACCTCTGCCTGGAGTGCAAGGGCTGCAAGGCCGAGTGCCCGTCCAACGTCGACATGGCCAAGCTGAAGTACGAGTTCCTCTACCACTACTACCGGGCCAACGGCCTGCCGCTGCGCAACCGGCTCTTCGGCCGCATCGAGCGGCTGAACCGGCTGGGCTCGCGCATGCCCGGCCTCGTCAACGCGCTGTCGTCGCTGGCGTGGACCCGCTGGCTGCTGGAGAAAGTGGCCGGGATCGATCGCCGGCGCCCGCTGCCGGCGCTCGCCGCCGAGACGTTCACCGACTGGTTCGCCCGACGTCCGGCGCCGGCGGCGGCGGCGCGCGGCGAGGTGGTGCTCTTCCACGACACGTTCGTGACGTACAACACGCCGGAGATCGGCCGCGCTGCCGTCGAGCTCCTGGAGGCCGCCGGCTACCGCGTGGTGCTGGTCGACCGCAAGTGCTGCGGCCGGCCGCTGATCTCCAAGGGCATGCTGGCCGAGGCGCGCGAGCACGCGGCCTGGAACGTGGCGCGGCTGGCGCCATACGCCGCGCGCGGCGTGGCGATCGTCGGACTCGAGCCCTCGTGCCTGCTCACGCTGCGCGACGAGTGGGTCGATCTCCTGCGCACCGACGAGGCGCGCCTGGTCGCCCGGCAGAGCGCGCTGCTCGAGCAGTTCTTGCTGGCCGAGCGCGCGCGCGGCCTGGCCCTGTCGTGGGCGCCGCACGGCCGCCAGGCGCTGCTGCACGGCCACTGCCACCAGAAAGCCATGGTCGGCACGGCGCCCACCGTCGCCGTGCTGAAGTGGGCGGGCTACAGCGTCAGCGAGGTCGATTCCGGCTGCTGCGGCATGGCCGGCTCGTTCGGCTTCGAGCGGGAGCATTACGAGGTCTCGGTCGCGCTCGGTAACCGGCGGCTGGCGCCGGCCGTCAAGGCGGCGCCGCCGACGACCGAGGTGATCGCGCCCGGCATTTC
The DNA here is from genome assembly GCA_005887895.1 of Candidatus Rokuibacteriota bacterium. Taxonomy (GTDB): domain Bacteria; phylum Methylomirabilota; class Methylomirabilia; order Rokubacteriales; family CSP1-6; genus AR5. The sequence goes on from VBPC01000122.1 coordinate 7,484, forward strand.
CTGCCGGCAGCAGATCCAGCACCTGGCCGGCCGTCGCGCCCGGCATCCGGCCGAGGCGCTGCGCGACGCGCTGGCGCGCTGATCGTGGCCGGCGACGCCGAGATCCTGTTCAATCCGCTGCTGCCGGAGTTCCACGCCGACCCGTACCCGTTCTATCGGCGCCTGCGCGAGCAGGATCCGGTGCACCACAGCCCGCTGGGATTCTGGGTGCTGACGCGCTACGACGACTGCGTCAACGTCCTGCGCGACCCGCGCTTCGGGCGCGAGGAGTTCCAGCAGATGCTCACGGCGGTCTACGGCGACGAGACGGAGAAGCCGGCGCTCCCGCGCTCGATGCTCTTCCGTGATCCGCCCGACCACACGCGCCTGCGCGCGCTGGTCAGCAAGGCGTTCACGCCGCGCATGATCGAGACGATGCGCGCGCACATCCAGGAGATCGTCGACCGCCTGCTCGACCGCGTGGCGGGGCAGCACGGCATGGACGTCGTCGAGGACCTCGCCTACCGGCTGCCGGTGACGGTCATCTGCGAGATGCTCGGCGTGCCGGTGGACGATCACGCGTCGATCCGCGGCTGGTCGGCCGACATCGCGCGCAGCCTCGACGCGATCGGGCTGCCGTCGGATGCGGCCATCGTCGAGCGCGGGCGCCGCGCGCGCCGGGCGCTGGCCGACTATTTCCGCGCGCTGGTGCCGCAACGCCGGGCCCGGCCGCAGGCCGACCTCCTCTCGGGCCTCCTGGCCGCCGAGGAGCAGGGCGACAAGCTCACGGTCGACGAGGTCATCGCGATGTGCCTGCTGCTGTTCATCGCCGGCCACGAGACGACCGTCAACCTGATCGGCAACGGCACCCTGGCGCTGCTGCGCCACCCCGAGCAGCTCGCGCGCGTGCGGGACGATCCCGCGCTGATCCCCGCCGCGATCGAGGAGCTGCTGCGCTACGACAGCCCCGTGCAGCGTACCGCCCGGATCGCCACCACCGACGTCGAGCTCGACGGCCACCTGGTGTCGAAGGGCGCGATGGTCATCACCGCGCTGGGCGGCGCCAATCGCGATCCCGCCCAGTTCGCCGAGCCCGATCGTCTCGACGTCACCCGGCGCGACGTCCGCCACATCTCGTTCGGCTACGGCATCCACTTCTGCCTCGGCGCGCCGCTGGCCCGCGTCGAGGGCCAGGTCGCGATCGGCGCGCTCCTGCGCCGGATGCCGGACCTCGCGCTGGCGGAGCCGACGCCGGAGTGGCGCGAGTCGTCCGTGCTCCGCGGGCTCAAGCGTCTTCGCGTCAGCTTCTGAGCCCGTCCCGGGACCGGCGAACGGACCTCCGGAAGCTGGCCCTCAGCGTGGAGGTCCGCCGCTCTTCGAGGATCGAGGTCGCCGCGGCCGCCCTCGCGCGGTGGGAGCGCGACGATCCGAACGCCTGGGCGGCGGTGCGGGCCTGGCTCGCGGCTCGCGACGTCGAGGTCCTCGTCGGCTGCCCTCGGCGCGGTGCCGCTCGCTCGATCTCCGGGGGTAGTTGCGCTCGCCGGCGCCTGCAGTACGCTGCTCGGAGCGTGATCGCCGTCCACCACGTCAGCAAGCGGTACGGCGCCACCGTCGCCCTCGACGACGTCTCGCTGGAAGTCGCGTCCGGCACGACCCACGTGCTGCTGGGGTCGAGCGGGGCCGGCAAGTCGACGCTGGTGCGCGTCATCCTCGGCCTGGTCGCGCCCGATGCCGGCGAGGTGCTCGTCGCCGGCGTCGCCGTCACGCCCGCCCCGCGCCGTCACCTGGTCGGGGGCGTCGGCTACGTGGTGCAGGAGGGCGGGCTCTATCCGCACCTCACCGCCGGCGGCAACGTGCGCCTGCCGGCCGAGGCGGCCGGCTGGCCGGGCGAGCGCGTGGTCCGACGGATGAACGAGCTGGCGGCGCTCGTCGAGCTTCACGACGGCGTGCTGCGCCGTTACCCGGCCGAGCTGAGCGGCGGCCAGCGCCAGCGCATCGGCGTCATGCGGGCGCTGATGCTCGATCCACCCGTGCTCCTGCTCGACGAGCCGCTGGGCGCGCTGGACCCGATCGTCCGCGCCGGCTTGCAGGCCGAGCTGCGACGGATCTTCGCCGCGCTGGGCAAGACCGTGGTGCTCGTCACCCACGACGTCCGCGAGGCCGTCCTGCTCGGCGCGGCGATCACGCTGCTGCGCAATGGCAAGGTCGTGCAGCAGGGGACGTTCGCCGAGCTGGCGCAGCGCCCGGTCGAGCCGTTCGTCACCGAGTTCCTCCTCGCGCAGGCGCCGCCCGCCGAGCTGCGCGCGTACTTCTAGGGTGCACCTCGCCGGCACCCTGCTGCTCCTCGTGATCCTGGTACCGGCGCTGCCCGCCGCCGCCGTCGTGAAGATCGGCTCGAAGTCGTTCACCGAGAACTACATCCTGGCCGAGATCGCGGCGCAGGCGATCGAGGCGACGGGCGAGGTCGTCGAGCGCCGGCTGGGCCTGGGCGGCACCGGTATCACCTACCGGGCGGTCGGCCACGGCAGCATCGACCTCTATCCGGAGTACACGGGCACCATCAGCCGCTCGATCCTCAAGGACCCGGCGGCCGACTCGGTCGAGGCCATCCGGGCCCGGCTGCGGCCGCAGGGCCTGACCGTCAGCGCGCCGCTCGGCTTCGACAACACCTATGCCCTGGCCGTGCGTGACGACCTCGCCCGACGCCTGGGGCTCACGCGCATCAGCGATCTCGCGCGCCATCCGGAGCTGCGGGCGGTGTTCAGCTCGGGCTTCCTCGAGCGCGACGACGGCTGGCCCGGCCTGCGTCGCCACTACGGCGTGCGGCTGGCCGACGTCCGCGTGATCGAGCACGCGCTGGCCTACCAGGCCCTCGCCGGCGGCGCGGCCGACCTCACGGACATCTTCTCGACCGACGGCCGGCTGACGCGACCGGGCCTCGCGGTGCTGCGCGACGACCGCCGGTTCTTTCCCGCCTACGCCGCCGTCCTGCTGGCACGGATCGATTTCGTGGAGCGCGACCCGCGGGCGTGGGCCGCACTGGAGCGGGCGCTGGTCGGTCGGATCGACGCCGCGACGATGGCGCGCCTGAACGCGCTGGCCGATCTCGACGGCCGCAGCGTCCGGCAGGTCGCGTCGGGCTTCCTCGGCCGGGAGGTGAGCGACGCCGACGAGCGCGCGCGGCTCGCCCGCGAGCTCGCGTCGCTCAGCCTCGATCATCTGCTGCTCGTCGCCGCCGCCGTGCTGTCGGCGACGGTCGTCGGTGTTCCCCTCGGCGTCCTCGCCGCGCGGCGCGCCGTGCTCGGCCACGCCGAGCTGATCGCGGTCGGCGTGCTCCAGACGATCCCCGCGCTGGCGCTGCTCTGCTTCATGATCCCGCTGCTCGGCATCGGCACGCTGCCAGCGCTGGTTGCGCTCTTCCTCTACGCGCTGCTGCCGATCGTACGCGGGACCTACACCGGCCTGGCCACGCTCGACCGCCAGCTGCTGGAGATCGCCGACGTGCTCGGTCTCGGGCGCTGGCGGCGGCTGGCGCGGATCGAGCTGCCGCTCGCCTCCGTGAACGTGCTGGCCGGCATCAAGACGTCGACGATCTGGACGGTCGGCACCGCGACGCTCGCGGCGTTCGTCGGCGCCGGCGGCTACGGCACCCTGATCGTGCGCGGGCTGGCGCTGGACGACGTCACCACGATCCTGGCCGGCGCCGTCCCGGCCGCGCTGATGGCCTTGCTCTTCCACGGCCTGTTCGAGGTCCTCGACCGCGTGCTCATTCCGCGCGGCCTCCGCGTCGTGATGTCGCGCCCGGGCTAGCAGTCGGCTGCCACGCGGACCCGGCTCCGCCGGGGCGCTGCGAACGGTGGGGGTTTGGGGGCCGTGTCGGGGCCCCCGGGGGGTTGGGGGCCATGTCAGGCCCCCCTGTAAATAAACTCAGCGGTTGTCGGGGTCAGGACGCGACGGCTGCGCCCCGCGTAAATAAACTCAGCGGTCGTCGGGGTCAGGACGCGACGGCTGCGCACGACGCCGGCGATCCTCGATCGGAATGACGCGCGCCGGTGGTCGCTCGGGGGCAGGCACGCGGTCGGCGGGCGCCTTCGGTTCGCTTTCCTCGGCGACGAGATCGCGACTGAGCTCGTCGGCGTCGACGCCGAGCAGGGCCGTCTCGACCAGCTCGTGCAGGGACAGACCGGTCACCTGCGAGAGCCGCCCGGCGGCCGCAATCGCCTCGGGAGTGAGCCAGACTGGCTGTCGTTGCTCGGGTGGCTTGCGTTTCACAGGTCCTGGACCTGCCGTAGCCCGTAGCACGTCATGCGCCAGCGACCGTTCCGGGCCCGGTCGCGGGGCCCTCCGCGCCAGATCGACCTACTTTCGGTGACATGCGTGGGTAGACGGTGGCCCGCCACCGGGAGCGCGGGCCGGCGCGCACCGCACAGCGCCGTCACATTTGAGCACTGACGTTCAGCCGATGGCGACAGCGGGTCAGGCCAGCGCCGGCAGGGTGGCGCGGCCGTCGGGCTCCAGTACTGCGTTCAGCCGCCGGCAGCAGTCGATCATCGCGTCGGCCTCGTCCAGGAACCACGCGCGCATCCATTCGGCTCGTTCGAAGAATGCCAGCGGGGGCTGACCCACGCGGCGGATGGCGCCGCGCCGGACGAGGCCGCTCGCGTTGATGAGGCTGACCTCGCGCAGGAGCTTGCCCGGCGCCGCGAACGCCGCCGTGATCGGGCAGAGTCGCTGCAGCGCCGGCAGCGACTCGGCCACCGAGCGCAGGCAGAACGCGCGCGTGCGGGCCCGCACGGCCGGCGGCAGCGCGTCGAGCAGCGTGCGCAGCGTGAGGCCGGAAAAGATCGTGTCGTCGACGATCGCCAGCGACGCGGCGGCGGCGACGCCGGCGAGCTGGTCGGCCAGCGGCACCCCGCCCAGGCTCACGACGGCATAGCCGCCGCGAGCGTCCTCCTCGCGGGTGAGGTCGACCTGGCGGATCGTGGGGAACCAGCCGGTCCGCGCGTGGACCTGCCGCGCCACGCGTTCCCCGGCGGGGCCGATGCCGAGGGCCAGCGCGAAGGGCTCGTGCGGCCCGCGCGCGCTCAGCGCGTCGATCTGCTCCGGCAGCGTGAGCATCACCACCCGGCGGACGTCGCGGCGCGCCAGCGCCAGCAGCTCCTCCGCCAGCGCGACCGCCGGCGAGTCGGGACCGTAGCGGCCGCGCACGTCGTCGGTGAGGTCGTCGTGGATGTAGAGCGTGCGGGGGACCGGCGTGTCACCCATCCCCTCACGCCTTCCGGATCCACCACTCGTTGGTGTTCCACGGGTACTCCTGCATGTTCGAGTTCGGCCGGAAGCCCTCGAGGCCCTTGCGGGTGCCGCGGATGTTCACGAAGTGGTAGATCGGCAGGTACGGCACCTCGTCGGCCAGGACCTCCTGGAGGCGGAAGTACGCCGTCTTGCGCTTCTCGCGGTCGAGATCGCGGACGCCGGCGTCGAGCAGGCGGTCGACCTCGGGGTTCTCGTAGGCGATCGAGTTGCGGCCCAGTCCGCCCTTGGCCGGGATGTACTTGCTGTGCAGGCGGAAGCTGTGCTCGGGATCCGAGCCCATGCCCATGCCGATGACGATCGTCTCGAACTTCGACATGCGGTAGAAGTCGCCGAACAGCACCGCGGCCGGCTTGTTGTTGATCTTCATCTCGACGCCGATCTGGCGCCACTGCTGCTGCAGCAGCTGCTGGATCTGCTCGCGCTGCTTGTTGCCGGCGGTGCACGCGTTCTCGAACGAGAGCCGGGCGCCGTCCTTCACCCGGATGCCGTCGGGGCCGACCTTCCAGCCGATCTCGTCCAGCAGTCGCTTCGCCCGCTCCGGGTCGTACCGGTGGTGGCCCTTGATCTTCGGGTTGTAGGCCCACGACTGCGGCGGCACGTAGCTCTCGGCCTCGGGGGCGAGGCCCAGGTAGATCTTCTCCACGATCGGCTTCTTGTCCAGGCCGAGGTAGAGCGCCTGCCGCATCCGCCTGTCCTTGAACATCGGCAGCAGGTGATTGGGCGCGATCGTCTCGTAGCTCGTCGAGGGATCCACGTAGAGGTTGATGGTGGACAGCGTCCTCGCCTCGGGATAGAGATCCACGGGAATGCCCTGGATGCCGGTGGCGTCGACCTCGCCGGTCTTGAGCTGGGTGAAGAGCACGGTGAGGTCGGGGACGTACTTGAAGATGAGGCGATCGAGGTACGGACCGGGCCCGTGATAGGCGCGGTGGGCCTCGAGGGTGACGTGATCGCCGGAGACCCATTCCACGAACTTGAACGGGCCGGTGCCGACGGGGCGCCGGGTGTTGAACTCGTCCTTGTTGATGTCGGCGCTCCGGGCCAGCACGTGCTCGGGGACGACGAACATGTCGGCCAGGATGTCGAGGATGGGGGCGTAGGGCTGCTTGAGCTTGAACTTCAGCGTCGCGTCGTCGCCGGTCCACATGTCGGCGATCTGGTCGAAGCCGACGGTGGAGAACGCGGTGACCTTCGGATTCATGATCGTCTTCCAGGTGAAGACGACGTCGCGGGCCGTGAACGGCTGGCCGTCGTGCCACTGCACGCCGGGGCGGAGCTTGACGGTGAACGAGGTGCCGTCCTTCGAGACGCCGCCGTTGGCCTGGGTCGGGATGGCGGCCGCCAGGTTGGGGACGAAGGCGCCCTTGGGGTCGATGCGCCAGAGGTCGTCGTAGATCGCCATGTGCACGCCGCGCTGGGCCTCGATCGTCGGCATGACGGGGTTGAAGTTCTGCGGCTCCTGCGAGAGGCCGACGATGACCTGGCCGCCCTTCTGGGGCGCGCCGGGCGCCTGGGCGCCGGCGCCGCGCACGCCCACGGCGCCGAGCGTCGCGCCCAGCGTCGCCGCGCCGGTCAGGAAGTGCCGCCGGGAGAGGTCGTGACGTCGCATGGGTGGCGCTCCTTCGTGGTGTCGCCGGTCAGGGTCCGAGACGCGGATCGAGCGCGTCTCGCAGGCCGTCGCCGGCGAAGTTGAAGCTCAGGACCGTGAGGCTGATCATCGCGCCGGGATAGACGGCGACCCACGGCGCGTAGAGCACGTAGGTCTGGGCGTTGTTGAGCATGTTGCCCCAGCTCGCCGTCGGCGGCTGGATGCCGTGGCCGAGGTAGCTCAGCGACGACTCGAGCAGGATCGCGGTGGCCACGGTGAGCGTGGCGGCCACCAGCACCGGCGCCACCGCGTTCGGCATGAGCTGGCGCAGGATGAGCCGGCGGGCGCCCGCGCCCGCCGCCCGCGCGGCAAGGACGAACTCCTGCTCCTTCAGCGACAGCACCTGGCCACGGACCATCCGCGCCACCGACATCCAGGAGTTGAGGCCGATGATCAGCGTGATCGTCAGCATCGTCGGCTTGAGGAACGCCGAGAGCGCCAGCAGCAGGAAGATGGTCGGCATCGACAGCAGCACGTCGACCACGCGCATGATGAGCGTGTCGGCCGCACCGCCGTAAAAGCCGGCCACGGCCCCCAGCACCGAGCCGACCAGCACCGCGATGACGGCGGTGATGAGGCCGACCGCCAGCGAGACGCGGCCGGCGTGGAGCAGCCGGCTCAGCACGTCGCGGCCCAGCTCGTCGGCGCCGAGGACGAAGCCCGCCTCGCCCGGCCGCGCGAACTTGTGGTCCATGTCGATGTAGAGCGGGTCGCGCGGCGCCACCCACGGCGCCAGCGCGGCCAGCGCGACCAGGAGCAGCACGACCACCGCGCCCGCCGAGGCCAGGCGATTGCGGGTGAAGCGGCGCCAGACGATCGAGCGATCGAGCATCGCTGTCAGCCGAGCCGGATCCGCGGATCGGCGGCGGCGTAGCCGATGTCGGCGAGGAGGCTGCCGGCCACGACCGTCAGCGAGGTCACCAGCAGCAGCCCCAGAATCACGGCGTAGTCCTGGTAGTTGAGCGAGTCGAGGTAGAGCCGGCCCACGCCCGGCCACGAGAACACCGTCTCGGTCACCAGCGCGCCGCCGAAGAGGTTGCGGAACTCCAGCCCGGCCAGCGTGATGAGCGGGATGAGCGCATTGCGCAGCGTGTGGCGCAGGAGCACCGTGCGTCCCCGTAGCCCCTTGGCGCGGGCGGTGCGGATGTAGTCCTGGCCGACGACCTCCAGGACGCTCGAGCGCGCGTAGCGGCTCCACGTCGCGGTCATCCAGAGGCCGAGCACCGAGGCCGGCCCGATCAGGTGAATGAAGCGGTCCCAGAGCGAGAACGGCGCGCCCAGCGTCGCGATGCCGCCGGAGGGGATCCAGCGCAGGCCGCCCGCGAAGACGATGATCACGAGAAGGCCGAACCAGAAGGTCGGCACCGACAGGCCGACCATCGCCCCGGTGGTGGCCGCGTAGTCGAAGAGCGAGTGACGCCGCACCGCGCTGACGATGCCGGTGGTGAGGCCGAGCGTGATGGCGATCAGGTAGGCGACGCCCATGAGCTCGAGCGTGGCCGGCACGCGCTCGCGGATGATCTCGCCCACCGGTCGCCCGGTCCGATAGGAGTAGCCGAGCTCGCCGCGCGCCATGCCGGCCGCCCATTTCAGGTACTGGACGTGGATCGGCCGATCCAGACCCAGGATGCGCTCGATCCGGCGCATGTCGGCCTCGCTCATGCTGGGGTTCTGCGCATAGACGGCCATGGGGCCGCCGGGGGCGAGACGAAGCAGCACGAAGCCCGCGAACGAGAGGCCGACCAGCAGGGGGATCGCCTGCAGCAGCCGGCGGACGACGTACACGGCCATCCCTCAGCGCACGGGCTCCACGTGATCGCGGCGTGGCGCGTAGGGGTGGGCGCCCTCGATGAGCTTGCCTTCGGCGAAGCGCTCGGGGCGGAAGGCCGAGATGTCGACGGTGCGGGCGCGCCCCTCGGTGATCAGCTCGGCCAGGCACGTGCCGACCGCCGGCGCGATCTTGAAGCCGGCGCCGCTGAACGCCGCCGCCAGGTAGAGCCCGTCCAGGCCGCTCACCGCGCCGAGAATCGCGTGGCGGTCGGCGCTGTAGCAATCGAAGGCGCGGTACCCCCGCGCGAGCTCGGCGCGCTCCATCGCAGGAATGCGATGCGTGAGGATCTGCGCGCCCTCGGCCGGCGCGGTCGGCGGCACACCGGTCGGCATCGTGTCGGGATCGACGTCCCACACCTGGCACGGCACGCCGACGATCGTCAGGACGTCGCTCTCCGGCCGGAAGTACGATCCGAGGACGTGGTCGATGACGACCATGTGCGGGCCCGCGAGCTCGGGCGGGCGCGTGACCAGCATCGTGTCGATCGCCTTGGGACGCGCGGGCAGGTCGACGTCGAGCTCGCGGCAGAGCCGCGGCGCCCACGCGCCGGCGGCGACCACGACGGCGCCGGCGTCGATGCGGCCGGCCGGCGTCTCGACGCCGGTGACGGCGCTCGCGCGCCGCCGCACGCGCGTCACCGCGGTCCACTGGCGGATCCGCGCGCCGCCGGCCTGCGCCTGGCGCCGGAAGCCCTCGACCACCTCGGCCGGGCTGGCGTAGCCGCTGGCCGGCTCGTAGGCGGCGGCGCCGATGTCGTCGACGTTGACGAACGGCTGCAGGACCTTCAGCTCGGCGGGCGTCAGCGCGACGGTGTCGATGCCGATCCCCCGGAGCATGTCGACGTTGCGCCGCAGCGCCGCGGCGTCGCCGGGACCGACGACGGCCAGGAACCCGGTGCGCGTGAAGACCGGCGGCCCGCCCATCCGCTCGGGCCAGTCGCGAAACAGCGGATAGCTCGCCCAGGCCAGGCGCGCGTCCTCCTCGTTGGTGTAGTGCATGCGCACGAGCGCGCTCGAGCGTCCGGAGGCGCCGCTGGCCAGCGCGCCCTTCTCGAGCAGCACGACGCGCTTCACCCCGGCGGTGGTCAGCGCCCAGGCGATGCTCGTGCCGATCACGCCGCCGCCGATCACCACCACGTCCGCCGTCTCGGCCATCGTCCGCCACCGTAGGGCGCGCCTCCGCGCGTGTCAATGCGGTATCCTCCAGCGGAAAGGAGCTCCCATGGATGGCGTGCGGAAGCTGGCCGCGACGGCGGGGCTCGTGCTGGCGATGGTCTGGGCGGCGGCGCCGACCTCGGCGCAGCCGAAGAAGCTGATCTTCTGGACGCACTGGGAGCAGAATCCCGAGTTCAACAAGTACTACGAGACGCGCGGCCGGGACTTCGCGCAGAAGTCGGGCTACGAGGTCCAGGTCGTCACGATTCCCTACCAGGGCTACGAGGCGAAGTACCTGGCGGCGCTGATCGGGAAGAGCGGAGCGCCCGACATCTTCATGGGGATGACGCATCACTGGTGCGGCCAGTACGATTTCTGCGACCGCATGCCCGCCGACCTCGCCCGGACCTGGGACGACCACCTGCCGAAGTACATGGTCAACGTCGGCAAGTGGAAGGGCGTGCGCTACGGCACGCCGATCGAACACGGCAACTTCCAGCAGATGTACCTCGACGTCGAGCTGTTCCGGAAGGCCGGCCTCGACGCCGACAAGCCGCCCCGGACGCTCGACGACTGGCTGGCGGCCATGAAGAAGCTCACCGTGCTCGATGCCAAGGGCGAGCCGACCCAGGTCGGCTTCGCGCTCCGGCACAAGGGACACCCGGTCGGCATCACCGACAAGTTCCTGCCGTTCGCGCACGCCTTCGGCGCCCGCATGCTGTCGCCAACTCTGGAGACGGCGACTGGCTTCGCCAACAGCCCGGAGATGGTCGCCGCGCTCGGCTTCTACGCGGACCTCGTCCACAAGCACAAGGTGGCGAGCCTGGCCTTCCCGACGCCGGAGGACGCCTTCGGCCAGAAACGGGCGGCGACGATCTTTCGCGAGTCGTGGTACTTCGGCTGGCTGAAGAAGAACGCGCCGGACGTGGCCTTCAAGGTGGTGGCGCTGCCGTGCGGCAAGGCGTGTCCGGGGGCCGGGGCGCTGTTCCCGTGGACGAACATGGTCTACAAGAGCAGCGCCAACAAGGCGGCCGCCTGGGACTTCATCCGCTTCCTCAGCAACCCGAAGGACGACCTCGACCAGCACCAGGCGCAGGGGATCCTGCCGGTGTGGACCGTCAACCTCGACTCGCCGTACGTGAAGGCGCGCCCGGACTACGCCTCGACGCAGGAGATGCTGCGGCAGCCGGTGCCGCCGGAGTACTACCACCCGAAGTCCAACGAGCTGGCCACCGCGTTCGGGGAGGCGGTGGTGGCGGCGCTCTACGGCCGCGGCCAGCCCAGGCCGCTCCTCGACGAGGCGGCGGCCAAGATGGACCGCATCCTCAAGGACTAGCCGGGCGCGTGCGCGGCGTCCTGCGGCTGTTCGCGCCGCGCTCCTACATGGACCGCCAGCGGCGGGCCGGGCTGCTGTTCGTGCTCCCAGCGCTGGTCTACTTCGGCCTCGTGTTCCTGGTGCCGCTGGTCGAGTCGGTCGTCGGCTCCTTCCATCGCATCGTGCCCGGAGGCGAGAGCCGGTTCGTCGGCCTGCGGCTCTACCAGCGCGTCTTCACCGACTCGACGTTCTGGCAGGCAGTGGCCAACACCGTGAGCCTGCTCCTCATGTCGGTGCCGGTCACGGTGACGCTGGCGCTGGCGGTGGCCCTTGGCCTGCACCGGCTGCGCAGCGTGATGGCGCGCAGCGCGTGGGCGGCGATGTACTTCCTGCCGTTCTCGGTCTCGCTGGTCGCGGCCGCGCTCATCTGGCAGTGGATGTACGACCCGCTCTACGGCTTTCTGAACCATCTCCTCGGCCTGGCCGGACTGCCGCCCCTGCCGTGGCTGCAGAGCCTGGAGCTCGTGCGGCCGTCGCTGGCCATCGTGAACGTCTGGGTCCGGCTCGGCTTCGACACGGTGATCTTCCTGGCCGCGCTGCAGGCGATTCCCGCCGACTACTACGAGGCGGCCTCGATCGACGGCGCCAGCGCGCGCCAGGCGTTGCTGCGCGTCACGCTGCCGCTGCTCAATCCGCAGATCGTGATGGTCACGATCCTCGAGCTGATCTTCAACTTCAAGATGTTCGCCACGGTCTACGCGACGACGCAGGGCGGGCCGGCCGGCGCCAGCCAGACGGTGATCATGCTGCTCTACGACACCGCCTTCAAGTTCTTCCGGCTCGGCGACGCCTCGGTCATGGCCGTGTTCGTGTTCGCGTCGCTCCTGCTGGTGACGCTGGTGCAGTGGCGGCTCTTTCGCCGCGAGGTCGAATACTGAAGCCCGGCCGGCTCGGCGGGCTCGCCGTCGCGCTGGTGGCGGCCGGCGCGCTCTGCGTGTTCTTTCCCTTCTTCTGGATGGCGGTCACGTCGCTGAAGACGGTGCCGGAGATCCAGCGCGTGCCGCTGCACATCGCCCCTGACCGCTGGACGAACCTCGACAACTTCCGCGAGGTGTTCCACCGCCAGCCGTTCGCCCGCTTCCTGCTCAACAGCGCGCTGATCGCCGGAGTGTCGGCGGTCTCGAGCGTCGTCGTCTCCTCGCTGGCCGGCTACGGCTTCGCCAAGTTCCGCTTTCCGGGCCACGGCGTGTTCTTCTTCGCCATCGTCGGCATCCTGATGGTGCCGTTCCAGTCGGTCGTGGTCCCGCTCTACCTGTGGGTCAGCCGGCTGGGGCTGCTGGACACCTATCTCGGCATCCTCGCCCCCGATCTCGTCAGCGTGTTCGGCGTCTTCCTCATGCGTCAGTCGATCGAGGTCGTGCCCAGCGACTACATCGACGCCGCCCGCATCGACGGCGCCGGCGAGCTGCGGATCTTCTGGCGCGTGATCCTGCCCTCGGTGAAGCCGGCGCTGGCCACGCTGGTGATCGTGAAGTTCATGTGGACGTGGAACGAGCTGTTCTGGCCGCTGATCGTCGTGAACTCGCCGAGCATGAAGGTGGTGACGCTCGGCCTGCTCAGCTTCACGAACATGTACTTCATCGAGTACAACCTGGTGACCGCCGCCGCCGTCGTCAGCATCCTGCCGATCCTGGTCGTCTTCCTCGTCGGCCAGAAATGGGTCGTGCGGGGCGTGGTGCTGAGCGGTCTCAAGGGCTGATGGCGCCGCGGCCCGCGCCCGTGTTCGACTGGGCCGCCACCGCACTCGCCGGCCTCTTCGCCGGCGGCCTCTTCCTCGACGGCTGGGCCCACACCCACGGCCGCGTCGACGCGACGTTCTTCACCCCCTGGCACGGCGTGCTCTACTCGGCGTTCCTCGCGCTGGCCCTGCTGCTGCTCGGGCGCGCCGCCTGGGGATGGCGCCGTGGCGGCGCCGGCGGGGCGGCGGTGCCCGACGGCTACGGTCTCGCGCTCGCCGGCGTCGGGCTGTGGGTCATCGGCGGGCCCTTCGACCTGCTCTGGCACTCGCTGTTCGGCTTCGAGGCCGACGTCGAGGCGCTGCTGAGCCCGGCCCACGCCGTGCTCGCGCTGGGCTTCGGGCTCATGACGTCGGGCCCGCTGCGGGCCGGGCTGCGGCGGCCGCGCGGGCGGTGGCTCGACGAGCTGCCGCTCGTGCTGTCGCTGGCGGTCGTCGTGTCGAACCTGACGTTCTTTACCCAGATCGCGCATCCGATCTCGAATCTCTGGGCCGCGCGCGGCGCCTACCGTTCGCGCGACGCGATGGAGTTGGGGATCGTCAGCCTGCTCCTCACGGCGGTCATCCTGGTCGCGCCGCTGCTGCTGCTGCTGCGGCACGGCCGGCTGCCGGCGGGGGCGGCGGCGATCGTGATCGGGCTCGACTGCGTGGCCATGGGCTTCCTGTTCGACCGCGGGCCGTACCCGCTCGTGCCGGTCGTGGCGATGGCGGCGGCCGCGGGACTCGGCGACCTCTTGCGGGCGGCGCTGCGGCCGGTCGCCGCCCGCCCGGCGCGATTCCGCACCTTCGCGTTCGTGCTCCCGGCGCTGCTGAACGCCGGGTACTTCGCCGCGCTCCATCTCACGGCCGGCATCGGATGGACGCCACACGTGTGGCTCGGCGTCATCGTCTTCACGGGCGTGATCGGCTGGCTGCTGACCTTTCTGGTGCTGCCGCCGCGATTGGAGATCGCCGACTGAGCGATGGGAAACACTTTTCCCATCTCGCCTGTGGCGGCGCACAGATGAATGCGACGGCGCCGGGGGGCGTCGGACGGACGTGCGTCGCAGTCCGCCGGGCCGCCGACGATCGCCGCCCCCGCCGCCCTCGCCGGGTGATGCGAGAGGTCTGGCATAGGCGTTGCTGTCTTCATTACGGATTCTCATGCGCAAGCGGTGGCGGATCGGACTGGCGGCGGCAGCGATCGTCGTCCTCGCGGTCGGCCTCGCCTGGGCGATGGCGCGCCAGGCGCGCCCGCCCGCCGCCACGAAATCGCCGGCGAACGCGCCCCGACCCGTGCCGGTGGTCGTCGCCCCCGTCCGCGCCCGCGACATGGGCGTCTACCTGAACGGCCTCGGCTCCGTCACCGCCTTCCAGTCCGTCACCGTGAAGAGCCGCGTCGACGGGCAGCTCATGAGCGTGCTGTTCCGCGAGGGGCAGACGGTGGTCGCCGGCGACCTGCTGGCCCAGATCGATCCGCGGCCGTTCCAGGTCATGCTCGAGCAGGCCGAGGGCCAGATGGCGCGCGACGAGGCGCTACTGAAGAACGCGCGGCTCGACCTCGAGCGCTATCAACGACTGGCCGCCCAGGACTCCATCGCCTCGCAGCAGGTGGACACCCAGGCCGCGCTCGTGCGCCAGGACGAGGGCGTGGTCAAGTCCGACCAGGGCGCGATCGACAACGCGAAGCTGCAGCTCACGTACTGCCGGATCACGGCACCGCTCGGCGGCCGCGTCGGTCTGCGGCTGGTCGATGCCGGCAACATCGTGCACGCCAGCGACACCACCGGGATCGTCGTGATCACCGAGGTGCAGCCGATCGCGGTGCTGTTCACGCTCGCCGAGGACAGCCTGCCGGCCGTGCTCGACAAGCTGCGTCGCGGCGAGCGGCTGCCGGTGGATGCCTTCGACCGCGAGATGCGGCGCAAGCTGTCCTCCGGCACGCTCCTCACCGTCGACAACCAGATCGACCCGACCACCGGCACCGTGCGGCTCAAGGCGCAGTTCGCCAACACCGACCTCGGCCTGTTCCCCAACCAGTTCGTCAACGCCCGCCTGCTGGTCGACGTCAAGCGCGGCGCCACGGTCGTGGCGGCGGTGGCGGTGCAGCGCGGCACCGGCGGGTCGTTCGTGTACGTGCTGAAGCCCGATCGCACCGTCACCGCGCGCAAGGTCACGCTCGGCGTCGCCGACGGTGAGGACGTCGCCGTGACCCAGGGCGTCGCCATCGGCGAGCAGGTCGTCGTCGACGGCGCCGACCGGCTGCGCGAGGGGGCGCGCGTGGAGCCGCAGACGCGGAGCGCCTCGTGAACCCGTCCCGGCCGTTCATCCTGCGGCCGGTCGCGACGACGCTCCTGATGGCCGCCATCCTGCTGGCCGGCGGGCTCGCCTACCGGTTGCTGCCCGTCTCGGCGCTGCCCCAGGTCGACTACCCGACCATCCAGGTCGTCACCTTCTACCCGGGGGCCGCCCCC
Source organism: Candidatus Rokuibacteriota bacterium (assembly GCA_005887895.1). Classification (GTDB taxonomy): domain Bacteria; phylum Methylomirabilota; class Methylomirabilia; order Rokubacteriales; family CSP1-6; genus AR5. The sequence goes on from VBPC01000122.1 coordinate 22,972, forward strand.
GACGTCGCCGCCTCGTCCATCACCGCGCCGCTCGAGCGCCAGTTCGGCCAGATGCCCGGGCTGAACCAGATGACGTCGACCAGCTCGGCCGGCGCCTCGGTGATCACGCTGCAGTTCACGCTCGACCTCGCGCTCGACGTCGCCGAGCAGGAGGTGCAGGCGGCGATCAACAGCGCGCTCACGCTGCTGCCGCGCGACCTGCCCGCACCGCCGACCTACAGCAAGGTGAACCCGGCCGACACGCCGATCCTCACCCTCGCCCTGACCTCCGACACGCTACCGCTCTTTCGCGTGGAGGACCTCGCCGACACGCGCCTGGCCCAGAAGATCTCCGAGGTGCCCGGCGTCGGCCTCGTGAGCATCAGCGGGGGGCAGCGGCCGGCCGTGCGTGTGCAGGCCAACCCCACCGCGCTGGCCGCGTACGGCCTCACGCTCGAGGACGTGCGCACGGTGGTCACGGCCGCCAACGTCAACCAGGCCAAGGGCAGCTTCGACGGGCCCCACCAGGCCTCCGTGATCGGCGCCAACGACCAGCTCCTGCGCAGCGCCGACTACCGCCCGCTGGTGGTGGCCTATCGCAACGGCGCCCCCGTCAGCCTGGCCGACGTCGCCGACGTGATCGACGACGCCGAGAACGTGCGCCAGGCGGCCTGGATGAACAGCGTGCCGGCGGTGATCCTGAACATCCAGCGGCAGCCGGGCGCCAACGTCATCCAGGTGGTCGACCGCATCAAGCGGCTGCTGCCGCAGATGCAGGCCTCGCTGCCGGCGGCCGTCCAGGTCACCGTGCTCACCGACCGTACGGAGACGATCCGGGCCTCGGTGGCCGACGTGCAGTTCGAGCTGATGCTGGCGGTGGTGCTGGTGGTCCTGGTCATCTTCCTGTTCCTGCGCACGCTGGCGGCGACGGTGATCCCGGCGGTGGCGGTGCCCCTCTCCCTGGTCGGCACCTTTGGGGTCATGTCGCTGCTCGGCTTCAGCCTCAACAACCTGTCGCTGATGGCGTTGACGATCTCCACCGGCTTCGTGGTGGACGACGCCATCGTGATGATCGAGAACATCGCGCGCTACATCGAGGCCGGCGATCCGCCGCTGGAGGCGGCCCTCAAGGGCTCCGAGCAGATCGGCTTCACGATCCTGTCGCTGACGGTCTCGCTGGTGGCCGTGCTCATCCCGCTGCTGTTCATGGCCGACGTGGTCGGCCGCCTCTTCCGCGAGTTCGCCATCACCCTCGGCATCACGATCCTCCTCTCGGCCGTCGTCTCGCTGACGCTCACGCCCATGATGTGCGCCAAGCTCCTGCGCCACACGCCGCCCGAGCGCCAGGGCCGCTTCTACCGGTGGTCGGAGCGGATGTTCGACCGGATCATCGCCGAGTACGGGCGCACGCTGGGCTGGGTGCTGGACCACGAGCGCCTGACGCTGCTGATCGCCATCGCCACGCTCGCGCTGACGGTGATCCTCTACCTCGTCATCCCCAAGGGCTTCTTTCCGATCCAGGACACCGGCGTCATCCAGGGCATCTCGGAGGCGCCGCAGTCGGTGTCGTTCCCGGCGATGGCCGCCCGCCAGCAGGCCCTGGTCCGGGAGATCCTGCGCGACCCCGCCGTCCTGAGCGCCTCGTCGTTCATCGGCATCGACGGCAGCAACGTCACCCTCAACAGCGGCCGCGTCCTCATCAACCTCAAGCCGCTGCGCCAGCGGCGGCTCAGCGCCAGCGACGTCATCCGGCGGCTGCAGCCGAAGCTGGCCGAGGTGCCCGGCATCGTGCTCTACATGCAGCCGGTGCAGGACCTGACGGTCGAGGACCGGGTGAGCCGCACGCAGTTCCAGTACAGCCTGGAGGATCCCAACGGCGACGAGCTGAACGTGTGGGCGCCCCGCGTGGTGGAGGCGCTGCGGCGGCGGCCCGAGCTGGCCGACGTCAGCACCGACCAGCAGAACGAGGGGCTGGCCACCACGCTCACGATCGATCGCCGCACGGCGGCCCGCCTCGGCGTGACGCCGCAGATGATCGACGACACGCTCTACGACGCCTTCGGCCAGCGCCTGATCTCGACGATGTTCACCCAGCTCAACCAGTACAAGGTCGTGCTGGAGGTGAAGCCCGAGTTCCGCCAGAGCGCGCGGGGGCTGCGCGACATCTACGTCCGGGGCGCCGGCGCGCCGTTCCCGCTGAGCACGATCGCCCGCGCCGAGGACACCACCGCGCCGCTGGCCATCACGCGCCAGGGCCAGTTCCCGGCCGTCACGCTGTCGTTCAACCTGGCCCCCGGCGCCTCGCTGGGCTCGGCCGTGAAGGCCATCGACACGACGACGCGCGAGCTGCAGATGCCGGCCAGCATCCAGGGGAGCTTCCAGGGCACTGCCCAGGCCTTCCGGGCGTCGGCGACCAACGAGCCCCTGCTGATCGCCGCCGCGCTCATCGCCGTCTATATCGTGCTGGGCGTGCTCTACGAGAGCTTCATCCACCCCGTCACGATCCTGTCCACGCTGCCCTCGGCGGGCGTGGGCGCGCTCCTCGCGCTGCTGCTGTTCGGGACCGACTTCAGCGTCATCGCGCTCATCGGCATCATCTTGCTGATCGGCATCGTCAAGAAGAACGCGATCATGATGATCGACTTCGCGCTGGCCGCCGAGCGCGAGGAGGGCAAGCCGCCACGCGAGGCGATCTACCAGGCCTCGCTGCTGCGCTTCCGGCCGATCATGATGACGACCATGGCGGCGCTGCTGGGCGCGCTGCCGCTGGCGCTCGGCACCGGCGTCGGCTCCGAGCTGCGCCATCCGCTGGGCATCGCGATCGTCGGCGGCCTCATCGTGAGCCAGATGCTCACGCTCTACACCACGCCGGTCATCTACCTCGGCTTCGACCGGCTGGCCCGACGCCTGCGTCGCCGACCGGCATGAACGTCTCGGCCGTCTTCATCCGCCGCCCGATCGCGACGACGCTGCTGACGATCGGGTTGGCGCTGGCGGGGATGCTGGCCTTTCGTCTCCTGCCGGTGTCCCCGCTGCCCCAGGTGGACTTTCCCACCATCTCGGTGCAGGCCGCCCTGCCGGGCGCCAGCCCGGAGACGATGGCCACCTCGGTGGCCGCGCCGCTCGAGCGCTCGACCAACGTGGTGCTGCAGTTCGACCTCAACCGCGACATCAACGGGGCCGCCCGCGACGTGCAGGCGGCGATCAACGCCGCGCGCGCCAACCTGCCGGCCGACCTGCCGAACAATCCGAGCTATCGCAAGGTCAATCCGGCGGACGCCCCCGTCCTCATCCTGTCGCTCACCTCCGACACGCTCACCCGCGGCCAGATGTACGACGCCGCCTCCAGCATCCTCGTGCAGAAGCTGTCGCAGGTCGAGGGCGTGGGGCAGGTGATCGCCGGCGGCGCCTCGCTGCCGGCGGTGCGGGTGGAGGTCAACCCGGCCGCGCTGAACAAGTACGGCCTGGGGCTCGAGGACCTGCGCGCCACGCTGGCGGCGACCAACGTCAACCGGCCCAAGGGCCAGCTCGAGACGGCGACCACCACCGCCGGGCTGGGGGCCAACGACCAGCTTCACCGGGCCGCGGACTACGTGCCGCTGATCATCGCCTACCGCGACGGGCGGCCGGTAGCGATCGGCGACGTCGCCCGCGTCGAGGACTCGGTCGAGGACGTGCGCAACGCCGGCCTGGCCAATGGCCGGCCGGCGGTCCTCGTCATCGTCTTCCGTCAGCCCGGCGCCAACATCATCGACACCGTCGACCGCGTGCGGGCCGAGATGCCGCGGCTGTCGGCGGCGATCCCGGGCGCCATCGACCTGGGGGTGGTGCTGGACCGCACCACGACCATTCGCGCCTCGCTGCACGACGTCGAGCGCACGCTGGTGATCTCGGTCGTCCTCGTCACCCTGGTGGTCTTCGTGTTCCTGCGGAGCGTCCGCGCGACCCTCATTCCGACCGTGGCGGTGCCGGTCTCGCTGATTGCCACCTTCGGCGTCATGTACCTGCTCGGCTACAGCCTCGACAACCTGTCGCTGATGGCGCTGACCATCGCCACCGGATTCGTGGTCGACGACGCCATCGTCGTGCTGGAGAACATCACCCGCTATCGCGAGGCGGGGATGGCGCCCGTCGAGGCGGCCCTGCGCGGCGCCCGCGAGATCGGCTTCACCGTGCTCTCGATCAGCGTCTCGCTGGTCGCCGTGTTCATCCCGATCCTCCTCATGGGCGGCGTCGTGGGCCGGCTGTTCCGCGAGTTCGCCATGACGCTGTCGGCGGCGATCGCCATCTCGCTGGTCGTCTCCCTCACCACCACGCCGATGATGTGCGCGCGGCTCCTGCGTACCGAGCACGCGGCCCGCCGCGGCCGGCTCTACCGGGCGAGCGAGCGCGCCTTCGACTGGCTGGTGCGGCAGTACGCGACGACGCTCGGCTGGGTGCTGCGGCATCCGCTGCTCGTGCTGCTGCTCGCGCTGGCGACCATCGCCGTCAATGTCTACCTGTTCGTGATCGTCCCCAAGGGCTTCTTCCCCCAGCAGGACACCGGCCGCCTGACCGGCAACATCCAGGCCGCCCAGGACATCTCGTTCCAGGCGCTGCAGCAGAAGCTCACGCAGGTCGTGGCGATCATCAAGAGCGATCCGGCGGTGGAGGACGTGATGGGCTTCACCGGCGGGGGCGGGGGCCCGGGCGGCGGCGTGACGACCAACACCGCGCGGATGTTCATCAGCCTCACGCCGCTCGGCGAGCGCAAGCTGAGCGCCGACCAGGTCATCGCCCGCCTGCGCGCCAAGCTGGCCGCGGTGCCGGGCGCGCCGGTCTTCCTGCAGGCGGTGCAGGACGTGCGGGTGGGCGGCCGGGCCAGCAGCGCGCAGTACCAGTACACGCTCCAGGGCGACAACTTCGACGAGCTCGCGGCGTGGACGCCGCGCATCGCCGAGCGGCTGCGCTCGATCCCGATCGTCGTCGATGTCAATACCGACCAGCAGGACCGCGGTCAGCAGTCGACGCTGGTGATCGATCGCCCGACCGCCGCCCGCCTGGGGCTGACGCCGCAGATGGTCGACGACACGCTCTACGAGTCTACGTCCGCGCGCCGTCGGGCGCGCTGGTGCCCTTGAGCGCGTTCGCGCGCTACGAGCTGCTGTCGGCGCCGCTGTCGGTGAACCACCAGGGCCAGTTTCCGGCGCTCACGGTGTCGTTCAACCTCACCCCCGGCGCCTCGCTCGGCGACGCCGTCTGGGCGGTGGAGGACGCCACCCGGCAGATGGGGCTGCCGTCGACCATCCGGGGCAGCTTCCAGGGCACGGCCCAGGCGTTCCAGGACGCGCTCGCCAATGAGTCGATCCTGATCATGGCGGCGCTGGCGACCGTGTACGTCGTGCTCGGCGTCCTCTACGAGAGCTACGTCCATCCGATCACGATCCTGTCCACGCTGCCCTCGGCCGGCGTCGGCGCGCTGCTGGCGCTCCTGCTGTTCGGGATGGACCTGAGCGTGATGGCGCTGATCGGCATCATCTTGTTGATCGGCATCGTGAAGAAGAACGCGATCATGATGATCGACTTCGCGCTGGGGGCCGAGCGCGAGGAGGGCAAGAGCCCGCGCGACGCGATCTACCAGGCGTGCCTGCTGCGGTTCCGGCCGATCCTGATGACGACCATGGCGGCGCTGCTGGGCGCGCTGCCGCTGGCGCTGGGCACCGGCGTCGGCTCCGAGCTGCGCCGGCCGCTGGGCGTCGCCATCGTCGGCGGGCTCATCGTGAGCCAGGTGCTGACGCTCTACACCACGCCCGTGGTCTATCTCTACCTCGATCGGCTGCGCCTCAGCGCGCTGCGCCTGCGCCGCCGGTCGGTCGCGCCGGCGCCGGCGCCGTCGTGAGCCGCTCGCGATCGGGCCCGCTCGGCCGCACCGCCGCGCTGTCGGTGGTCGCGCTGCTGCTCAGCGCGTGCGCGGTCGGCCCCGACTACGTGCGGCCGTCGGTCGTCACGCCGGGCGACTACAAGGAATCGCAGGGCTGGACGCCGGCCCAGCCACGCGACGACGCCAGCCGGGGGCCGTGGTGGGAGGTCTTCGGCGATCCCCAGCTCAACGCGCTGGAGGCGGAGGTGAGCGCCGCCAACCAGAACGTGGCGGTCGCCGAGGCGCAGCTGCGGCAGGCGCGTGCGCTGGTGCGGCAGGCGCGGGCCGCGTACTTCCCGCAGATCACCCTTGGCGTCGGCGTGACGCGCTCGCGGGCGCCGGCGCTGTCGAGCAGCGGCAGCAGCGGCACCAGCGGCACCACGACGACCTCGATCACGAGCGGCGGTACCGGCACCGGCACGTCGGGCAGCCGCGGCTCCGGCCAGGCCGTCACCTCGTTCACGCTGCCGCTCGAGGTCTCGTGGGAGCCTGACCTGTGGGGCCGCGTGCGGCGCTCGGTCGAGTCGAACCAGGCCGGCGCTCAGGCCAGCGCGGCCGATCTCGTCAACGTCGCGCTCAGCCTGCAGGCCGAGCTGGCCAGCGACTACTTCCAGCTCCGCTCGCTCGACGCCCAGAAGAAGCTCCTCGACGACACGGTCGCCTACTACCAGCGCTCGCTGCAGCTCACCCGCAATCGCTACGACGCCGGCGTGGCGTCCCGCGTCGACGTCCGCCAGGCCGAGACGCAGCTGACCAGCACGCAGGCCCAGGCGATCGACGTCGGCGTGCAGCGCGCGCAGCTCGAGCACGCGGTGGCGACGCTGGTCGGGCGGCCGGCCTCGAACCTGTCGCTGGCCTTCGCGCCGCTGACCGCGACGCCGCCCCCGGTGCCCGTCGGCCTGCCCTCGGCGCTGCTCGAGCGTCGTCCCGACGTCGCCGGCGCCGAGCGCCGCGTGGCTGCCGCCAACGCCCAGATCGGCGTCGCCAAGTCGGCGTACTTTCCGGTCGTCACGCTCACCGCCTCCTTCGGCTTCGAGAGCACGAGCTTCGGCGACTGGCTGACGTGGCCGAGCCGGTTCTGGGCGGTGGGGCCGTCCGTCTCGCAACTCGTGTTCGACGGCGGCCTGCGGCGGGCTCAGACGGACCAGGCGCGCGCCGCCCACGAGGCCACCGTCGCGACCTACCGGCAGACCGTGCTCACCGCGTTCCAGGAGGTCGAGGACAACGTGGCGGCGCTGCGCATCCTCGAGCAGGAGGCGCTGGCCCAGGACGCGGCGGTGCGCGCGGCGGTGGACACCGTCATGCTCGTCACCAACCAGTACCGCGCGGGCACGGTGAGCTATCTCGAGGTCGTGGTGGCGCAGGCGACCGCGCTGGCCAACCAGCGCACGGCCGTCGAGATCGCCGGGCGCCGGATGGCGGCCGCCGTCCTGCTCGTCAAGGCGCTCGGCGGCGGCTGGGACGCCTCGACCGTGGCCAGCCACCGCGCGCCGTAGCCGCCATCTCAGGCCCCCCTGAGCAGCAAAGGTCGAGGACCGCCACGGCTGCGTCGGGACGGTCCGAGCAAATGGGGGGTTTGGAGGCCATGCCGGGCCCGGCATCACGGGCCAGCGGCTAAGCGCTGGAAACGACAAGGAGGCCCGCTGGTCTCGGCCTCCTAACCCAGGAAGTTCCCCAGGTTCCCCCAGAGTGTCAGGTCACCCACTAAACTTTGGGGTGTGGTGCCTCGGGTGATACCATGGGAAGGTCGCTAAAGGAGGGGCCCCCACGATGTGCCTTGAATGCGCTGGCCAACCGGAACCCTGCAACGCGTGCCGCCTGCAGGCGATCAATCTCAGGAGCACCTGGCTGGAGCCGAACCCCTTCTCCCTGGCCAGCGGCACCGGGCTCACGATGAAGGCCGAGCCTGGGCGGTACAACTTCGTGCTCGGCAGCACGGGGACATTTCTCTCGACGGGGGACGAAGGGTGCGGGACGTTCACACTGGTCAGTACGAGCACGTAGGAGAGCGATGCGACCGCAGACCTGGAAACTCCTCCGGAAGGTGAAGTTCTTCGCCAGCCTGGTGGCTACCGTGGGCGGCGCGCTGGTCACCATCGCGAAGATGCTCCCACTGTTGGTCGGGAGCTTCTCCGCAGTACCCCTCGAGACGCCGAGCGACCTCGGCGCGCCAGTCGCGAATCGGTCCACGGCCAACGTCGTCGCCACGGCGTCTCGCACGAATCGGTGAGCTAACTCCGCTTCGTCGGCACGGCCCTCAGCAGGCGAGCGATCTCGTTCACACGCACCATGATCTCAACCACACCGAAGACGACAGCCCCGATGGGAGCGATCAGCCACACGGGACCTCCTGTCAGCCAGAAGATCCCCATTGCCAGCAGGCCGACGCCAAACGTCTCCCACTCCAGCTCCAGCTTGCTCTTCATCCCTTCGCCTCCGTGGGCAGCGTGTCCGTGTACAAGGTGATCCTCTGCATGGCAGTCCGGAGGTCGCTCTCGTCCACGATAGCGTAACGCTGGAATATCTTCACGGTCCGGTGCCCACTGATCTTCATGGCCACGTGCTGCGGTACCCCGGCCCGGATCATGTTCCGAACAGCCGTGCGACGGAGGTCGTGGAACAGCTCACCGGGCACCCGGCCTTCTCGCAGGCGGTATTCCAGGACTCCTCGATCCTCCCCAGTGACTTGCCCCGACGGTGGAAGACCAGGTCGGCCATCTTGATGCGGTCCAGCAGGGTCGGGAGCCGCCGGTCAGCGAAAGATGAGGGCGGCGAGAAAGACGATGTCAGCCGCAATCGCAATCAGTTGCAGACGGTCGCGTATCCGCGGGCGAGTAGCCCGCGCGTGACCCGGAAGTCGAACGCCACCTGCGAGAACGTGTTGAAGTTCAGCGTGGAGAGCGAGGCGCCGTCGCAGTAGAGATAGGCCAGTCCACCACCGACGGCGCCGCCGACCAGCGCCAGCAGCAGCGCCTCGATCATCACCGAGGCCACCACCGGGGCGCCGCTGAAGCCGATCGCGCGCAGGGTGGCGATCTCGACCTGGCGGCTGGCGATCGCCGAGTACATGCAGTTGAGCGCGCCGAACGTCGCGCCGACCGCCATGAAGGCGGCGACGCTGTAGCCGAGCACGCCGATCAACCGCGACAGGATCGTGGCCTGCCTGGCGTAGTACTCGGGCTCGCTCAACACGCTGATCGACAGCCGCGGATCGCGGCTGACGGCCTCCTTGAGGCCGGCCACGCCGGCGGCCGAGCCGTCGGCGAGCGTCGCGGTGACCGACTGGAACCCCGTGCGCCGGAAGGCCGACATCGCCACCTCGGCGTCGGCCCAGATCTCCGACTCGTGCACGTCGCCGCCGGTGACGAAGATCCCGACCACGGTCCAGTCGCTGTCACGAAAGGCGATGCGCGAGCCGACGTCGAGGCCGGCGAACTGGCGTGACGCTTTTCGCCCCACCATCACCTCGCGCACGCCGCGCTGGAAGCGGCGGCCCTCGACGACACCGACCTCGTCGCGGATGGTGACCGCGGCGGGCTGCACGCCCCGGAACGGCACGTTGTTGGGGTCGGCCTGGCCCTTGCGGGGCAGATCCACCATGACCACGAGCTCGGCGGACGCCAGTGGCCGGCCCTCGCCGTCGCGAGCGACGCCCGGCAGGCCGGCCAGCAGTGTGGCCTGCTCGCGCGCCACCCCGCTCGACAGCTCGGCGTCGGAGCCGGCGCGCAGCATGATGACGCGGCTGCTGCGCCCGGTGCTGGCCAGGGTGTGGCGGAAGCCTTCGCCCATGGCCAGGACGGAGACCAGGACCCCCACCACGCCGCCGATGCCGACGACGATCACCAGCGAGGTGCCGAGCCGCCTGGGCACGTTCTGCAGATTGATCAGCGTGATCTGTGCGACCTGGTTCAGCCACGCCATCGCGTCACCGCCCCGCCAGCGCGTCGACGATGCGCAGCCGGCCCACGCGCACCGCCGGCGGCAGCCCGATGGCGAGCGTCAGCCCGGCCGCGATGAGGGCGGCCAGGAGCCAGCTGCTGCCGTCCACGAACAGAGGCGGAAAGCGCCCGCCGGTGGCGCCGTTGAGGAGGGGCATGAGCCCCAGGGCGGCTGTCATGCCGAGACCGCCGCCGAGCACGAGCAGCAGGGCGGCCTCGCCGAGGACGAGGGCCGTCACCGCACGGTCGGAGAATCCGAGCGTCTTGAGGATCGCCAGCTCGGGAATGCGCTCGCGGATCGACTGCGCCATGGTGTTGCCGGTCAGGAGGAGGATCGTGAAGAACACCGCGATCAAGATGCGGGTGACCAGCGCGCCGACGTCGCCGATCTGCTTGGCGAAGCCGATGGCGAATTCCTTCTCGGGGGCCGTCTTGGTCTCGTCGGGCGAGTTCATGAAGAGGGTGTCGATCGCGCTGGAGACGGCCCGGGCCTGCTCGGAGTCGACGACGCGGACGACGTACCAGCCGGTCTTGCCTTTCCCGAATTGCCGCGCTTCGTCGAAGTGGGCGACGTTGATGAGGACGACGTCGGTGTTGCCGCGCACGGCCGGATCCTCGGCGTCGATGAGGCCGACCAGGTCGAACTCCCAGTTCAGGCTGCCGTCGGCCTTCGTGTGGATCTCCGAGCTGATCGGCAGCTTCTGGCCGACCTTCCAGCCGTAGCGGTCGGCCAGGCGCTGGCCGGCCACCGCGCCCGTGCGGGTCTTGCCGAAGGCCTCGCGCTGCTCGGGCGCGATCGCGAACTCGGGGTACATGTCCAGATAGCGGGCGGGGTCCACCGCGAAGACGGGGAACGCGTTGCTCTCGTTCTGGTACTTCGCGCCGAACCAGTCGGCGAAGGCGACGCCGGCCACGCCGGGAACGCGCTCGATCCGCGCCAGGTACGACATCGGCAGCGGCTCGATGATGGAGTAGCGCGCCGTCGTCAGCAGGCGCCGCGCGTCGGCGGCGTCGGCGCCCGACTCGAACGCCGTCTGCACGGCGTGGAGCAGGCCGAACAGGAGAAAGGCGATCAGCACCGACAGCAGGGTGAGGATGGTGCGCGTCCTCTTGCGAAAGAGCTGGGCCCACAGCAGCGGCAGGTACTTCACCGCTCGTCCATCTCGCTCGCCGCCGCCAGCGTCCCCTTGTCGAGATGCAGACGTCGGCGCCCGTACTCGGCGGCCTTGGGGTCGTGGGTGACCATCACGATCGTCTTGCCGTGGTCGCGGTTGAGCATCTGCAGCAAGGTCATGATCTCGTGGGCCGTGGCGCGATCGAGGTCGCCGGTGGGCTCGTCGCAGACGAGCAGGGTCGGGTCGGACACGAGGGCCCGGGCGATCGCGACGCGCTGCTCCTGGCCGCCCGACAGCTCCCGCGGCTTGTGGCGCGCGCGGTCGCGCAGGCCGACGAGGGCGAGGGCGATCTCGGCGTGCCGGCGGCGCTCGGCCGCGCCGAGGCTGGTCAGCAGCAGTGGAAGCTCCACGTTCCGTTGCGCCGACAGGACCGGCAGGAGGTTGTAGAACTGGAAGACGAAGCCGACGTGGGCGGCGCGCCAGCGGGATAGCTCGCCGCTGCCGAGCTTATCGATGCGCTGGCCGTCCACGGTGATGGCCCCGGCGGTCGGGGTGTCGAGACCGCCGATCAGATTCAGGAGCGTCGTCTTGCCGGAGCCGGAGGGGCCCATCAGGGCCACGAAATCGCCGCGCGGGATGTCGAGGTCGACGCCATGCAGCACCTCGATCGCCTCGCCGCCGCGCCGGTACGTCTTGGTGACGCCCCGGATCTCGATGAGCGCGCTCATCGCGCGCCGTCGGCCGCCCGCACGGGGTCGCCGTCCTTGAGGGCCGCCGGCGGCGACATCACCACGCGCTCGCCGGCGCGCAGGCCGGCGACGATCTCGCGGTCCCCGCCGACGGCCTGGCCCGCCGTCACCGGGCGGCGCTGCACCCGGCCGTCGGCGTACACGAACACCACGGCGGTGGCGCCGTCGCCGCGCACGGCATCGACCGGGACGAGCACGACGACCGGCGCTGGCGTCCGCGGCGCGGCGGACGGCGCGCTCAGGAAGGCGACCCGCGCGCCCATGTCGGGCACGATGCGGGGATCCTTGGCGTCGATCGCGATCCGCACCTTGACGGTGGCCTTGCTGCGGTCCGCGGTCGGAATGATCGCGATCACCGAGCCGGGGATCTTCCAGTCGGGATACGCATTGAGCGTGGCCTGCACGGGCTGCCCGGAGACGACGCGATTGATGTAGGACTCGTTGACGTCGACCTGGATCTCCAGCGAGTCCATGTCCACGATCGTGCCGATGCCGGTGCGGGTGAAGCCGCCCCCGGCCGAGATCGGCGAGATCATCTCGCCCGGCTGGGCCGCCTTGGCGATCACGACCCCGCTGAACGGCGCCAGGATCACCGTGTTGTCGAGCTGGACCTGCGCGACCGCGACCGACTCGCGAGCGACCCGGATCTGCTCGGCGTTGTTGGCGAGCCGGGCCCGCAGCGTGTCACGCTGGGCGAGGGCGGCATCCAGCGCCTGGGCCGGCACGAGCTGGCGCGCGAACAGCTCCTGCTGCCGACGATAGTCGCGCTCGGCCTGCTCGAGCTGCGCGCGGATCTCGCCCTCCTGCGAGCGGGCGGCGGCGAGCTGGGCCCGCGCCAGGTCGCGCTGGGCCCGGGCCTCGGTGTCGTCGAGACGGGCCAGGACGGCGCCCTCCTTCACGCGCATGCCTTCCTCGATCAACACCTCGGTGACCTTGCCAGTGATCTTGGCGGAGACGGTGGCCTGGCGGCGCGCGGTCACGTAGCCGCTGGCGTCGAGCACCGAGCCGGCGCCCGGCGCCGCCGCCCGGGCGGTGACGGTCCGCACGGTGGGCGGGCTCACCCGTCCCCACGCGAGCCACAGCCCGCCGGCCAGCGCGAGCACCGCCGCCGCGGCGAGCGCGAGCCAGCGGCCGCGCGCCCGCGCGGCGCGGCCGTTGCGGTCGATGCGCAGCTCCTTGAGAAGTTCGGACGTCTGCATGCTCTCGGGCGGAGTCACGGACACGTCTTCTCAGTGTGCCACAAGCACGGCGCCCGGTCGCGCGGGTCAGTCGGCGTTCAGGTAGACGGGATTGGTCCAGGTCGTGAGGAATATGTCAAGGATGCCGGGGATGTGTCAGCTCCACGGCCTGCCCGTTGGCCGCCGCCTCGGCGGCGGCGGTCGTGCAGCCAGCCTGCGCCTTCCGGCTCAGTGCGTAATCGGCTGCCTCGCCCTGGCAAGCCTTCAGGCTCGCGTAGTCGCCGGCCGCCGACCAGCCCTGGCCGTGATTCACCATCATCGTGTACGCGCCTTGTCCCGCATCGGTCTGGAACGGGAGTACCTGCGACGCCAGGACGAACGCGACGACATGCACGATGCGCTTCACCGTCCTCGTCATATTTCGGCCTCCCTTGCGCCCTTGCTTCCGCAAACGATGTGCCATTCCTCGATCGAAAAACAATCAATAGGTTAGGGCTGGCGCTCGACCTCCGCAGTGGTAAGAGACGGTCCGGCCGCCGGGCCGCGACGGGTACTTTCCCGCCTGGGTGCCGGGCCTCGGCCTACGTATTTGCGGGTCGCTGGCCGGGCCGACATCGCCAGGACGCCGCGCGCTCGTCAGAATTTCTCGCCGAGGAGGACGTGGCAAGATCGTGGGATGATGACGGCGCGGTGGGGCCCGTCGTCCTGTCCGTGCTCGTGGCGAAGACGTCGATTCTGGTGCTGATCGTCCCCAACATCGTGATGGACGGCGTGCAGTTCGCGCGCCGGGGCGCGCCGCTGGCGACCGTGCGCCGGATGGCGACGCTGGTCGCCTTCGGCGCCGTCGGGACCGTGCTGGGCACGCGCCTGCTGGCGCTCCTCAGCTCGCGCACGGTCATGCTGATCCTGGGCGGCTTCATCCTGCTCTTCACCGCGTTCGGGATCGCGCGCGTGTCGCCGCGGCTGCCGCCGCGCTGGGAGCCGTGGGCGTCGCCGGTGGCCGGTTTCGTGGCGGGCGTCGTCGGCGGGATCACCAGCGTGCCGGGGACCCCGCTGGTCCTCTATTTCTACGCGCTCGGGCTCTCCAAGCACGAGTTCGTCAGCGCGGTCGCGTTCACGTTCGTCCTCTACAAGGTCGTCCAGCTGGCGGCGGTGACGTGGTACGGCCTCTTCACGTGGACGCTGCTCCGATGGTCGCTCCTGCTGACCGTGGTCGCGCTGGCCGGCTTCGCCCTGGGCCTGCGCGTGCAGGACCGCCTGGATCAGCGCAGCTTCAACCGCGCCGTCCTCGTTTTTCTGACGCTGCTGGGCGCCTGGCTGGTGTGGCGGGCGCTATAGCGGTCGAGAGGGGCGGATCACGCCGCCAGCAGCTCGAAGATGCGCCGGACGAGCTCTTCGTGGTCCTCGACGTTGTGGGGGAAGAGGCCGAACTCCTTGACCTCGGCGAGATCGATGGTGCGGAGCTTCTCGCCGCTGCGCACCGTCTCGAAGCCGAGCGTCTGGAAGCACGAGCGGCCGGCGTCCGGTCGCTCGGTGACCAGCACGAAGTACACGTTCGGCCACTGCCGCCGCGCCGTGTAGAAGATCGACTTGTCGCCGCGCTGGTTCTCGACGGAGATGAACTGCTCGACCGACGGCCGGTACTTCACCTCGATGAGGAACGCCCGCTCCTCGTTGTCGGTGGTGGTCTGGGTGACCCGGAAGTCCGGGGAGAAGTCTTCCCGGCCGAAGCGCAGGGGCAGGGACGCGCTGGAGCGAAACGGCGCGACCTCGTACCTCGCGCGGCGGAAGATCGACTCCACCAGAGCCTCGGCGATGCGGCTCTTCGCCTCGATCAGATCCATGCGACCTCCTGCGATGGCACGCAAGCCCTCGAAAAGGCGGCTCGTACGCCATAGTATGATTCAGCCTGTCCACGACTCGGGCACAAAACCTTTCGAGGAGGAACCCATGGCCGTACCGACCGAAACCGGACTGACGCGCCGCGAGATGATCGTGGCGGGCTCGACCTTCGCCGGCTACGCAATGAGCGTGGAGAAAGTGCTGGCCCAGGCGATCAAGACCGATACCGAGGGGCTGGTGGCCGGCGACCAGGCCGTTCCGGTGGGCGGCTTCAACGTCCCCGTCTACGAGGCGCGGCCCGCGACGGGCAAGGACCACCCGATCGTGCTGGTGATCTCGGAGATCTGGGGCGTCCACGAGTACATCAAGGACTCCACGCGTCGCTTCGCGAAGGCCGGCTTCCACGCCATCGCGCCGGAGCTGTTCGCCCGCGAGGGCGGCGTGGCCCAGCTGCCGAACATCCAGGACGTGCTGAAGATCGTGCTGGCGCAGAAGCGCGAGCAGACGCTGGGTGACCTCAAGGCCGCGGTCGACTGGGCCAAGACGCGGCCCGGCGTGAAGGCCGACCAGATCGGGGTGACCGGCTGGTGCTGGGGCGGGTCGACGACCTACCAGGTGGCGGCGACCAACCACGACATGAAGGCGGCCGTGGCCTGGTACGGGCCGCCGGCACGGCCCTACCAGAGCGCCAGCGGCCCCGTGACCGGCTTCGACGTCGCCAAGGACATCCACATCCCGCTGCTCGGGCTCTACGGCGAGAAGGACACGGGCCCCTCACCGGACGATGCGAAGAAGTTCATCGACATGGTCAAGCAGCACGACAAGGACGTCGACAGCGTGATCTACCCGGGCGCCGGCCACGGCTTTCACGCCGACTACCGGCCGTCCTACAACAAGGAAGCGGCCGAGGACGCCTGGAAGCGCTGCACCGGCTGGTTCACCAAGTACCTCAAGGCCTGAGCGCCACGGCGCCCCGGCGGCCGACCGCGGCGTTCGCGGTCAGCCGCCGAGGCGCTCGACGAGCGCGCGGGCCCACGCCATCCGCGCGGGGTCCATCACGAGCTTCTCGCCGAACGGCTCGCCGAACGGCCGGGTGGCGTCGATGCCGAGCTTGGCGGTGACGCCGCGGTCGTCGGCGCTGGGATCGAGCATCGCGCCGAGGCTGCCGCCGATCACGACCAGGTCACGATCGGCCTGCATGCGGGTGGCCACCGCCCACATCACGTCCGACTCGTCGAAGACGTCGACGTCGTCGTCGACCACGATCACCAGCTTCAGGTAGTGGTCGACGCCGAGCACGATCGGGATCACGTGCTTGGCCTCGCCGGGCCGCCCCTGCTTGATCGCGACGTAGGCGGTGAACGACGACGTGCCCGACAGCGGCACGTGCACGCCGGCGACGTTGGGGATGACGCGGCTGAGCGCGTTGTGGATCTCGGCCTCGCGCACGAGGCCCAGCGTGGTGATGTGGTCGCCGGCCCGGCCGGAGCCGATCGACTGGAACCACGGCCGCTCACGCATGGCGATCGCCCGGGCCACGAACACGTGTTCCGTCGAGCGGCGCGAGAAATAGCCGGTGAACTCGCCGAACGGACCTTCCGGCTCGCGCACGCCCGGCAGGATCTCGCCCTCGATGACGATCTCCGCCGCCGCCGGCACGTGCAGATCGATGCTCGTGCACGGCGCGACCTCGAGCGGCTGGCCGAGCAGGCCGCCCACGACCTCGAACTTGCCGACGTCGGCCGGAGGATAGGCGAGCGAGCCCATCGAGACGAGCGGGTGCAGGCCGAGCGCGATCGCGCACGGCAGCGGCTGTCCGCGCGCCTCGGCGCGGCGCTGGTACTCGAACATGCGGCGGCGCGAGTGGAGGCTCACGCCCATCCGGTCGCGGCCCTTGAGCTGGAAGCGGTGATAGCCCTCCGTCTCGACGCCGGTGTCGGGATCGCGAGCCACCAGCATGCCGGCCGTGAGGTAGCGGCCGGCATCGCCCGGAAAGTACGCCGGAATCGGCAGCCGGGCCAGGTCGAGCTCGGGGCCCGTCAGGACGCGCCGCCGGAACGGCGGGTCGCCCACCGTGACCGGCTTGATCGGATCCTTGAGACGCCGGGAGTACTCGAGCGCCAGCTGCGCCTCCGGCACGCCGAGCGCGAAGGCCAGCGCGCGGCGGCTGGCGATCACGTTGCACACGATCGGCACGTCGAAGCCGCGGACCTGCTCGAGGACGAGGATGGGGAAGCGCCGGCGCCGCTCGTATTCGAGGACGAGCGCCATGATCTCGTAGTCGGCGGAGATCGGCTCGCGGACGTGCACGACCTCCGCGGGGAAGGCGCTGGCGTAGGCGGAGATGAAGGAACGGAGATCCTGGTGCATCGCTATTTCTATCAAAGGGGAACCCGCTCAGAAGTGGAAGTGGGCGCCGAGGCCGATGTATTCGATCTTGCTCTTGAAGAACTGGCCGTTGGGCGAGTGGCCGAAGAAGTACTCGAACAGGATCTGCATGTTGCGCGAGGCCAGCACGCCGTCCAGCTGCACGCCGGCCCGCGCCGAGAAGTCCATCGACCACTCGTTCTCCTCGCGGTGCTGGAAGTCGACGGCGGCGATCGGCCGCCAGCCGGCGTTGCGCGACGGCCACGGGCTCGCGAACTCCGCGCCGTACTGGAGCGACCACGGCTGGATGCTGGCCGGGTCCCGATCGAAGAGGTAGCCGGCGCCGCCGTACACGCGCAGGGCGTCGCCCCAGAACTCGTAGGAGACCTTGCCGTCGAGCCCCTCGTAGCTGAGGTTGATGCGCTGGGAGCGGGTCCGCAGCAGGAACTCGTCGCCGAGGTGGCTCGACTGGTGGAAGACGCGCAGCAGCCCCGAGAGATCCCCGCGCCGGAAGCCGAACGGGAGCGCCACGAAGTAGTCCGCGTTGATGAGGTCCTTGGACACGGCGTCGAGGTCGAAGATCGCGAAGACGCCGGCCTGGACGC